>NZ_JBFALK010000010.1:0-291117 GCF_040656155.1 Microtetraspora glauca
GCCGCCGGATCCCTCGCCCAGGCCGGCGTCGTGGTGCTGCTCGCCGCGCTCGGCTTCCTCGGAGTGGGGACAGGACCTGCCGCGGCGGCGGACGGTGAGGTCTCCTGGGCGGTCACGACGGCCTCGGGCGACTTCGGGACCGGCCGGCCGAACTACAACTACACCCTCGACCCGGGCGGGCGGCTCGATGACGGTCTCGTGATCGTCAACCACGGCACAACGCCGCTCCATATGGTCGTTTATGCCGCAGACGGATTCACCACCAAGCAGGGCCGGCTCGACCTGATCACCAGGGACGCGAAGTCGGCAGGGGTGGGTGCGTGGGTCCACACGAACCGGTCCGACGTGACGGTCCGGCCCGGCGAGTCGGTCGAGATACCGTTCACGGTCGCTCTTCCGGACAACGCCGCGCCCGGCGAATACATGGGCGGCATCGTCACCTCGCCGACCCAGGCCGGTGAAGCGGACGGGAGCGATGGGGACCGGCGTCTCGGCATCCGGATCCGTCTGCGCGTGGGTGGGGAGCTCAAGCCGAGCCTGTCTGTAGAGGACATGCACGTGCGCTACTCGGGCACGCCCAGTCCGTTCGGGAAGGGTGACGCCACCGTCACGTACACGATCCGCAACACGGGCAACGCCATCCTCACCGCTCGGCAAGCGGTGGCCGTATCCGGCCCCTTCGGGCGCTTGGGCGTCCACGCGGCCCAGATCGACGACTCGCCGCAACTGCTGCCGGGCGACACCTGGAAGGTCTCCGTGCCGGTACACGGAGTGGCTCCCGTGTTGAGACTGGCGGGGACGGTCACCCTCGTCCCGCTGCTCACCGACGCGTCGGGCTCGGTCGCCCCGCTCGCCGCCGTCGAGAGCACCGCACACGCCTGGACCGCCCCCTGGGCACTGCTGCTTTGCCTCATCGTCCTGTGCGGGATCGTCGTCGCGGCTCTGGTTGCCCGCCGCCGTCGTCAGACCAAGCTCCGCGTCCAAGAAGCTGTCGAGCAGCCGCTTCGCGAGCGGGAGACCTCGGACCGGTAGCCGTTCGGATCCGACGGCGTGCTTCTGGCAGTGGACCGGGCACTGGCGGCACCGGGCAGAATGAGCGGATGCCCCGACGCAGCGCACGCTCCCAGTCCCGTCCCGCTCCCGCCTCCTCCTGCCCCTGCGGGGCGGCGGCGCCGTACCGCGACTGCTGCGGACGGCTGCACCGGGGAGAGGCGGCCGCGACGACCGCGGAGGCGTTGATGCGGTCGAGGTTCAGCGCCTTCAGCGTCGGAGACGCCGACTATCTCCTGCGCACCTGGCACCCGTCGACCCGTCCGGAGCGCGTCGACCTCGGCCGCGGGACACGGTGGACGCGCCTGGAGATCCTGGAGACCACGGGCGGCAGCGCCATCCACACCGAGGGCACGGTGCGGTTCCGCGCCCATTACGTCGACCATGGAACGCCGGGAGAGATGGAGGAGCACAGTCGCTTCGTCCGGCACGCCGGTGCCTGGACGTACGCCGGAGCGATCTGACCGGCCACCGGGCGCGCGGAATCGCGGGACCTGCTGACCATTGTCAGCCGTCGCCTTCGCCGCGCGCGGCGAGTGCCTCGCCCAGCTCGTCGGCGTGCCGCAGGGTCCTGACCAGGAACGGCACCGCGAACGCGGTCACCGAACGCTCCGCGCCACGCGCCTTGGCGGCCTCCCGTACCTCGGCGGCGACCCCGGACAGCGTGGCCACGGCCTGCAGGGTGAGCCCGATGAGCAGTCCGATCCGGTCCGGCCGGACCCCGAACCGGGCGAGCGGCCGCAGCGCGCGCTCCACCGCGGACACCACGTCGTCCACCCTGGTGGTGATGGTGAAGAGGTTCGCGGCGGCCAACGCGGCCACGATCCGCAGGCACACCACCAGCGCCTGCTCCGCGCCGAGCAGCCACCACTGCAGCGCGAACACGAACACCACCAGTGGCACGAGCGTACGGGCGAGCTGCCCGCAGCGCCGGAGCGAGACCCGTGCCACCCCGTACCCGAGGAGTACGACGGCGCAGGTCCCGCCGAGCCAGACCGGCGACCGCAGGACGAACACCACCGCGGCCAGTCCGAGAAGGACCAGGAACTTGCCGCCGGCAGGGGTCCGGTGCAGCGGGCTCGACCCCGGCTCGTACCACCCGCCGATCATCATGTGACGAGCGTTCTGTAGTGGCGCAGCGCGGGCTCAGGCTCGTCGTCGGCCACGACGCGGCCGCCGTCGAGCACGATGACGCGGTCGAACGCGCCGAGCAGGTCGAGGTCGTGCGTGACCAGGACGACCTGCTGCGTCAACCCGGCGAGCAGGTCGACGAACCGCCGCTTGTTGCGCAGGTCGAGCAACGTCGTCGGCTCGTCGCAGACCAGCACGTCAGGGTCGAGCACGAGCATCGCGCACAGTGCGAGCAGCTGCTTCTGACCGCCGGACAGCTGGTGCGCGGGATGGTCGGCGTAACCGCCCAGCCCGTATTCGGCCAGCACCTCGGCCGCCCGCTCGGCGCGCTCCTTCCTCGACAGGCCGCCGCGCCGCAGCGAGAACGCCACGTCCTCGCCCGCGGTCGGCATCACGATCTGGCTGTCCGGGTTGGTGAAGACGAACCCGACCCGGCGCCGTACGGCACGGCCGTCACGGCTCGGGTCGAGCCCGTCCACGAGTACGCGCCCGGTGGCGGGCTGGACCAGTCCGTTGATCATGCGGGCCAGGGTGGACTTGCCGGAGCCGTTCGCACCGACGAAGGCCACCCGCCGCTCGGGCAGCCGAAGGTCCACATCCGACAGCACGACCCGCTCGCCGTAGTGGTGCCCGACACCCTCGAACTCGATCACGACACCGCCTCCCAGGCTGTCGCCACGCCGACACCTCCGCCCGCGGACAGCGCGGCGAGACCGGAGCCGGAGCCGCGGAGCCGTACCAGCGTGGCGAACAGCCGGACCACCAGCACGGCGCCCGACGCTCCCCAGGGATGCCCCAGCGCTATCGCGCCGCCGTCGGGGCTGACCGTGTGCTCGTCGATGCCGGCGCCGTCGAGGCAGGCGAGCGTCTGCCCGGCGAACGCCTCGTTGAACTCGACCACGTCCGGTGTGCGGTCGAGCACCGATCGCATCGCCGGCACCGCGCCGAGGCCGAGCCGGTTCGGGTCGACGGCCGAGGTGGCCGAGGAGAGCAGCCGCAGGCCGGGCAGTCCGTGCCGGCGGCGCAGCGTCTCGCTCACCAGCAGCACGGCCGCCGCGCCGTCGCTGATCCCGCACGAGTTGGCCGCGGTGGCGGTGCCGTCCGAGGTGAAGGCGGGCGGGAACCTGGCCAGCCGTTCCATGGTGAACCCGGCGCGGGGGCGTTCGTCCCGCTCGACGCCGCCGACCGGGACGAGTTCGGCGGCGAACCGGCCGGTCAGTTGCGCCCGCACCGCGCGGGCGTGGCTGCGTACGGCGAAGGCGTCCTGCCGTTCCCGGGAGATCCCGGCCTCGGCGGCCACGAGATCTGCGGCCGGGCCCATGTCCGGGTCGCCGATCTCGGCGGGCGCGAACGGAGCTCGCGTGTAGTAGCGCGGCGGTTCCCCCGCCCCCTCCGGGCGCCACGCGCGCAGCGGCGCGGTCGAGGCGCTCTCCACCCCTCCGGCGAGGTACGCCTCGCCCTCCCCGGCGCGGATCATCGCGGCGGCCAGCGTGATCGCGGCCAGGCCGCTGGCGCACTGCCGGTCGATCGTCACCCCCGGCACGCTGTCGGGGAGACCGGCGCGCAGCGCCGCGATCCTGGCCGGGTTGCCGCCCGGCCCGAAGACGTTGCCGAGCAGGACGTCGTCCACCGAGCCCAGCCCGGAGTCGTCGAGCACGCCCCGCAGCACCGGCGCGGCGAGTTCGTCGACGGTGAAGTGGCGCAGCGCGCCGCCCGCGTTGCCGATCGGGGTCCGCCTGGCCGCCACGACGACCGGTGTCAGGTCGGCGTTCACCGCATCGGCTCCGCGGCGAGCGTGCCGTCCCGCAACCGCTCGGCGACGGTGGCGCGGGCGGGCTTGCCCGAGGCGGTTCTGGGCAGCGCCTCGGTCGCCAGCCAGCGGCGTGGCCGCTTGCCGGGTTCGAGACCGGCCCGCGCCGCCGCGCGGAGTTCACGTAGCGTGGGCGGGCCGTCCGCGGTGGTCTCGATCACGGCGGTCACGATCGCGCCGAGCGTCGGATGCGGCGTTCCGGTGACCAGCACGTCAGTCACCGCGGGTACGGTGCGCAGCACCGCCTCGACCTCTTCCGCGGCCACCAGCTTGCCGCCGCTGGACACGACCGCCCCGGCCCGGCCCCGTACGGTCAGGGCGCCGGTGCCGTCCAGCTCGACCTGGTCGCCCACGGTGGACCACTCGTCTTCGGCCGGGTGGAACGTGCCGCCGCGAAGCCGGCCGCTGAACGCCAGTGGCGAGCTGACCCACAGCAGGCCGTCCCGGACGTCGAGCCGTACGCCGGGGACGGGGCGCAGGCCGTCCGTGCCGCGCCGCAGCGCGATCAGCGAGTGCTCGGCCGAGCCGTAGTACTCGATCAGTTCGGCTCCGGGCAGCAGCCGGGCGAAGCGCTCACGCGTGTCGTCGCCGAGGTGCGCGCCGCCGCAGACGACCGTCCGCAGGGCGCAACCCTCCCGCAAATCGGGCCTCCGCTCCAGTACGGCGAGCAGCCCCGCCAGCATGGCGGGGACCAGGTGGACGGTGGCGGCCCGCTGCGCGGCCAGGGCGGCGCGCTCCGGTTCCCAGCACGACAGCGACTGGACCCTGTGTCCGCACCACAGAGCGTGAAGGGCGCCGAACAGGAACAGCGACGAGCTGAGCGGGCCGGGGATCAGCACCGGGCCGGGAAGCGGGCCGAGCGCGGCGAAGCTGCGCAGCCACGACCGGCGGGTACGGATCAGGACCTTGGGCCGTGCGCTGCTGCCCGAGGTGGTCGGCAGGTAGAAGAAGGTGCCGTCGTCCCCGGCCGGTGCGACGCCGACGTCCCCGACATTCCTGGTATCCCCGACGTGCCCGGCATCCCGGGCGGACGCGTGTGCGACGGACTCCGGGAGGGGTTCCGGGAGGGGTTTCGCGACGCCGGTGACGACCAGATCCGGGCGCGCGTCGGCGAGAACCGCGTCACGCTCACGTGGCGTCCACGTCGGCTCGGCCACCAGGCAGGCCGCGCCGAGCAGATCCGCGCCGAGGAACCAGGGCAGCGGGTCGGGTGAGTCCACCGCCACACGTGACCCCTCGGCGATCCGGTGCGCGGCCAGCCACCGGGCGGCCCCGTGTGCCCGCGCGAGCAGATCGGCGGGTACGGCACCAGGGCCGACGATCGGCGGTGTGGCGAGCGTCATGCGGACCGTTCGGCCGATCCCGCCAGCCGGCCGGGCAGGGCGCGGTGCAGTACGGCGGCGATCAGCGCGGCGGCCACCACCTTGGCGATGTCCCCGGGCAGGAACACCAGCGACTGGACCGCGGCGGCCGGCAGGTCACCGGTGTACACGCCGAGGAACGGGACGCCGATCAGATAGTCGGCGACCAGCCCGGCCGCGTTGGCGAGCAGCAGCACCGGCAGCCGCGGACGCTTCGCCCGAGCCACGATCAGACCGGTGACCAGGGCGGAGAGAATCCATCCCAGCAGAAATCCGCCGCTCGGGCCCACGAAGGGGCCGACGCCGCCCCGCCCGCCGGACAGGAGCGGCAGGCCGATCGCGGTCAGTGCCAGGAACAGCACGACGGACATGGCGCCACGGCGGGGGCCCAGGATGCCGCCGGCCAGCAGTGGCCCGGCGTTCTGCAGCACGATGGGCACGCCGGAGCCGCCGACGTAGAGCCCGGGAAAGATTCCGAGCACCGCGATGAAGGCCGCGAAGACGACCGTCTGCGCTAGGGCGGTGGCAGGGAGGGGGGCACGGGAACCTGACACAACAGACACGATATCCCCCGGTCCCGATAGGAAAGGCGGCTGGTCCGGCCGTGCTCCGATCCCGTGTCGCCGCGGCGTCGCGGCTTCGTCACGGCGAGACCGCGACGTTACGCCCTGAGCCTGCTCGCGTAGACGCCCACGGCCACCGGCGTAGCAGGTGAGTGGAAGTACGCCGGCTCAACTCGGTCAGTGGCCCTGGATGTAGACATGAACCTTGGCGAAGTCGCGCGCGGCCAGGTGATCCTTGCGGATGCTCCAGATCAGGTACGCGCCGTCACCCCAGACCATCCCGGCCCTGGTGTCCTCGGCCACCTGCAGCAGCGTGACCCACTGTCGCGCCTCTTCCTGGAAGGCCGGATCGCCGTACGAGCCGGTGCCGGCGGCATGTGCCACCATGGCCTCGACCGGGCTCTGGAGCGCGTCGGAGTACCCGCCCACCTGATGCGGCGGCCCGGCCTCCCACGCGCCTTCGTACATCGTGAGCTCCTGGGCGAAGGTCTCGCCGGTGGCCTCGTCCAGCACGTGGTCCCACACCGCCTCCTCCGCCGCTTCGAGGCTCCCGAAGACGTCCACCAGAGCCGGATGGTTCCGCTCCGGCCAGCTCGGCTCGGTGGACGCGGCGAGCGGCAGCTCGGAGTACACGTGGGCGCGGTCGTCGGGCGCGGCCCGCTCGGCGACGGCGGTCCCCGACGGCACGTAGATCACGTGGGACTCCTCCACCTCGGCCGCGACGAAGAACAGCAGCGTGCCGGTGTCGGGAAGAGCGATGTCCACCTCGTAACCCGCCAGCTTTCCGCAGTCGAGCTCGGCGACGAACGACATCGGCCAAGCTCCGTTCGCGCGCGACGGCCAGGCCATACCGTCCGGCAGCTTGGCGACGCCCCCGAGCCGCCCGACCACGATCTCTCCGTCCTCAGCCGCCGACAGCCGGATGGCGGGCCGTAACAACCCGACCAGCCGCTCCGCTGTCGCCGAGGGCAGCTCCTCTCGCACGAACTCCGCGACGTCACCGCTCCAGTCCGTCATGCCGCCATCCTGCCCCACGGGTACGACACAACCTTCGTGCCGAGAGCGGCGTCCTTACGCGGGCCGTCGCGGGCGGTGGCGAGCCGCCGCCCGCGACGACATCGCGCTCGTCAGCCCCGCTTCGGAGGACGCGTGCGCATGGGGGCCGCGATGCGGTTCCACAGGTTGATCTGCGCCACCTGGGCGACCAGGTACGCGGCCTCCTCCGGCTTGAACGCGGCGGCCACCGCGTCCCAGACCTCATCCGACACGCCGTCCGGCTGCTTTGTGACGGCCTCGGTGTAGGCCAGCGCGGCCCGCTCGGCATCGGTGTACAGCTCCGACTCCCGCCAGGCGGACAACTGGTAGATCCGATCCTGCGTCTCGCCGAGTCGCAGCGCCTCGTGGACGTGCATGTCCACGCAGAAGAGGCAGCCGTTGAGCTGCGAGCCGCGGATCTTGACGAGCTCGCGGACCGTGGCGTGCAGCGGCCCCTCCTGGATCGCCTGCTCCGCTTGGAGGAACGCCTTGTACATCTCGGGCGCCGACTCTGCGATGTTCAAGCGTGACATCGTGCTTTCGCCTCTCTCAGTCTCTTTCCGGTTATCGCCAGGAAGACGAGACGGCGCCCGCCGATGTGACGGCTCTCGGCAGGAAAGATTCGCGAAGAGTCAGCGCGTCGGGCCGACTTGCGGAAGTTTGTCCGGATTAAGTACCCGCCGGATCGCCAGGATCCGGCCGTCGGCCGCGACGTCGAAGGTGTCGACCAGCGTAATCCGCTTGTCTCGGAACGCCACCAGCGCGGGCTCTCCGCCCACCTCGCGGAGAACGAGAGGAAAGAGCCCACGTCCCCACCGCCGGGACACGCGGGACAGTACCATGGCGATCCGCTCACCACCAGAAATGATCTTACGTGCGGCGGAGACCTTGCCGCCGCCGTCGGTGACGTACACCGCGTCGGGATGCAGCAGCTCGACCAGGGCCTTCAGATCGCTCTCCTCGTACGCGGCACGGAACGCCGCGAGCACCCGCTCCTGCTCCGAGCGACTCGCGCGCGGCCGCTGCTTCGCCGTGCCCACCCGGCGCCGCGCCCGCGAGGCGAGCTGGCGGCCGGCGGCGGGGGTGACGCCGAGCACGGCGGCGATGCGCTCGAAGGGCACCTCGAAGACGTCGTGCAGCACGAACGCGACCCGCTCGGGCGGCGTGAGCTGATCCATGACGACGAGCATCGCCATGCTCACCGACTCGTCGACGAGCACCGGCTCCGCGGCGTCCGGGCCGGTCAGCAACGGCTCCGGCAGCCACGGACCGACGTACGTCTCACGCCGCACCCGCGCCGACCGGAGGATGTCGTAGGACCTGCGGGCGGCGACGGTCACCAGCCAGGCGCGCAGATCCTCGACCCCAGACAGGTCGGCGGCGGCCGCGCGCAGCCAGACGTCCTGCGCGACGTCCTCGGCGTCACCGACCCCGCCGAGCAGCCGATAGGCCACCCCGAAAACCGCCGGCCGGTGCTGGATCCACTCTTCCTCGGTCACACACAGACCGTACAAGCGGCGCCGGACCGGCCCGACGCGGCAGCGGGCTCCGGACGGAACGGACCGCCCGATTTCGGGGCCATGTGTATTTCTCTTTTCGGCTTGATTATTAACGGCGGGCGAAAACGCGGCACCGAAGAGGCGTTTCTCCAGCGCATCCGCAGTGACTTCTGCCGCTCCTGATGAACCGTGGCGTCGGACGCGTCTACGGCCTGAGGGGCGTGGCGGCGGAGCGGTCGGCCAGGAGGTGGACCGCGAGCCCGGCGAGCACCGTGCCCATGATGTAGCGCTGGACGCTCAACCACCTCGGCCGCCGGGCCAGGAAGGCGGCGACGGTGCCCGCGGTCAGCACGATCAGCCCGTTGACCGTCAGCGCGACGCCGATCTGGGTGAGCCCGAGCAGCAGGCTCTGCAGGGCGACGTGGCCGCGCCCGGGATCGACGAACTGCGGAAGCACGGACACGTACACGATCGCGATCTTGGGGTTGAGCAGGTTGGTGACCAGCCCCATCGTGAACAGCCTGCGTGGTGGGTCCACGGGCAGCTCCTTGGGCGCGAAGGCGGACACGCCGCCGGGGCGTACCGCCTGCCAGGCCAGCCAGAGCAGATACCCGGCGCCGGCCAGCTTGATCGCGGTGTACAGCACCGGCACCAGCGTGAAGACGGCCGCGATGCCCGCCGCCACCGCGGCGACGTACACGAGGAAGCCGGCCGCCACGCCCGCCAGCGAGATCAACCCGGCGCGGCGTCCCTGGGTGATCGAGCGGGAGACCAGATAGATCATGTTGGGTCCCGGTGACAGGACTATCCCGAGTGCCACCGCGGCGATGCCCGCGAGAGCGGTGTTGCTGACCATGTCGCTCGCTTTCCCCGGATATCGGCCCGTCGATGATCCGAGGCTATGGTGCGAGCAATTCCGCGTGCAATAGTTATATTGCTCTCGGTGCAATCTCGTAAATGTAGTGAGGTGTGATGGAGGAGTACCGGCTCGTCGCCGACGAGGTGGCGGCGGAGATCGCGGCGGGCCACCTGCGCCCCGGAGACCGGCTGCCTCCCCAGCGCGCGTTCGCGCGGCGGCGCGGCATCGCGAACTCGACCGCGAGCCGCGTCTACAGCGAACTCGCCAGGCGCGGTCTCGTCGTGGGCGAGGTCGGCCGCGGCACCTTCGTACGGGCGGCGCGGCCGCTGCCCGGTCCCTCGCTCGCCGAGCCCGCCACGGCCAGGATCGACCTGGAGCTGAACTATCCCGTGGCGCCCGGCCAGTCCGCGCTACTCTCCCAGGGGCTCGGTCCGCTGCTCCGGCCCGACGTGCTCGGGGCCGCGTTACAGCCGCTCGGGGCGGCGGGAACGCCCGCGTTCCGTGAGGCGGCCGCCGGACTGCTCGGCCGGGCGGGCTGGGAGCCGGACCCCGCCCGCGTGCTGTTCGCGGGCAACGGACGACAGGGGATCGCCGCCGCCGTTGCCGCGCTCGTGCCGCCGGGGGAGCGTCTCGGAGTGGAGGCGCTCAGCTATCCCGTGGTGAAGGCCATCGCGCACCGTCTCGGCGTGACGCCCGTCCCCCTGGCGATCGACGGTGAGGGGCTGTGCCCCGACGCGCTCGCCGCCGCGCATCGCGGCGTTCCGCTGCGCGCGGTCTATCTCCAGCCGACCCTGCACAACCCGCTCGGCGTCACCATGCCGGGTACACGGCGCGAGCAGGTCGCCCGTACGCTGCGCAAGCTGGACGTGTGCGCGATCGAGGACGGCATCTGGGCGTTCCTTGACGACGGCGCGCCGCCGCCGCTCGCCGCTCTGGCCCCGGACCACGTGATCCTCATCGACAGCCTCTCCAAGCGGCTGGCGCCCGGTCTGACCGCGGGCTTCGCCGTGACACCCGCAGGGCACACCGACCGGGTCGCCACCGCGCTGCGTTCGGGGGCCTGGACCGCGTCCCGGTTCGCCCTTGACGCGGCCATCCGGTGGGCGGCCGACGGCACCGTGGCCGCCGTCGCCGAGGCCAAGCGGGCCGACGCGGCCGCGCGGCGGCGGGTCGCGGCGGAAAGACTCGCCGGTTTCACCGTACGAGCCGACCCGCATGCCTACTTCTGCTGGTGGGAGTTGCCGGAACAGTGGCGGGCCGAGACCTTCGTCGCCGCCGCGGCGCGAAGGGGGATCGCCGTCACACCCGCCGCCTCGTTCGTCGTCGGGTCGAGGAGCGCGCCCAACGCCGTACGGCTCGGCCTCGCCTCCCCGCCCGTGGAGACCCTGTCGTACGCGCTGGACGTGTTGGCCGGGCTCGCTCGCGGTACCCCCGAGGACGCGATGGATGACTGAGCCCATTCCAACTCATCGGTCCGGCGTCGTGCCGGGAGGGCTCCCCCACCAGGTGGGGAAACGGCTCGCTGACAAAGCCGGGCGACCCGCGGGGGAGGGCGGCGCGCCGCGGCGCGGCCTCGCGGCCTCCTGGCTCAGGCGACGATAGGGGTCAGGAAAATCCAGATGTGGCCGAACGGGTCACGAAGCATCGACTGCCTGGCACCGTAGGGCATGTCGGTCGGAGAGGAGAGAAGTTCAGCCCCGGCGGCCACGGCCTGGGCGGTCAGCGCGTCCACGTCCGGCACGTAGACGTGCAGGGCAACGGACGCGCCGCCCTCACCAGTGGGCGAGAACGGCGCGTCGGCGTCGCCGAGCATGAGAGTGGAGCCCTGGACGCTGATCTCGGCGTGGACGATCCGCCCACCATCCCCGTCGAGCCGGAAGAGTTCAGAGGCACCGAACGCCTTGACGTAGAACTTGATCGCCTCTGCGGCCCCGTCGACCATGATGTGGGGGATGACCGCGTATTTGTAATGCTCGGGAATCTCCATGCGGGCCATGGTAGGAACGCATCGATCGACCCGGCATCGGGCGAGGGACCCCCTTCGCACTCAGTCAATAGCCCTAGGCCGCACGAAAAGGCTCACTGATCTGGGCTCGGTGAGCGAGTTCACGTCGCTCAGGCCGCTCGTGGGCATGGTGACCACGGCCTCACCGCCTTCTGCGACCAGGCCTTCCTTCTCATCGTGGGTGGCTCCTCCGAGTGATGTGAGCGTTCACATTCCGAGCATGATGGAGTTAGCGTCAACAAGCGGGAATCGGCCCTCAGTTAAGGCGTTAGGCGTAGCCGACGTCAATAGGCGTTACGTCCGTGTTTCGGCGTAACCGGACCGTGACCCCGGGCCATCTTGACGGTGGATCGTGTTAACGCTCACAGTCTTTCCAGGCCGTTGAGAGGAGTAACCGGTGGGACCGAACGCCGAGCAGCGCCCGCCCGTGATGGCCGACGTGGCCAAACTGGCGGGGGTGTCGCACCAGACGGTCTCGCGCGTCCTCAACGACCATCCGAACGTCCGCGCGGAGACCCGCACCCGGGTCATGTGGGCCATCGACGAACTCGGTTACCGCCGCAATCTCGTCGCCCGGGCGCTGGTCACCAGGCACTCGCGCACGCTGGGCGTCGTCAGCTTCGACTCGACGCTGTACGGCCCGGCGAGCACGGTCTACGGCATCGAGCAGGCCGCCAGGGCCGCGGGCTACTTCGTGAGCATCGTGAGCCTGCGGACGATCGACCGCGCCGGGGTGACCGACGCCATCGGCTACCTGGCCGAGCAGGGCGTCGACGGCGTCGTCGTGGTCGCGCCGCAACGCTCGGCGGCTCGGGCGCTCGACGACCTGCCGGCGGGCATGCCCGCGGTGGCCGTCGAAGGCGGTCACGCGGGCGACGTCCCGGTGGTCAGCGTCGACCAGGTCGAGGGTGCCAGGCTGGCGACCCTCCACCTGCTCGACCTCGGGCACGAGACGGTCTGGCACGTCAGCGGGCCGGCCGACTGGCTGGAGGCCGAGGGGCGGACCGAGGGCTGGCGCGCGGTGCTGACCGCGGCCGGGCGGCCGGTCCCCGAGGTGCTCGCCGGCGACTGGAGCCCCCGATCGGGCTACCGGGCGGGCAAGCGCCTGGCCGCGATGGCCGACCGCGTCACCGCGGTGTTCGTCGCCAACGACCAGATGGCGCTCGGCGTGCTGCGCGCCCTGACGGAGGAAGGAGTGAAGGTCCCCGAGCAGATCAGCATCGTGGGCTTCGACGACATACCGGAGTCGGAGTTCTTCTCCCCGCCGCTCACCACGATCAGGCAGGACTTCGGGGCGGTCGGCAGGCGCAGCATCGACCTGCTGGTCCGGCAGATCCAGTCAGGTGGTCCGTTGCACGAGCGTCTCGTCGTGCCTCCCCAATTCATCGCCAGGGCCAGCACCTCGCCCTTGCGCTAGCCGTACGGAATCGAGAAGAAGCGCTCTACCGGCTGTGTGGTGTTAGCGCTAACAATAAGAAAGGACCCCCCAGTGTTGAAGAGGATCTCGGCACTGTTCCTGGTCGGTGCCACCGCGTTGACGATGGCCGGGTGCGGGAGCAGCGACGGTTCGGGCGGCTCCGGCGGCTCCGGAGACGGCAAGATCACCATGGGCTTCGCCCAGGTCGGCGCGGAGAGCGGCTGGCGCACCGCCAACACCAAGTCCGTCCAGGAGTCGGCGAAGGAGGCCGGCGTCACCCTGAAGTTCTCCGACGCGCAGCAGAAGCAGGAGAACCAGATCAAGGCGATCCGCTCCTACATCCAGCAGAAGGTCGACGTCATCGCCTTCTCGCCGGTCGTCGAGTCCGGCTGGGACACGGTGCTGAAGGAGGCCAAGAACGCGAACATCCCGGTGATCCTCACCGACCGTTCGGTGGATTCCAAGGACACCAGCCTCTACAAGACCTTCCTCGGCAGTGACTTCGTGGAGGAGGGCCGCAAGGCCGGTAAGTGGCTGGTCGACGAGTACAAGGACGGCACGGACACCGTGAACGTCGTCGAGCTGCAGGGCACGACCGGATCGGCGCCCGCCAACGACCGGAAGGCGGGCTTCCAGGAGGTCGTCTCGGCCGATCCGAAGTTCAAGATCATCGCCTCGCAGAGCGGCGACTTCACCCGCGCCAAGGGCAAGGAGGTCATGGAGGCCTTCCTGAAGTCCAACCCCAAGATCGACGTGCTCTTCGCGCACAACGACGACATGGGCCTCGGCGCCATCGAGGCGATCGAGGGCGCGGGCAAGGTGCCCGGCAAGGACATCAAGATCGTCACGATCGACGCGGTCCACGACGGCATGCAGGCACTCGCCGACGGCAAGATCAACTACATCGTCGAGTGCTCCCCGCTGCTCGGCACCCAGCTGATGGACCTCGCCAAGAAGGTCGTCAAGGGCGAGCAGGTGCCCGCCCGCGTGGTGACCGAGGAGACCGCCTTCACCCAGGAACAGGCCAAGCAGGCTCTGCCCACGCGCAAGTACTGACCGGCCCCGGGCCGTCCCTCACCGGACGGCCCGGCCGCCGCGACCGCCTCCGCGCGAGGCGGTCCGGCCACGAGGACGAGAGGGGCGCCGCATGGCCGTACCCGCGCCGATCCTGCGGATGAACGGGATCGGCAAGCAGTTCCCCGGCGTGAAGGCACTGGACGGTGTCGACTTCCGGCTCCTGCCGGGCGAGGTCCACGCGCTGATGGGGGAGAACGGCGCCGGCAAGTCGACACTGATCAAGGTGCTGACCGGCGTCTACGACATCGACGCCGGCGAGATCGAGCTGGAGGGACGGCGGGTCGCCTTCTCCAGCCCGCTCGCCGCCCAGCAGGCGGGGATCAGCACCGTCTACCAGGAGGTCAACCTCTGCACCAACCTCTCGGTGGCCGAGAACATCTTCATCGGCCGGGAGCCGCGCCGCCTGGGTCGCATCCAGTGGACGACGATGCGCCGCCGGGCCGCGGAGATCCTCGCCCGACTCGACCTCTACATCGACGTGTCGGCGCCGCTGGCGTCGTACTCGCTGGCGATCCAGCAGATGGTCGCGATCGCGCGGGCCGTGGACGTCGACGCGAAGGTGCTCATCCTCGACGAGCCCACCTCCAGCCTGGACGCCGGCGAGGTGGCCCAGCTCTTCCGGGTGATGCGGCGGCTGAAGGACCAGGGGATCGCGATCCTGTTCGTCTCCCACTTCCTCGACCAGATCTACGAGATCTCCGACCGGATGACCGTCCTGCGCAACGGGAAGCTCGTGGGGGAGTACCTCACCCGCGAGCTCGGCCAGGTCGACCTGATCGGCAAGATGATCGGCCGCGAGCTGGCCGACCTCGAAAGTCTGGAGGGCAGGCCGCTCGCCCGCCAGAGCGCGCCTCTGGTCGAGGCCGCGGACCTGGGGCGCGCCGGGTCCGTCCGCCCGTTCACGCTCACGATCCACGAGGGCGAGGTCGTCGGCCTGGCCGGGCTGCTCGGCTCCGGTCGCACCGAGGTCGCCAGGCTGCTGTTCGGCGCCGACCACGCGGGCAGCGGCTCGGTGAAGATCGGCGGTGAGCCCGTCAGCCTGCGTACGCCCCGCGCGGCGGTGCGGCGCAAGCTGGCCTTCTGCTCGGAGAACCGGCGGGCCGAGGGACTGATCCCCGACCTCACCGTCCGGGAGAACCTCGTCCTCGCCCTCCAGGCGGCGCGCGGCTGGACCAGGCCCATCCCGCGACGCAGGCAGGACGAGCTGGCCGACAAGTACATCGCCGCGCTGAACATCCGGCCGGCCGACCCCGACCAGCTCATCAGGAACCTCAGCGGCGGCAACCAGCAGAAGGTGCTGCTGGCGCGCTGGCTGATCATGGAACCTCGCCTGCTCATCCTCGACGAGCCCACCCGCGGCATCGACGTCGGCGCCAAGGCCGAGATCCAGCGTCTGGTCGCGGAGCTCTCCGACGGCGGGATGGCCGTGCTCTTCATCTCGGCCGAGCTGGAGGAGGTGCTGCGGCTCAGCCACAAGGTCGGCGTGCTGCGCGACCGCCGGCTCGTCGCCGAGCTGGACAACGACGAGGGGCTGACCACCGACACCCTGACGGAGACGATCGCGAGCGGAGCCCGATCATGAGCCGGTTCCTGAGACACCGCCTGTTCTGGCCGGCGGTCATCCTGGCCGCGCTGCTGCTGCTGAACCTGGTGTTCACCGACCACTTCTTCAGCGTCGAGATCAAGGACGGCCATCTCTACGGCAGCCTGGTCGACATCGTCCGCTTCGGCGCGCCGCTGATCCTCGTCGCGCTCGGCATGACGCTCGTCATCGCCACCGGCGGCATCGACCTGTCGGTCGGCTCGGTCGTCGCGATCTCCGGCGCGCTGGCCTGCCTGCGCATCAGCGACCTCGGCGACCAGAACTCGACCGGCGGTGTGCTGGGGGCGGTGGTTCTCGCGCTGGCGCTGTCGCTGGTCCTCGGCGCGTGGAACGGCTTCCTCGTCGCCGGGATCGGCATCCAGCCGATCATCGCGACGTTGATCCTGATGGTCGCCGGTCGCGGCCTGGCCCAGCTCGTCACCGACGGGCAGATCATCACCGTCAACAGCTCGCCGTACAAGCTCATCGGCGGCGGTTACTGGCTGACGCTGCCGTTCGGGATCATCATCGTGGCGGCGGTGCTGGCCCTCACCGCGTTCCTCACCCGGCGGCTGGCGCTGGGCCTGCTGATCGAGTCGGTCGGCGGCAACGCCGAGGCGAGCCGCCTCGCGGGCATCAGCGCGCGCGGCGTGCTCATGATGGTCTACGCGTTCTGCGGGCTGTGCGCGGGCGTCGCCGGCCTGATGATCAGCTCGAACGTCTCCAGCGCCGACGGCAACAACGCGGGCCTGTGGATCGAGCTCGACGCGATCCTCGCCGTCGTCATCGGCGGCACCCCGCTGGCCGGTGGCCGGTTCTCCCTCAGCGGCACGGTGCTGGGCGCGCTCATCATCCAGACGTTGACCACCACCATCTACTCGATCGGCGTCCCGCCGGAGACGACGCTGCTGTTCAAGGCGCTCGTGGTGACGATCGTCTGCCTGCTCCAGTCCCCGGCCTTCCGGGAGAAGGTGTTCCACGGCCGCGGGCGCCCCACATCGGCGCGCCCGGCGGCCGAAGAGAAGGCGACGGTCACGGCATGACGAGCACCACCGGCCCGCTTGCCGGACGCCGTACGCTCCCGCGGAAGTACATCCCGGTCCTGGTGACCGCGGCCCTGTTCATGGCGATGTTCGTGGCGGGCGGCATCCGCTACGACGGTTTCGCCACCGGGCAGATCATCCTCAACGTCTTCATCGACAATGCCTTCCTCCTGGTGGTCGCCGTCGGGATGACGTTCGTGATCCTCACCGGCGGCATCGATCTGTCGGTCGGTTCGGTGGTCGCGCTCGCCACGATGATCTCGGCCGTGCTGCTGCAGCACGGCTGGCCGGCGTACGCGGTGATCGCCCTGGTGCTCGCCATCGGCGCGGTGCTCGGCCTGGGGATGGGCGCGATCATCCACTACTTCGAGATCCAGCCGTTCATCGTGACGCTGGCGGGGATGTTCCTCGCCCGCGGCCTGTGCTACACGATCGGCACCGACTCGATCTCGATCGAGGACGCGACGTTCACGGCGTTCGCCCAGAGCCGGATCGAGCTCGGCGGCGGCATGTGGGTCTCGCCGAGCGTGCTGATCACCGCCGTGGTCGTGCTGGCGGCGGCGTACGTGCTGCACTACACGCGGCTCGGCCGCAACGTCTACGCGACCGGCGGCAGCGAGCAGTCCGCGCTGCTCATGGGTTTGCCGGTGGCCCGGACGAAGATCGCCGTCTACACGATCAGCGGCTTCTGCTCCGCTCTCGGCGGCCTGCTGCTGTCCTTCTACATGTTGTCGGGGTACGGCCTGCACGCGGTCGGCATGGAGCTGGACGCGATCGCCGCCGTCGTCATCGGCGGCACCCTCCTGACCGGCGGCACCGGATACCTGCTCGGCACGGTGCTCGGCGTGCTCGTACTCGGGCTGATCCAGACGATCATCAGCTTCGAGGGCACGCTGAGCTCCTGGTGGACCAAGATCTTCATCGGTCTGCTGCTGTTCGCCTTCATCCTGCTGCAGCGCTTGATCGGCGCCCGCCGCAGGTAGCGGGCACCGCGGCAGGTACCTCTCCCTTCTCCCGTTTGGAGTGATGTGTGAACGCTAACAGCGAGCGCTACGTCGTCGGCGTCGACTTCGGCACGCTGTCCGGCCGCGCCGTCGTCGTCCGCGTCGACGACGGCGCCGAGCTGGGCGGCGCGGTCCACGAGTACGCCCACCGGGTGATCGAGGACGAGCTGCCCGGCGGCGGCGCGCGGCTCGGCCCCGACTGGGCGCTCCAGTCGCCGGGCGACTGGATCGACGTGCTGCGCACGGCCGTGCCCGAGGCACTGGCCGCCTCGGGAGTCGACCCGTCGCGGGTCGTCGGCATCGGCACCGACTTCACCGCCTGCACGGTGCTGCCCGCGACCGCCGACGGCACCCCGCTGTGCGAGATCACCCCCGAGCGCCCGCACGCCTGGCCGAAGCTCTGGAAGCACCACGCGGCCCAGCCGCACGCGGACCGGATCAACGTGCTGGCCGCCGAGCGCGGTGAACCCTGGCTGCCCCGCTACGGCGGCAGGATCTCCTCGGAGTGGCAGTTCGCCAAGGCGTTGCAGGTCCTCGACGAGGATCCCGAGACGTACGGCAGGGCCGAGCGCTGGATCGAGGCGGCCGACTGGATCGTCTGGCGGCTGACCGGTGTGGAGAGCCGCAACGTCTGCACGGCCGGATACAAGGGCATCCACCAGGACGGCGCCTACCCCTCCGAGGACTTCCTGGCCGCGCTGAACCCCGACTTCGCCGGTTTCACCGGCAAGCTCGGCCAGAAGCTCGCGCCGCTCGGCGGTCTCGCCGGTCGGCTGACCGCGCGGGCCGCCGGGTGGACGGGACTGCCCGAGGGGACCGCGGTCGCGGTCGGCAACGTCGACGCGCACGTCACTGCCGCCGCGGCCGACGCCGTGCGGCCCGGCCAGATGGTCGCCATCATGGGCACCTCGACCTGCCACATCATGCCGTCGGACCGGCTCGCCGAGGTGCCGGGGATGTGCGGGGTGGTGCGGGACGGTATCGTGCCCGGCCTCTGGGGTTACGAGGCGGGCCAGTCCGCCGTCGGTGACATCTTCGCCTGGTTCGTGGAGAACTTCCTGCCCGCCGCGTACGCCGAGCGGGCCGCCGAGCGGGGGCTCGGCCCGCACGAGTACCTGACCTCGCTCGCGGCCGAGCAGGAGGTCGGGCAGCACGGGCTGGTCGCGCTCGACTGGCAGGGCGGCAACCGTTCGGTGCTGGTCGACCACGACCTGTCCGGCGTGGTCGTCGGCCAGACGCTCGCCACCCGGCCGGAGGACGTCTACCGGGCGCTCATCGAGGCCACCGCGTTCGGCGCCCGGATCATCGTGGAGACGTTCGAGGCCGCCGGAGTGCCGGTGGAGGAGTTCGTGGTCGCCGGTGGCCTGCTCAGGAACTCCTTCCTTATGCGGACGTACGCCGACGTGCTGCGCCGCCCGCTGTCGGCGATCGGCAGCGACCAGGGGCCGGCCCTCGGCTCGGCGATCCACGCCGCCGTCGCCGCGGGCGAGTACGCCGACATCACGACCGCCGCGGCGGCCATGGGCAAGCGGCGCGCCGGCGCGTACGTGCCCGATCCCGAGCGGGCCGACGCCTACGACCGGCTGTACGCCGAGTACCGCCGGCTGCACGACCACTTCGCGGACGGCGGGCTGCTGCACCGGCTCCGCGCGATCAGGAACGAGGCCGGCGCATGATGATCAGGGAATTGCGGGAGACCGTGTGCCGCCTGCACGCCGAGCTGGTGCGGTACGGCCTCGTCGCGTGGACGGCGGGCAACGTCTCCGGCCGGGTGCCCGGCGAGGACCTGTTCGTCATCAAGCCCAGCGGGGTGTCCTACGACGACCTGACGCCGGAGTCGATCGTGGTGTGCGACCTCGACGGCGTCGTGGTGGAGGGAACGCTCTCGCCCTCCAGCGACACGGCCGCGCACGCGTACGTCTACCGGTACATGCCGGAGGTGAACGGCGTGGTGCACACCCACTCCACGTACGCGTCCGCCTGGGCGGCCAGGGGGGAGGCGATCCCGTGCGTGCTCACCGCGATGGCCGACGAGTTCGGCGGTGAGATCCCCGTGGGCCCGTTCGCGCTGATCGGGGGCGACGACATCGGCAAGGGCGTCGTCGAGACGCTGTCCGGCCATCGGTCGCCCGCCGTGCTCATGCGCAACCACGGTGTCTTCACCGTCGGAGACTCGCCCACGTCGGCGGTGAAGGCCGCCGTGATGTGCGAGGACGTCGCCCGCACCGTGCACGTGGCCCGGCAGCTCGGCGATCCGCTGCCGATCGCGCCCGAGGACATCGACCGTTTGCATCACCGCTATCAGCACGTCTATGGACAGAGGAGTCACCTGTGAAGCTGTGGTTCTTGACCGGTAGCCAGGGCCTGTACGGCGAGGACACGCTGCGGCAGGTGGCCGAGCAGTCCACGCGGATCGCCGCCGCGCTCGGCGAGGCCCTGGGGGAGACGTCGTCGTACGAACTGGAGTGGCGGCCCGTGCTCACCGACGCCGGAGCCATCCGGAGGGTGTGCCTGGAGGCGAACGCCGACGACGAGTGCGGCGGCCTGATCGCGTGGATGCACACGTTCTCCCCGGCCAAGATGTGGATCGCCGGGCTGGACGCGTTGCGCAAGCCGCTGCTGCACCTGCACACGCAGGCGAACGTGGAGTTGCCGTGGAGCTCCATCGACATGGACTTCATGAACCTGAACCAGGCCGCGCACGGCGACCGGGAGTTCGGCCACGTCCAGTCCCGGCTCGGCGTGCCGCGCAAGACCGTGACCGGGCACGTGAGTGACCCCTCCGTGGCCGCGCGGGTCGGGGCGTGGGCGCGGGCGGCGGCCGGCCGGGCCGAGGTGGGCTCGCTGAAGCTGGCCAGGTTCGGCGACAACATGCGCGACGTGGCGGTGACCGAGGGCGACAAGGTGGAGGCGCAGCTCCGGTTCGGGGTCTCGGTGAACACCTACGGGGTCAACGACCTGGTCGCTGTGGTGGACGCGGCCTCCGACGCCGACGTGACCACGCTGACGCGCGAGTACGACGAGCTCTACCGGCTCGCGCCCGAGCTGCGGGAGGGCGGCGAGCGGCACGCGTCCCTCCGGTACGCGGCGCGGATCGAGCTCGGCCTGCGGCACTTCCTCGACGGTGGCGGGTTCCGGGCGTTCACCACCAACTTCGAGGACCTGGGCGGGTTGCGCCAGCTCCCCGGCCTCGCCGTACAGCGCCTGATGGCGGACGGGTACGGCTTCGGCGGCGAGGGCGACTGGAAGACGTCGGTGCTGCTGCGGACCCTGAAGGTGATGTCGGAGGGGCGGCCGGGCGGCACCTCGTTCATGGAGGACTACACGTACCACCTGACGCCGGGGGAGGAGCTCATCCTCGGCGCGCACATGCTGGAGGTCTGCCCGACGATCGCGGCGGGCACGCCGTCCTGCGAGATCCACCCGCTGGGCATCGGCGGCCGCGAGGACCCGGTGCGGCTGGTGTTCGACGCCGAGCCCGGTCCGGCGGTCGTGGTGGGGCTGGCCGACATGGGCGACCGGTTCCGGCTGGTGGCCAACGAGATCGACGTGGTCGCCCCGCCGGAGCCCCTGCCGAGGCTGCCGGTGGCCCGCGCGGTCTGGCGCCCCCGGCCCGACCTGCGCACCTCGACGGAGTCGTGGCTGACGGCCGGCGCCCCGCACCACACCGTCCTGTCGGCGGCGGTCGGCGCCGAGGAGCTCACCGATTTCGCCGACATGCTCGGCGTGGAGCTGCTCGTCATCGACGCCGACACCACGCCCCGGCAGTTCGCCAAGGAGCTGCGCTGGAACCAGGCCTACCACCGCCTCGCCCGCGGCCTCTGACACCGGACGGCGTCGCCGGCACCCGGCCGTCAGCGTGCTCGCCTTCCGATGAGGCAGGTGAGCACGGCCAGCGCGGAGATGGCCGTCATGCACGCCAGCGCCCAGCGGTAGCCCGTGATGAGCTGGTCGACCGCCGTGTCCGAGACGGTCGACAGCGTTCCGGCGAAGACGTGGTCGTGCAGCTCGGCGGGCAGCGGGACTGTGATGATCGACAGGACCAGGGCGGTGCCGACGACGATCCCGGTGTTCTGGAGCATCAGCCGCATGGCGTTGACGATCCCCAGCCGGTTCGCGGGCAGCCCGTGCAGGATCGCGGTGGTGTTGGACGGCAGGAACAGCCCGGAGCCGACGCCGATCAGCACGAGGGCGACGGAGATCGGGGCGTAGGAGACGGTCGGGGAGATCAGGCAGAGCAGTCCGGCCAGGCCCGCCGTGGACAGGGCGGTGCCGACGGCGGCCACGGTGCGCGGGTTGAGCTTCCTCTGCAGGAAACCCGAGGCCACCGACGCCGACATGGCCGCGACCGAGAGCGGGAGCACCTTCAACGCCGCCCGCACCGGGTCCTCGCCGTGGACGGCCTGGAACAGGAGCGAGATGAGGAAGACCACTCCGACGCCGGCGACCGAGTTGAGCAGGGACGCCAGCGTTCCGAACGCGAACGGGAGGTCGCGGAACATCCGGATGTCCACGACGGGGTGGCGGGCCCGCAGCTCGCGGACGACGAACAGCGGCAGGGTCACGGCGAAGACGACGAGGCCCGACACCACCACCGGATGCCCCCACCCGAGCCGGGTCACCTCCGAGAGCGCGAGCAGCAGGCCGCCGAGGCAGGCCGGTACGAGCGCGCTGCCGGGCAGGTCGAGTCCTCGCTCACCGCTGTGCGGGCGGCCGGGGCGCAGTGCGACGAACCCCCAGACCAGGCAGGCGACGCCGATCGGCACGTTGTACCAGAACACCCAGCGCCAGCCGAGGTGCTCGGTGAACAGGCCGCCGAGCGTCGGCCCGACGAGTTGGGCGATGGAGAACGACGCCGTGTAGACGCCCATGCCCTCGCCGAGCCGTGACCGGGGAAAGGCGTCGGTGACCAGGGCTGCGCTGTTGGTGAGCAGCATGGCCCCACCCGCCGCCTGCACGACCCGGAGGCCCACGATCAGCCATGCGTCCGGCGCGAGGCCGGCCAGCAGGCTGGCGACGGTGTACGTGGCCAGGCCGCCCAAATACATCGCGCGGCGGCCGTACATGTCGGCGAGCCGTCCGAACAGGACCATGAGGACGGTGGTCGTGAGCTGGAAGGCCAGCAGGATCCAGCTCGCCGCGTCGGCGCTCGCGTGCGTGTGCCGTACGACCTGGGGGAGCGCGATGTTGAGGGCGCTGCCGCCGAGCGCGGTGAGCACGCTGGCCATGCTCACCACCGACAGCGTCCGCCAGGCGTGGCGGAGCCGCTCTCGCTCGCCGACGCGCGCCGGGACCGTCCCGGATGTGGTGGTCATCGTCCGGCGAGCCGCATCATGACCGGCTCCTCTCTGTAAATTTCTAGACTCCAATACTAGAATCGTATTCACATCGAGGTCTGGTCAAGGGAGCTTGGCATGAGCGGGATCATGGAAGGCCGCGTAGTGATCGTCACCGGTGCGGCGCGCGGCATCGGGCGCGGGCACGCCCTGGAGTTCGCGCGCCAGGGCGCCAAGGTCGTCGTGAACGACCTGGGCGCCGAGACCGACGGCACCGGCTCCTCCACCGGAGCGGCGGGCGAGGTGGCCGAGGAGATCAGGGCGATGGGCGGCGAGGCCGTCGTCAGCGGCGAGGACGTCTCCGACTTCGACGGTGCGTCACGTCTGGTCAGGATGGCCGTCGAGCACTTCGGCGACCTGCACGTCCTCGTCAACAACGCGGGCATCCTGCGCGACCGGATGCTCGTCAACATGACGCCGGAGGAGTGGGACGCCGTGATCAGGGTCCACCTGCGCGGCACCTTCGCTCCGCTGCGGCACGCCGCCGCGTACTGGCGGGGCAGGGCGAAGGCGGGCGACCCGGTGGACGCCCGCGTCATCAACACCACGTCGTCCTCCGGCATCTACGGCAATCCGGGACAGGGCAACTACGGTGCGGCCAAAGCGGGCATCGCCGCTCTGACGATCATCGCCGCCCGGGAACTCGGGCGCTACGGGGTGACCGTCAACGCGGTCGCCCCCGCCGCGCTCACCCGGATGACCGAGGGGCTCATCCCCGGCGGGCGGCCCCCTGTCGAGGGCTTCGACCCCGCGGCGCCCGACAACATCGCGCCGCTGGTGGTCTGGCTGGCCAGCGAGCAGGCCAGGGAGATCACGGGGAGGGTCTTCAACGTACGCGGCGGCATGATCAGCGTGGCCGAGGGCTGGCACGCGGGACCCGGCGTGGACAAGGGCGCGCGGTGGGACCCGGCCGAACTCGGCGACGTCGTCCCCGGCCTCGTCGCCAAGGCCGCGTCCAACGCGCTCACCAACGGCGAGATTCCGGACAGGGAGGCGTGACATGCCGCTCGACCACGGCCTGGTCGGCGTGGAAAGCGCGCCGGTCGAGCGCTCATGGACGTCCAAGGACACGCTGCTGTACGCCCTGGGTGTCGGCGCGGGCGTCGATGAGCCGGCTTTCACGACGGAGAACTCGACGGGGGTGCCGCAGCGCGTGCTGCCGACCTTCGCGGTGCTGGCCGCGCAGGTGCCGACCGGTCGACGCCTCGGGGACTTCGATCCGGCCATGCTCGTCCATGCCGAGCAGGCCTTCGAACTGCACCGCACGCTGCCGCCCGAGGGCAGGGTCCGTACGACGTCGAAGGTGACCGGCATCTACGACAAGGGCTCGGGCGCGTTGGTGACGAGCGAGGCCCATGCCGTGGAGGCGGAGAGCGGCGAGCCGCTGATCACCAGCCGGAGCGCGGTGTTCATCCGGGGCGAGGGCGGCTTCGGCGGCGACCGCGGCCCACGCGACGGGTGGACAGAGCCGGCGGGCCCGCCGGACCATGAAGTCACCTACGCCACGTACCGGGACCAGGCGTTGCTCTACCGCCTTTCCGGGGACCGCAACCCGCTGCACTCCGATCCGGTGTTCGCCGCGCGGGCGGGCTTCGGCCGTCCGATCCTGCACGGCCTGTGCACATACGGGATCACCGGCCGGGCGCTGTTGCACGCGGTGGCCGGGTCCGACCCGGCCCGCTTCGTGTCGATGTCCGGGCGGTTCAGCAGCCCGGTCTTCCCCGGCGAGCCGCTGACCGTGTCGATCTGGGTGGACGGCGCCACCGCGTTCTTCCGTACGTCGAAGGGCGACGGGACCGTGGTGATCGACCGGGGCAGGGCGGCGTTCCGCCCTGCCTGAGACGGCCCGGGGCGCCGGTACCCGCGGTGCCGGTGCCCCGGTGTGTCAGGCGGCGCTCTGCTGTCAGGGCTCTGTTCCGGTGCTGTCCGTGTTGTCCGCACCGTCCGCGCCGCCGTCCCCGCCGTCCGTTCCGTCGGCCAGGGAGTCGCCGAAGCGGCGGATCAGCGTGATCGCGGCGTCGATGACCTCTCTGGCCTCGCTCTCGGTCTCGCTGGTGGCGACCTCGCGTCCTGCCTCGCCGATCACGCTGGTGAGGACGGCCACGGTGAGCCGGTCCGTCGAACTGCTCGTCGCGCCGAGCAGGACGGCGTTCTGCCGGACCCAGTCCCGGCCACGGGTGCGGCGCATCAGCTCGAACCCCGGGGGGCCGTCGCCGTCCATGAACAGCCGGGCCAGGTCGCGGCGGTCCCAGGACCCTTCGAGGAAGGCCGTGGCCCCGGTGATGAACAGCTCGACCGGGTCGGTGACCCCCGCCTGCTTGGCCGCGGCGACGCTGCTGCTGGCGGCCTCTTCATGGGCGCTCTGGTGCTCCTCCCACAGGGCGAGGAACAGCTCCGTCTTGCCGCCGAAGTGATGGTAGAGGCTGCCCACACTGGAGCCGGCCCGCTCGACGACGTCGGCCACGTTCGCGTCGGCGAAGCCGTGCTCGGAGAAGACCTCGCGGGCGGAGTCCAGCATGCTGCGGCGTGTCTGCGCGGTGCGGCTCCACTCCCACGAGCCGCCCCTGCCGCCGGATCTGCGTGTCATCTGGCTCCTTGGATTGACTGACACCACCAATGATAGCCCCAATTCTAGAAACTCGTTCGAAGGGAGGGTTGACACCCGCCCGGCGCGCGCTCAGTCTTGGAGGTAATTCCTGGAGGACAATTCTAGAAAAGAGTCGTGCCATGGACTTCTCCCTCAGCTCGGAAGAACGGCAGATCCGCGACACCATCCGCTCCTTCGTGGAGAGGGAGGTCATGCCGCTGGAGCCGGAGGTGCTGCGTAACGAGCGCGCCGGGGGGCCGGGCATCGACCCGGAAGTCCTTCGGGACCTGCGGTTGAAGGGCAAGAAGATGGGGTTCTGGGGGATCAACACCCCCGAGGAGTACGGCGGAGCGGCCCTCGGCCCCGTGATGTCCGCGATCATCGCGATGGAGCTGGGCCGGACCTTCGTGCCGTTCAGCTTCGGCGGCTCGGCGGACAACATCCTCTACGGCGGCACCGAGGAGCAGAAGAAGCGCTACCTGATCCCCACGATCGAGGGGGAGCGCCGCTCCTGCTTCGCGATCACCGAGCCCGGAGCGGGTTCCGACGCGCGCAACATCAGCACCCGGGCCGTGAAGGACGGCGGGGACTGGGTCATCAACGGCGAGAAGACCTTCATCACCGGCGGGAACGAGGCCGACTTCGTGATGGTGTTCGCCGTGACCGATCCGGAGAAGGGCGCGAACGGCGGCACTACCTGCTTCCTCGTCGACCGTGACATGGGCTGGCGGTCCACGCCGATCCCGACGATGGGCCAGTGGGGACCGGCCTCGCTGGTCTTCGAGGACGTCCGGGTGCCCGAGGAGAACGTCCTCGGCGAGCTCGGCTGGGGATTCGCGCTGGCGATGCAGTGGATCGGCCAGGGCCGGTACATGATCCCGGCCGGCGCGGTGGGCTCGGCCGAGCGGATGCTGCAGATGGCCGTCGACTACGCCAAGATCCGCACGTCGATGGGGCAGCCCATCGCCGAGTACCAGGCCATCCAGTGGATGATCGCCGACTCGCAGGTGGAGATCGAGGCCGCCAAGTGGCTCACGCTGTACGCGGCCTGGCAGGTGCAACAGGGCATGGACGCGCGGCACGCCTCCTCCATCGCGAAGCTGAACGGCGCGATCATGGCCAACCAGGTCGTGGACCGGGTGCTGCAGATCCACGGAGGGATGGGCTACACCAAGGAGCTCCCCGTCGAGCGGTGGTACCGGGAGTTGCGCCTGCTGCGCATCTTCGAGGGCACCGATGAGATCCAGCGCAGGACCATCGCGCGCAACCTGATCAAGGGCCACGCCCGCCTCGGCACGATAGGCGAATGACATGTCGGTCGCAGCGTTGTTCAACCCCCGGTCGATCGCGCTGGTGGGGGCCACGGACAAGTCAGGCTGGTCGATCAGCACGCTGATGAACCTGCGCACGTACGGCTTCGCGGGCCCGGTGTATCTGGTCAACCCGCGCGGCGGCGTCGTACACGGCGAGCAGGCTCACCAGAGCCTTGCCGACATTCCCGGCACGGTGGACCTCGCCTACGTGATGGTGCCGACTCCGGCGGTCCTCGGCGTGCTGCGCGAGGGCGCCAAGCTCGGCATACGGAGCTACGTGATCCTGACCGCGGGTTTCGGGGAGACCGGTCCGGAGGGCGCCCGGCTGGAGGCGGAGATCGTCGACTTCGCCCGG
The DNA here is from genome assembly GCF_040656155.1 of Microtetraspora glauca. Classification (NCBI taxonomy): domain Bacteria; kingdom Bacillati; phylum Actinomycetota; class Actinomycetes; order Streptosporangiales; family Streptosporangiaceae; genus Microtetraspora; species Microtetraspora glauca. The sequence continues at coordinate 27,028 of NZ_JBFALK010000010.1, forward strand.
GAGAACGGCCTGACCGTGCTCGGCCCGAACGGCAACGGCTATATCAACGCGGCCGCGGGAACGACACCGTACGGCCTGCCGATCCCGTCCCCGCTGCTGTCGGGGTCGGTGGGCGTGGTCCTGCAGAGCGGGGCGCTGGCCAGCTCGGTGCTCGGCTTCGCCCAGGCCCGCAACGTCGGCGTCAGCCTGCTCGTCTCCATGGGCAACGAGTCGCTGATGACCGTCGCCGACGTCATCGACTATCTGGTCGACGACCCGGCGACGAAAGCCATCGTGCTCTTCCTTGAGTCGATCCGCGACCCCGCCGAGTTCTCCAGGGCCGCGCGGAGGGCGCTGCTCGCGGGCAAGCCGCTGGTCGCCCTGAAGATCGGGCGCAGCAGGCTCGCCTCGCACACCGCCCAGGCGCACACCGGGGCGCTCGTCGGCGACGACAACGTGATCGACGCGGTGTTCCGCAAGCTGGGCGTGATCAGGGTGCGCTCCCTGGAGGACCTCATCATCACCGCCGGCCTGCTGGCGGAGGTGGGGCCGCTGCCCGGCGGGCGGGTCGGGGTCGTCACACCCTCCGGCGGCGCTTCGGAGATCATCGCCGACCGGGCCGAGGACGAGGGGCTGGAGCTGCCCCCGTTCGCCCCGGAGACGGTCGAGCGGCTGCGGGAGATCGTGCCGGCATTCGCGACCGTGCAGAACCCGCTCGACGTCACCGGGTACGTGCTCATCGACAGGACGCTGCTCGGACGGGCGTTGGGCGTCGTCACCGCCGATCCCGGCATCGACGCCGTCATGCTCCTGTCCGAGCCGCCGCGCGTGGCCCCGCCGGACCCGGCGCCCACCCTCGCCGTGTACGCGTCCAGCGCCAGGCGCATCGCGGAGGCGCCGAAGCCCGTCGTCGTCGTCAGTAACGTGCTCACCGACGTGACGGAGTTCGGCCGGACCGTGATGAAGGAGACCGGGTTTCCCTACGTGGCGGGCGGCATCGAGCACGGCGTCAACGCCATCGGCGCGGCGGTGCGGTGGTCGCGGTCGTACCGTGCCGCGCTCGCCCGCGATGCGGCGGGGGAGCCGGGCGGGACGGACGGCGCCGCGGCTGTGGCGGCTGTGGCGGCGCTGGTCGAGGACGCGTCCGGCGTGTGGGCCGAGCACCGGGCGGCGGCACTGCTGTCGTCTGCCGGGCTGCCCGTGGTGCCCTCACGGCTCGTGTACGACGAGGAGTCGGCTGTGGCGGCGGCCGGTGAGTTCGGCTACCCGGTGGTACTCAAGGCCGCGGCCGACGGTCTGGGGCACAAGAGCGACATCGGCGGGGTGCGGCTCGGCCTCTCCGGCGAGCGGGACGTGCGCGAGGCATACCGGGAGGTCACCGCCGCCGTGTCCTCCGCCGTCATCGGGCAGGTGGGCGCGCTCGTGCAGCCTCAGCGGCGAGGGGGCGTGGAGCTGCTGGTCGGCGTCGTCCGGGACCCGGCCTGGGGCCTCACCCTGGCCGTGGGGCTGGGCGGGGTCTGGGTGGAGGCGTTGCGTGACACCGCGCTGCGCGTCCTGCCCGTGGAGCCGGGGGAAGTACGGCAGGCGCTGGAGGAGCTGCGCGGCGTCACGCTGCTCCGGGGCGCCCGCGGCACCGAACCCGCCGACCTGGACGCCGTCGCCGACGTGGTGGCCCGCATCGCGGCCTTCGCGGAGAGCCTCGGCGACAGGCTGGAGTCGCTGGAGATCAACCCGCTGCTGGTGAACGGGTCGCGGGTGGAGGCCCTGGACGCCCTGGTGACGTGGGCGGAGCCCCTTCGGTGACCTGGCCCCGGTGACCTGGCCTCCGCCGGCCGGTGACCCGGTGGCCGGAGGCGACCGGGTGAGGCGGTGCCGGTGATCTGGGTGAGCTGGCGCTGACGAGGGCGGAGCGGGCGGGGTCGGCGGGGCGGCGGTCGTCTCCTCGCCGCCCCGCCGGTTCCGCGCTTTCGCATGCCCGGGTACGGGCGCTTCTCGCATGCGCCCGGCGCGCCCGTGCGCGGCCGGAACCGCGCACGGGCGGGCGGTCAGGGCCGCCGGCCGGCCAGCACGAGCGTGGCGGCCGAGGCGAACATGCCGCCGTTCCCGAGCACCACGCTCACCTCCGCTCCTGGCACCTGAGCGGCGGCCTCACCGCGTAGCTGCCGCACCGACTCCTGGATGGCGAACATTCCGTACATCCCGGTGTGGGTGTAGGACAGCCCGCCGCCGTTGGTGTTCATCGGGAGACGGCCGCCGGGCGAGGTGTGCCCCTCGGCGATGAACGGACCGGCGTCGCCGCGCTTGACGAAGCCCAGGTCCTCCAGACCGTAGATCGGGACATGGGCGAAGGCGTCGTAGATCATGAGGTGGTCGACGTCCTCGTGCGAGATCTCCGCCTCGGCGAACGCCGCCTCACCCGACTGCCGGAAGGCGCGCGAGGTGGTGAAATCGGTCATCTGCGAGATGATCGGCGACTCGGCGGACTCGCCCGAGCCGAGCAGGTACACCGGCGACCTGCGGGCACGCTCCTCCGAGGTGATGATCAGCGCGCCGCCGCCGTCGGTGACCAGGCAGCACTCCAGCAGGTGGAAGGGGTAGGCGATCATCCGGGAGGCGAAGACGTCCTCGACGGTGATCAGATCCTGGTACATCGCCCGGGGGTTGAGGTGCGCCCAGCGGCGTTGGGCGACGGCGACCTCGGCGAGCTGCTCGTGGGTGAGGCCGGTTTCCTTCATGTAGCGCAGTGCCGTCAGCGTGAACATCGTGGGCGGGCCGAGTACGCCGTACGGCAGCTCGAACTGGCCGAGCAGCGAGTCCGGGCCCAGTGCCGGCCATCCCGCGCCCACCCGGGACCGGCCGGACTCGCCGTGCGTGATCAGCACGGTCGAGCACAGCCCGGCGCGAATCGCCGCGGCGGCGTGCCGTACGTGAAAGAGGAAGGACGACCCGCCCACGCCGGTGCCGTCGAGCCAGGAGGGCGTGATGCCGAGGGCGTGCGCGACCTGGATCGGACCGGGCATGCCGACCGTGGCGACGCCGTCGATGTCGTCCTTGGTCATCCCGGCGTCGGCGAGGGCGTTGCGCGCGGCCTCCAGGTGGAGCTGGGTGGTGGAGAGGCGGGGCAGCTTGCCGAGCTCGTCGGTCTCGGCGGCACCCGTGATCACGATGTTCATCGAACGGCTCCCGCGGGCTCGAAGAGGGGGACGCGCATGTCGCCGCGCCGCTCGAACACGACGCGCAGTTCCATGTCGAGGGGCAGGTTCTCCGGCGTGATCTCGACGCCGACGATGTTCGTCATCATCCGGACGCCCTCCTCCAGCTCGACGACCGCGATGGCGTACGGCCCGTCGTCCTGGAAGCCGGGTGCGGGCTGGTAGCTGATCACGTAGGAGTAGAGGGTGGCCCTGCCGCTGGTGGTCACCCATTCGACGTCGCCGGAGCCGCAGCGCGGGCAGCCGGGGCGTGGATAGAAGTAGTGCCGCGAGCAGGCGCGGCAGCGCTGGACCCGGAGCTCTCCCGTCGCCGTGCCGTCCCAGAACGGCTGGGTGTCCGGTGTCGCCTTGGGAACGGGTTTGCGTGAGGCGGTCATCGCTCTCCTCCGGCACGAGATAGTCTTAGAGCCAAATTCTAGAACTCAAATCTAGAGTTGGCGAGGCCGATTTGCCGGCCGCTCACCCCGGGCTTAGGCCGTGTGCCCCGGGCTCGGGCTGTGCGCTCTCGTCTCGGGCCCCGAATCGGCTCTGTGCGGAGGGAGGGCTCGTCAGGGGCTGGGTACGCCGTTCCCCCGGAAACCGTGGCCGGCCAGCAGGTCCTCCAGTGCCGGAGTCGGTCCGCGGTCGCGCGTCCCTGGCTGGGCGAGCTGGATCAGCACGCCGTGCGCCTCCTTCGGGTGGAGGAAGACCTCGCGCCAGCGCGGGTCGCCCAGGTTGAGGCCGAACAGCCGGTAGCCGCGCTCGCGCAGCAGCGCCACGGCCGCGTCGATGTCGCCGACGTGGAAGTTGAGGTGGTGAACCCCGCCCCTGCCTCGGGTGAGCTCGAAGAAGCTGTCGAAGAAGGACGACCCGGCGAGCGGTTCCATCAGCTCGATCTTGCTTCCGTTCGGGTACCGCAGTTGCAGCGTCCGGTAGCCATTGGCGACGTTGTCGCCCCCGCCCAGGTAGACGCCGCCGAGCAGGCCCCGGTAGATCGGCAGCACGTCCCTGATGCGGGGCGCGGCGACGGCCGTGTGGTCGAAGGTCGCATCCAGCTCTGACAGCTCTGCCCACTCCTGGGTGATGTCCACGTGCCGCTCCTTTGCAACGGAATCCTAGAATTTCATTCTAGTTGTTCGGTCGCGATGGCTCCAGACCGTGGGCGATCCGAGATTCGGCGGACGTCCTCACCACCCCTTGACGCGGGTCGTGAGAAAGCGGAGTATGCGTGAAAATGATTCTAGAGTCGACTTCTAGAACTCATTATGGAACGGGGTTGACGAGAAAGGCGTTGTGGATGGGCTGGTCCTACGTACGCGAGCTCGACGAGTACCCCACGGGTGGCCGTCGTCTGAAGATCCTCACGATGGCCGTGCTGGCCGTCCTCATCGGCTCCTACGAGGCGCAGATCGCTCCCGTGGTTCCGCTGCTCCTCAAAGACCTCGACATGTCCCTGGCGACGTACGGTGCGGTGTCGGGCGCGGCGGCGATCTCGGGCGCCATCGCCTCGGCCGTCGGCGGGAGGCTCACCGACCGGCTGGGCCGGGTCCGCCTCCTGATCCCGCTCATGATGCTGACCGCGGTCTGCTGCTTCGCGATGACCCTCGTGCACAGCCCCCGGGACCTGCTGATCGCCAGGATCGCCCTGGCCTTCGTGGACGGTGTCGCGATGGCGAGCACGGCGCCGCTGGTGCGCGACTTCTCGCCGCGCGTCGGCCGCGCCCAGGCCTTCGGGTTCTGGACCTGGGGCCCCGTCGGAGCCAACGTCCTCGGCGCCGCCGTGGCGGGCTGGACGTTGCCGCTGCTCAATGACTCCTGGCGGTCGCAGTTCGTCATCATGGGCTGCTTCTCGCTGGTGATCTCGGTGGTCATCGCCCTCAACATCGCCGACCTGTCGCCCGAGCTGCGTGCCGGCATCCAGCACACCGAGCGCCAGGCGGGTGCCACCGTCGACCTGACCCGGCCCGCCCGACTCTCCTCGCTGTTCGCCCGGCCCAACATCTGGGCGCACGCGATCGGCATCTCACTGTGGCTGGTGCTCTATCTCACGCTCACCCTTTTCGGCCAGACCATGCTGGTCGGCGCTCTGGGCATCTCGGCCTCACAGGCGTCCATGATCATGGCGGCCTTCTGGGTCCTCAACCTGGCCACGCTGATCGTGGCCGGCCGGTTCTCCGACCGTACCCAGCTCCGCAAACCGTTCACGCTGGGCGGCACCGTCGCGGCCGTGCTCGTCACCGCCTACCTGGCCTACACGCTCGGCCAGGACGTGGTGTCCACCGGTGGCCTCATGGTCACCGGCGCGCTGCTCGGCGGCTCGCTCGGTGTGGCGTACGCGCCGTGGATGGCCAACTACTCAGAGGACGCCGAGGACGTCGACCCCCGGCTCCAGGGCAGCGCGTGGGGCCTGTTCGGCTTCCTCAGCAAGGCCATCGCCGTGGTCGGCCTGCTGGTCATCCCGCACGTGGTCGAGGCCACGAGCTGGCAGACCTGGCTGGTGATCTCGCTGGGCTGCCTGGCCCTGTTCATCCCGGCCGTCTTCCTGTTCAACGGCCCGTGGCGGCGCGGGTCCAGGAGTGCGATCGCCCAGGACGCCTCGGTCGCGGTGGCCAAGGCCGAATGAACCCCCGGCCGACGCGACCGCCGGCCGCGGGCGTGCTCGGTAGACCGCCGGCACCGGGCCCCGTCATGTGGCGGGGGCCGGTGCCGTCCTCCCGGTGGTGTCGGTGCCGATGGCGTCGAGAAGGTCGAGGCCGATGGACCGAACCTGCGCCACCACGACATGGGTGGACAGTCCGGACGAGTCGGTGAGCGCGGCGCCCACCGACTCGGCCGCCGCGACGGCGGCCGCCCGTGCGTCTCCCGGCGGCCTGGTCCCGGCGAGCTCGTCCTGCAGGAGGCGGACCGCGCTCGTCATGAGACGCAGCCCCTCGACCACCTCTTTCGGGACCTGTTCACCGTCGATCAGCGCTCTGAGGGTCCGGCGGGAGAGCACTCTGGAGTTCCGCAGCGCGTAGTCGAGCGGCGCGCGCGCCGCGACGTAGCGGTCGAGCGCCCGGCGGCTTCTCCACCGGATGGGCGAGATGATCGAGATCTCCGTCCCGGTCTCCAGCGCCTTCTCGAACGCCTCGATGGACGTGTGCGTGCCCCGTACCGCCTCCAGGGCGTCCGCGGCCTGCGTGGGATCGCGCCTCTCGATCGCCTCGGCGGTCGCGAGCAGGGTGCCGGCGAGCGCGTCGAAGATCGCGGCGGCGTGGTATCGGGCGAGAGCGACCGGGTCCGCGGGCAGCAGGGCGACCATCGCGATTCCGATGAGGCCGCCGGTCAGCGCGTCGATCATCCGGTGGAAGCCGCCCGTCCCGCCGGGAGGCAGCAGGGTGGCGACGAGTACGGCGGACGAGCCCGCCTGCAGGACGATGACGGAACCGGTGTCCAGGAAGACCGCGGTGGCGAGGGCCAGGGCGACGACCAGAGCTATCTGCCATGGACCGGAGCCGATCTGCGAGATGAGCAGGTCTCCGACGCCCACCCCCACGGTGACCCCGATCACCATCTCCGCCAGGCGGCGGAGCCGCTGGCCGAGCGAGATGCCGACGCAGATCACCACGGCGATCGGCGCGAAGAACGGCCGCGGGTGTTCCAGCACGTCCTTCGCCACGCTCCACGCGAGAGCGGCGCCCGCGGCGCACTGCGCGATGGGCGGCGCCATGACCACCAGCCGTCGCCACCGCTTGCGGACCCCCGTGCCCGCCCTGGCTCCACTCCATTTCACGATGCAGACCCTTATATCCCTTTCATTGCGATATGCGTGTCAAAAGTAGTGTTCGCCGGAGGCGTGTCGAGACGGTAAGGCGGACTTTTCGCCCTGGTTACGGGTGATCCCCGGTCGGGCGGCGGCGCCGGATCTCGGCGCGCTGCTCGCCGCCGAGGCGCCGTCGTGACGGATGTTCTCGATTGTCGGTGGGACACGGCACGATGTGCGCATGACTGACGCTCTCCATGCCACGCCGCTCGCCGACCAGGCCGCATACGCCCAGGCCGTGCGTGACGCGGTCGACGCCGCCGCCGCTTACTACGGCGCGGGCGACTCCGCTCTGGACGACGACGCCTACGACCGCCTGGTGCGCGGCATCGAGGCGTACGAGGCGGCCCACCCCGAGCACGTGCTGCCCGGCTCCCCCACGGGGAAGGTCGCCGGCGGGGCCGTGGTCGGGGACGTCCCGCACACCGTCCCGATGCTGAGCCTGGACAATGTCTTCTCCGCCGAGGAGCTGGCCGGGTGGGCGGCGGGGCTGGAGCGGCGGCTCGGCCGCCCCGTCGAGATGTGGAGCGTCGAGCCCAAGCTCGACGGGCTGGCGGTGTCCGCCCGCTACCACGGCGGGCGGCTGGTCCAGCTCGTGACGCGCGGCGACGGCGTGGCGGGTGAGGACGTGTCGCACGCGATCGGCACCGTCGTCGGCCTGCCAGAGACGCTGTCGGAGCAGGTGACCGTGGAGATCCGCGGCGAGGTGCTGATGACCGCCGCCCAGTTCGAGGAGGCGTGCGCCAAACGCACCGCCCATGACGGCACCACGTTCGCGAACCCGCGCAGCGCCGCCGCCGGGACGCTGCGTGCCAAGGACCGGCCCTACCGATGCGAGATGACGTTCTTCGGGTACGGCGCGCTGCCGTTGCCGCCCGACGACGCGAGCGAGCTGGCCGGTCGGCTGCGGGAGCTGCCGCACAGCCAGATCATGGACCTGGTCGCCGGTCTCGGCGTGCGGACCACCGGCGCGACCCCCGTCGGCGTGATCGCCGTTCGCACGGTCGAGCAGGTCCAGACCCGCGTCGAGGAGATCGCCGCGGTGCGCGCGGAGCTGCCGTTCGGCATCGACGGCATCGTCGTCAAGGCCGACCTGGCCACCGACCAGGAGCAGGCCGGGTTCAGCTCACGGGCGCCCCGCTGGGCCATCGCCTACAAACTGCCCGCGGTCGAGAAGATCACCAAGCTGGTCGAGGTGGAGTGGAACGTCGGCCGCACCGGCGTCATCGCGCCGCGCGCGGTGCTGGAGCCGGTACTGCTGGACGGCAGCGTGGTCACCTACGCCACGCTGCACAACCCGGCGGACATCACCCGGCGCGGCCTCATGCTCGGCGATCACGTCACCGTCTACAAGGCGGGCGACGTGATCCCGAGGGTGGAGGCGCCCGTGGCGCACCTGCGGACCGGTGACGAGCGGGTGATCACGTTCCCGGACGTCTGCCCGAGATGCGGCGGCGAGATCGACGCCAGCCAGCAGCGCTGGCGGTGCGCCCGCGGCCGGGCCTGCCATGCCGTCGCCTCGGTCAGCTACGCCGTGGGCCGCGACCAGCTCGACATCGAGGGCCTGGGGGAGACCCGCATCGTCCAACTCGTCGACGCGGGTCTGATCGCCGACTTCGCCGACCTGTTCACCCTCACCCGCGAGCAGATCCTCAGCCTGGAGCGAATGGGCGAGACCAGCACCGACAACCTGCTGGCCGCCATCGAGCGGGCCAAGGAGAAGCCGCTGAACAAGGTGTTCTGCGCGCTCGGCGTCCGGGGGACCGGCCGCTCGATGTCGCGGCGGATCGCCCGCCACTTCGGCTCGATGGACGCGATCCGCGCCGCCGACGCCGAGGGGTTGCAGGCCGTGGACGGCATCGGACCGGAGAAGGCCGCCGCCCTGGTGGAGGAACTGGCCGAGCTCGCACCGCTGATCGACCGGCTCGTGGCGGCAGGGGTGACGATGACCGAGCCGGGCGTGACCGGGCCGGCCGCGACCGGGCAGGGCGGCGCCGGATCGGATGGCACGGCCGAGGCGGACGCCGGACCCGCCGTGGAGCTCCCGCTCACGGGGATGGCCGTCGTCGTGACCGGCGCGATGAGCGGCCCGCTGGAGGCGCTGTCCCGCAACGAGATGAACGAGCTGATCGAGCGCGCCGGGGGCAAGGCGTCCTCCAGCGTCTCGGCCCGCACCTCCCTGCTCGTGGCGGGAGAGAAGGCCGGGTCCAAGCGCGACAAGGCCACCACCCTGGGCGTGCGCATCGCCACCCCCGAGGAGTTCGCCGCCATGGTCCACGCGTTCATCTGAGGACGGGTCGCCGAGCCCGCCTTCACGATGGGCGGCGTCCCCGGCGTCACCGCCTGCCTGTGGCGGACGGCGACCGGAATTCACCGCCTGACTGGGGCCGGCCGCCCGCGAGTGGTGGCGCGTTGCCGACGCAGGAGTGGGGGCCGGCCGCGGCTTGACGTTCACGCGCTGCCTCGCTGACGCTTGCAGGAGCAGGTGTCGCGACCTCGGCGGCCACAGAGGCTGTACGGGCTGAAACGTCGACTCTTCACGAAGGGATGACGTGGATGCACCCCATGCTGCGACGGCTCGACGACCTCGCCGCCCACCTGGCCACACGCGGCGACGCTCTCGCGCTGCTCGGTCTCGGCTCGGCCGGCGCCGAGCACGACCGGCTCGACGAGCACTCCGACCTAGACTTCTTCGTCGTCGTCGAGGATGCCGCCAAGCCCCGTTACCTGGAGTCCATCGACTGGTTGCAGGCACCTTGCCCGGTCGCGTACAGCTTCGCCAACGACCGGAACGGACGCAAGGCGCTGTTCGCCGACGGGATCTTCGTGGAGTACGCGGTCTTCACGCTTGAGGAGCTGGCCCGGGTCCCCTTCCACGGCGCGCGGGTCGTCTGGCAGCGCGACGACGCGCCCGCCGGTCTGGCGGGAGACGGAACGCCACCCGCCGGCCCGTCGTACGACACGGTGGATTTCCACCTGAACGAGGCCCTGTCCAACCTCTACGTCGGCCTGCACCGCGAGTTGCGCGGCGAGCGGCTGACCGCGGCCCGCTTCATCCAGTCGTTCGCCGTCGACCGGGTGATCGCCCTGCTGCGCCTCACTTCCGCTCGGGCGCACCACCGCCGTGATCCGTTCGAGCCGAGCCGGCGCGTGGAGCAGGCGTATTCGCCGGAGGTGTTGCCGTTGGCCGAGATGGTCCCCGGTTACGCGCGCAACAGGCAGGCCGCCGCGGTCACTCTGGCCTGGCTGGAGGAGCGGTTCGCGGTCGACCGCGTGATAGCGGACGCCATCCGAGGGCTTCTGTCCGGTCCTCGGTAGGACCCCGCCCCCATGAGGGCCGCACCGGCCCCCGCTCCTCGACCCGGCCATGACGGGCGACGCCGCGGTGGCGCGGGCTCGCCGGAGCACTGGTACCTCGTCCTGTTCGGGGCCGCTGGTGCTGATCCCGCAGGTGGATCACAGTGACAGTGCCGCGGGGGCGGGCTGTCGGCCCGCCCCCGGGTCGTGGCCCTGGTCAGCCGTTCGCCGCGGCGAACGCGGCGGCTCCGCCGACGATCGGCAGCATGACGGTGCTCTTCGTCGTGTCGAGATACAGTGTCGCGCCGGGGGCGGGCCGGATGGTGTAGTCGTAGTCGCTGGACAGCAGGACGACGCCGAGACGGTGTCCGGCCGCGACGACGTAGTCGTGGGGCTGCAGGTCGAAGTCGAGGCGATAGGGCGTGCCCGGCTTGACCGGCTCGGTCCGCGAGATCGACTTACGGTTCTGCGGATCCACCCAACCCCGAGTGATGATCTTCGCCTTGCCGTTCTGGTCGTAGTCGACGAGCAGCGCCGTGACGTTCGCGGCCGGCTGGCCGAAGGACATCCGCAGCGAGACCCGCGGCGTGCCGCTGAGCCGGACCGCGCCGGTCAGCGTCCCCGACTTGTAGGCGAGGCGGTTGGGAGACGTCGCGGCATCGGCGAGGGTCTGCGCCCGCTTCGACGCGTCGTCGACGATCGTCTCGGTCACCGGCTTGCCCTGGCGGGTCTTGTCGTCGGTGAGGACGCCGGAGGCCCCGTTCGTGCCGGGCGCCAGATTGAGCTCGGTGTCCGCCGCGGCAGGTTCGGGCCACTCGGGGTACTCCACCAGCGTCCTGTCCTCGCGCTGGATCAGGGCCCGCGGGTCGTTCTCCACGCCGTTCTCGTAACCCCACAGGTAGCGGGTGAACCAGCGGTTGAGCACGTTGACGCTGGGGGAGCCGCCGTGCCCGCCCTGATGCAGATAGATCTTGTGCGGCACCCCGCGCGCCTTGAGCGCCTCGTACCACTGGGCGGCGTGCTTGGTCTTGACGTTCCAGTCGTTGAGCCCGTGCGCGACCAGCACGGCGGCGTGGACCCTGCCGACGTCGTTCATGTAGTTGCGCTCGTCCCAGAAGGCGCTGTAGTCGCCGGTGACCCGGTCCTGTGCCTTCGCGAGCTCCTCGATGACGCTTCGGCAGATCTGCTTGTCCGCGCGGGTGTAGACGTACTCCGCGAGTACATCGGTGTCCTCGCCCTGGTAGCCGCCCGGGGCGACCACGGCGCCGTTCGCGCGGTAGTAGTCGTACCAGCTCGAGATCGCCGAGATCGGCACGATGGCCTCGAGACCATCGACACCGGTGCTCGCGACGGCGTTGGGCAGGGTTCCGTTGTACGACGTGCCGATCATGCCGACCTTGCCGGTCGTCCACGTCGCGTCGACTTCCCTGCCGGTGGCGTCGTATGCCTTGGCGCGGCCGTTGAGCCAGTCGATGACGGACGTCGCGCCGATGGTCTCGTTGCGCCCACCGGTGGTGGGACAGCCGTCGGACTTGCCGCTGCCCAGCGACTCGGCGTGGACCACCGCGAAACCGCGCGGCAGCCAGTTGGACTCGTGGCTGGTGCTGATGGCGGGCTGCGGCCCGGTGCCCGCAGCGGAAGCGTCGGCCCCGTCTGCCGCGTCGGTGGTGGCGGCGTTCAGCCGCTCGTCGGACGCCGGATCCTTCAGCGAACCACCTCGGTTCATCCAGCCCTTGCCCGGGCGGAGTGCCTGGTTGAGCTCGTGATCGACGTTGTGGTTCGTGACCGGATTGCCCCCCGCGTAGTAGGGGCTGACCTCGTACACGACGGGCGACTTCAGGCCGGCCGTCTCGGTCTCTCTGAGCCGGGTGACCTCGGCGTGCACCCGGTCGTTCCGGCCGTCGCCGTCACTGTCGACGGGAGTCTCAATCCACACTTCCTCGCGGATCCAGTCGTTGCGGTTCGACGAGAACACCGGCTGGGCCATGCCGTCAGTGAAGACCGGTCCCACGGACGGGGCGGCGGCCGCGCCGACGGGTGTCGGAGTCGCCGCGATCCCGGCGAGGGTCATGCTGGCGGCGAGACCCAGCGCGGCCGCGCCGCGACGTACTGATTTCGGACTGCGGAACGCGGTTGGTGCGACAGGGCCCGTCACCTGGCGGGGCATCGACATCGGCAAACCTTCCCGAACGATCATCGCGGGGCCGGAAAACGGCCCCAAAAAGGGGGCACGGGACCGAAAAGGATGGCCCCGGGAAGGCTCGATGCTAGGGGCACAGGTGCGGAATGTCTTCGGACGGCTGCCTTATCTCGATCGCGGTATTTCCGACAAATGTCGAGCAAGGTCTCGGCGGCGGTCGACCATCGCGCGCACGGCACCGGACGCCGGTGAGCACCCCCGGGGCGGCCTGTCTCTCTGGGGGAGGATCGGCCGTCCCGAGAGCCCCGGTTCGTACGGACTCCCGCCAGGGGGACGCACCGGGCACCCCCCGCCGGCTTCCACGTCTCCTGCATGAACAGCGTGTTCCACGGTCGGCCGGGCGTGAGTAGGGGGTGCGCTGAACCGGGGCGCCCTGGCGGAAACTCCCCGCCAGGGCGTCCTCGTGGCTCACTTCGTGAAGGCGACGCTGATCGCGTGGCTGTCCTCGTGCATCCGGTAGCCGGTGATCCTGCCGTCGGCGACGGTGAAGTGCAGGGCGAACTCGTTGGTGAACGGCTTCCCCGTGGACACCACGCCGAAGCGGCTGCGACCGGTAACCACGGCGTGCCCGTCCTCGATCACGGTGACGTCGATCGTGAACTCCTCGGCCGGGGTGAGCTCCTTGCCGAGCAGGGTGAAGAACTCGGCGATCTCGTCCTTGCCGGTTCGGGCCCCGGTCCAGGGCACGTTCGGCGCGCCGGGGACGAGGAAGTCCACGCGGTCCGCGAACAGGTCGAGCAGGCCGGGCAGGTCCCCCTCCCCGAAGCGGGTGAAGAAGGCGTCGACGATCTCGGGGGTGGTCTGGGGTGCGACGGTCATGTCCGGTTCCGATCTCTCGTGGGGTGCGCGCGTCTCAGGGGGAGGCGCACGGCGAATTTCCAACTGAATGGTTGGAGTATGGCACGCCCAGGAGTGGATTTCCAACCAGTGAGTTGGAGTCCGGTAGTCTTGCCGCATGGCATGGGACACCGCGAAGACGAGACGGCTCCTCCTCGAGGCCGCCGTGGAGGAGTTCGCCGAGCACGGCCCCCAGGGCGCGCGGGTGGACCGCGTCGCCGCCCGTGCCGGAGTGAACAAGGAGCGGATCTACCAGTACTTCGGCGGCAAGCAGCAGCTCTTCACCGCGGTGCTGGAGGCCGAGCTGGCCAAGGTCGCCGCGGCCGTGCCGCTCACCGACGACGAGGTCGCGCACCTGGGTGAGTACGCGGGACGCGTTTTCGACTATCACTGCGCGCATCCGCACTTCCTCCGGCTTCTCGCCTGGGAGGGCCTGCAGGACGGCCAGGTCACGGTGGCGGCCGAGGACGAGCGGGCCGCGCACTACGCGGACAAGCTCGCCGCGTTCGCCAAAGCCCGGCACGAGGGGACGATCACCGGCGAGGTGGATGCCGCACACCTGCTCTACGCGGTGTACGCGCTCGCGACCTGGTGGTTCACCGCCCCGCAGGTCGTACGCATGATGATGGCCGGAGCCGACGACGACACCCAGGAAACGAGGCGGGCCGGGCTGGTCCGGATGGTGAACCGCCTGACCTCCTGAGACGGCCCTCCTCCGGCGAGGGGCGGAACGGCCGACGAGCGGGCGCGGTTCGTCCGACCGGACCCGGGCGGGGCCACACCGTGGCCTGCATCCGGCTCCGGCTGGTCCCGGGAACATCCCGGAGACCAGCCCGACCCGACGACCGTCACCGGCGCCGAACGACCCGACGACCGTCACCGGCGCCGAACGGGCCGGCCGTCAGGGAAGGTTCAGCTGCCAGGAGACGCCGAAGCGGTCGTTGGTCCAGCCGAAGCGCTTGCTGAAGCCGTAGCAGTCGAGCGGCATCAGCGGCACGCCGTCCTGCGACAGTGCCGCGTACAGGCGCTCGAGCTCCGCTTCCGACTCACACTGCACGTACAGCGAGATGGACGGGGTGAAGGTGAAGGCGTGCGATACGTGGCTGTCGATGGCCATGTACTCCTGGCCCGCCAGCGTGAACACGGCGTGCTGCACGGTGCCCTCCGCGCCGGGCCCCTCGGAGCCGTAGCGGACCAGGCTGCGGACCTCGGCGTCGTCGAACAGCGACGTATAGAAGGTGATCGCCTCCTCGGCGACGCCTTCGAACATCAGGAACGTGGTGATCTTCTGCGCCATCGGATGGACTCCAGTCAGCGGTGTGGAAGGTGACGGCATTCGTGTCTCGCGGAGTATCCGGCCCGAACGGCACCCCCTGATCGGCCGAGGAGGCGGAGGCGAAGGCGACGGACGGTCCTCGCGCGAAAGTCAGGAAGGCCGCGCGCACGCCGAGGAGGCGCGTACGGATCACCTGCCGGTGGTCTCCAGGTGCCGGACGACCTTCCTGAGGGACTCGGCGAGCCCGCGACGCTGTTCGCTGTCCAGCTCCTTGACCACGAAGGCCTCCTGCCGGTTGAAGTCGGGGAACAACGAGCGCATCAGCCGCTCTCCAGACGAGGTCAGCTCCAGCATGACACGGCGCCCGTCCGTCGGATGGGGGAACCGGCGCAGGTGCCGATAGGACTCCAGGGTTTTGAGCACGCCGGTGAGCGTGCTCTTGGAGATGCCCGCCTCGGCGGCGACGTGCCGGGTCTCACTCTCGCCCCAGATCCACACGACCCACATGACGACGAAGCCGGTCCAGGTGAGCCCGGTGTCGCGGAGCACGGTCTGCTCCAGGTGGTTGCGGATCGCCGAGGACGCCCGATAGATGTTCGAGACCGCCCACATCGCCTCGAAGTCGACATTGAGTTCGCCGAGACGGTCGCCGATGGCGTCCTCGGTCTGGCGCAGGGTGTGGTGTCCGGTCATGGGCAGCACGTTACGGCCGGTTGGCGTATTCAGCGAAATATCCCCAACCACGTGGTCGGGACGGTGCCGGCTGTCGCCCCCCTCCCGATGCCGAACGATCTCCGGCCGTGACCTGTCGGCGCCGGTGCGCTGCGCGCGTGAGGCGGAGGACGCCGGATTCGGACTCGGTCATGATCAGCGAGCACGTCGCCGCGCGGGTGGCCGCCGCGGCGATCCCGGCTCCGCCGCCGCCCTGGGCGTGCCGGGGGGAGGCACTCACCTCCTGACCCGAGCTCGTTCTGCTCGCGGCCGTCCGGATCACCCCTCGGCGAGGGCCAGCAGCCTGGTCACCGTGTTCCAGTTGCGTGCCGTGGCGGTGACGTTCAGCCTCTTCGCCAGCAGCGGTTGCAGCCGGGTGCGGCGCAGCCCTTCGGGGAAGTACGTGTACAGCTCGCGCCTGCCGACGCGCATCTCCTCCGGTGCGTAGGCGGCCGGATCGATGCCCTCCAGCAGCGCCCGGTCGGGCGTGTCGGCCAGGAACATCACCGCGAACCTGGCCGGATCCCGCACCTCCAGCGGGTTGTCCTCGACCACCTGGCGCAGCTCGGCGGCCGTCCGCACGATGACGGGGACCGTGAGGCCCAGTTCCCCGGTGATCTCGCGCTCGATGAGGGACGCGATCCACTCGGGCCGCTCATCGGCCGAGGCGAACACGGCGTTGCCGCTGCGCAGGTGCGTTCGCACCTCGGTGTGCCCGAGCTTCTCCAGCAGCGCCCGCAGATCGGCCATGGCGACTGTGGTGCCCGGATTGACGTTGATCCCCCGCAGCAGCGCCACGTACCGCATCATGCTCCCCCTTCGTCTCCTTCGGTGACGAGGGAAACGCTACGGCGGTTACCTGTCGGCCGGTGTCATGTATCTGCCGCCATGTCCCGCCGTCATGTTCTGGGCGGTAAGCGGCGGGGGACCGACCTCACGACCCCGCGGCGAGGGTCCGCCGGTAGGGGGCGAGACTGTCCAGCCACTCGGCCAGTGCCCCGGACTCCTCCCACAGCTCGTACAGCTCGTTGTCGTCGGGACGCGCCGCGCGGTCGAGCGTGGCGTGGGCGAGGTCGCGCAGGGGGCCGGTCACGGTGAAGGGATGCCGCTCCAGCCACCGCGCGGCGTTGACGTCCGGCTCGGCACCGGCCAGCCGCGCGCCGATCAGGCAGGCCACGGCGACGGCCGCGGACAGCTCCGGAGCATCGACATAGTCCTCCTCGGCGAGGATCTCCCTCATGGTCGAAGCCAGCCCTCCGGGCAGGTCCTCCAAGTCGCCGAGATGGCCGAGAGCGTCGAGCGCCCCATCGTTGTCGAACGGCCCCATGCCCCACGCACCCACGCTGAACCTCCGGAATCTGATCGGTCGCACGCGAGCCTAGTGATCGCCTCCGACAATCCCTCCGCCTCGCGACGCGTCCGCCCGGATCCGCGCCCGTGACGGGCGGTATCCTCCCGGACGCTCCCTAGGTGGATCAGCGCCCGCCGCTGGGCAAGCAGGAGGAGCCGGCGGGCGAAGGCGTTGAAGGCGGAGATCTCCCACCGGTGGGGCGTGATCGACCTGCTGGACGTGCTCAAGGACGTCGCCCATGTCACCGACTACACCACCGCCTTCACCTCGGCCCGGGGATCATGGTGTATTGGCGCGTGGAGCGCCGCATTGTGTGCATCTACAGCCAGGTGACCAGCACGACCGCCTCGGAGGTGGCCTCGATGATCGAGGTCAGGTGGCCTGGTAGAGCGTTTCGGCGAGTCCGCTGAGCCCGCCGAGGTTCACGCCGGCGGCGAAGCAGGCGAAGACGGGGACGGCTAGTGCTCCGTTCCTCAACGGAGGTTGCGAACGCGCTGCAGGGAAACCGAGATTGTCGGACCTGCCTTCCTGATGCCAGGACCGGGATGGAGCTGTACTTCCGGTAAGGAACGTCGTACTAGCACGGCGACCGGCAACGACACCATCTGAAATCTCACGTTCTGCGGGCGGCGCACGTCTACCAGCCAGGAGAAGGGAAACGCAGATGAGCACTCGACACATCGTGATCGAGACCCGCCTTGGACCGATCACGCTCGTTGCAAAGGGCGAGGCGATTGCCGGCCTGTACTTCAGGCACCACGTCCGCCGGCCCTCGCAGGAGACGTTCGGCCCCGAGGTGGCCGGCTCCACGGACCCGCTGCTGAACGAAGCTGCCCGACAGTTGCGCCACTACCTGGCGGGTCGGCGCAGGCAGTTCGATCTTCCGCTCGCCGCCGAGGGTGACGCGTTCCAGCACGCCGTCTGGGACATCGTGAAGAGCATTCAGTGTGGTGACACGACCACCTACGGTCGGATCGCCGAGCAGGTCGGGGACCGCAGTCTCGCGCAACGGGTCGGACAGGCCGTGGGTGCGAACCCGCTGTGCGTCTTCGTGCCGTGCCACCGCGTCGTCGGCTCTAATGGCTCCCTCACCGGATACGCCGGCGGACTGGAACGCAAGCGGGCGCTGCTGGAGCTTGAGGAGCCGCCTGCGGTCAGCGCTGGACGGTTGTTCTGACCGTAAACCTCACGTTTGTCACCGAAAGTATGTCGTCAATGGGATGGACATGAAACAACCGTTCGAGAACGTGGTCGCGCAGCACGGCGCAACCGTGCTGCGCGTCTGCCGGGTCGTCCTCGGCCCGCACGACGCGGACGACGCATGGTCGGAGACCTTCCTCTCCGCCCTGCGCGCCTATCCCGACCTGCCTGAGACGGCGAACGTGGAGGCATGGCTCGTGACGATCGCGCATCGCAAGGCGATCGACGTGCTGCGTGTCGCGAAAAGGAATCCCCTGCCCGTCGACGAGGTACCGGAAGCACCGACGGGGCGGGACATCCCGGACTCTGGGGACTCTGACCTGTGGGCCGCGGTGAAAGGGCTCCCGAGCAAACAACGCCAGGCTGTCGCCTACCGCTATGTGGCGGGGCTGGCATACGCCGAGATCGCGGAGATCCTCGGCGGCACCATTGAGGCGGCCCGAAGAGCCGCCGCAGACGGGCTCAAGAATCTCAGGAAGAAATATCCGGGCGCGATCACGAGAGGAGCATCATCATGAACGACATCCGCCACGATGACGACATGGCCGCCCTGCTGTCGACGCCTGTGGACGCCGGCACTCTCAGTCGGCTCCACCGCCGTCTGGAGCAGGCGGCAGAGCGAGCCAATCTCGTCGATGTCGCTTACACCACCATCGACTCACCTGTCGGCAAGTTGCTGCTCGCCGCCACCCCGGAGGGGCTGGTCCGCGTGGCGTACGCCCGCGAAGACCACGATCGAGTCCTGGAAGCCCTCAGCCAGAAGCTCAGCCCGCGCATCCTGCGCGCCCCGAAGCGGCTGGACGAAGTGGCTCGCGAGATCGACGAGTACTTCGCCAAGCACCGCCAGGTCTTCGACCTGAAACTGGACCTGTCCCTGTCTCGCGGTTTCCGGCGCCTCGTGCAGACGCATCTGCCCGAGATCGGGTACGGCCAGACCCGCAGCTACCGAGACATGGCCGAGCTCGTCGGCAACCCCAAGGCCGTCCGAGCGGTGGGCACCGCCTGTGCGACCAACCCGCTGCCGATCGTCGTCCCGTGCCACCGCGTGCTGCGTACCGACGGCACGCTCGGCGGTTACATCGGCGGACTCGAGGCCAAGACCATGCTGCTGAACCTGGAGGCCGCGGCATGAGCATCGCGAAGGCGACCGGGAGGAAGACGGATCGGTGGTACAGCCGCGTCGAGTCCGGCGACTGGGAGGCGATCACCACAGAGGTCAACGAGTATGGCGGCGCACTGCTGCCGCAACTGCTGACCCCGGAGGAGACCGTGGAGATCAGGGAGCTGTACGAGCAGGACGGCCTGTTCCGCAGCACCGTCAACATGGGCCGGCACCGCTTCGGTGAGGGCCAGTACCGATACTTCAACGCGCCGTACCCAGAACCGATCGAGCGGCTCAAGCAGGCGCTGTACCCGCGGCTGCTTCCCATCGCCCGCGACTGGTGGACCAAGCTCGGCCGGCCCGCACCGTGGCCGGACTCGCTTGATGAGTGGCTTCAGATGTGCCACGACGCCGGCCAAACGAAGTCTTCGGCGATCCTGCTCCACTACGGCGAGAAGGATTGGAACGCTCTGCATCGCGACCTGTACGGCGACCTCGTGTTCCCGTTGCAGGTCGTGATCAACCTCAACGAGCCCGGCGTGGATCACACGGGTGGCGAGTTCCTGCTGCTGGAACAGCGCCCGCGCGCCCAGTCGCGGGGCACGGCCACGCTGCTGCCGCACGGTCACGGATACCTCTTCACCACCCGTGACCGACCCGTCAAGTCCGCCCGCGGATGGTCCGCCGCGCCGGTTCGACACGGCGTATCCGCCATCCGGTCCGGCGAACGTCACACCCTCGCTCTCGTCTTCCATGACGCCGCATGAGCGACGCGACGAAGACGTACGCCCTTCTGGGGGCGGATGGCCGTCCCTATCGGTCTGCGGTCAAGGGGCTGTGGGGCGGCCATCGCGACTCGAAGATCTACGGGCGACTCGATTGTCCCGCCGCGCTGCGCGCCGTCGCTCGCGGCGGCTACGTGAAGCACCGGGTCTTCTTCGCTGACGAGGCCACGGCGGTCGCCGCCGGGTTCCGCCCCTGCGGAGCCTGCTGCAGGGACCGCCATCAGACGTGGAAGACCACCCGGGAGAACGGCGAACGATGGAAGCCCTGACCAGCCCCTTACTGAAGGCGTCAGCGAGTTATGACGCGGACCTGACGGCTACGGATGCCGAGGTCGCGACCGTCATCAGAATTGCTCGCGACCGCCGTGCCCGCGATATCGCGATCGGCTCCGGCCGCACCCCTCACGCCCTTGCGACCTCACGCCTGATCGAATCGGCCTGGGATCGCACAGGAGGCGGAACTCTCGATACGATCACCTGGCCCGAGACCGGGGCCTCCTGGCTGCGTCACGCGTCACGGTTCGCCGCCGCCGACCCCGACCTGTGGGTGATGGTCGGGCCGGCAACCGGCTGGGCACAGATGACCCGGCGGCTGCTGTGGTCGACTCCCTGGA
Organism: Microtetraspora glauca; assembly: GCF_040656155.1. Taxonomy (NCBI): domain Bacteria; kingdom Bacillati; phylum Actinomycetota; class Actinomycetes; order Streptosporangiales; family Streptosporangiaceae; genus Microtetraspora; species Microtetraspora glauca. Next base: position 47,373 of record NZ_JBFALK010000010.1, read on the forward strand.
GCCCCGCACGCACCCTCGCGACCGCCGCAATCGGCGACCCGCGCACTCTCGCACTGGTCGGACTGACCAATCTGGACGGCCTGACCGGCGCAAACGCAGACGGTACCTCCTGGCTCGTTGCGCACGATTCGCTCGTGCACCTCACACACACGGAGGGCAAGCGATGACAGCGCTGTTCACTCCGGAGATCCCCGAGCGTGACGGAGGAGAGGTCGCCCCGGGCGCCACCCTGGTCCCCGATTGGCTGACTCGGGAACAGCAGAAGTGGATCGTGGATCAGTTCCGTGAGTGGGTGCAAGGCCCTGTCCCCATCCGCGCCGCGAAGGTCCGCGGACACGAGATGTCGGTGCGCACCGTATGTCTGGGCTGGCACTGGCAACCGTACAAGTACACGCGAGAGGCCACCGACGTGAACGGCGCCCGTGTCCTTCCGTTCCCCGACTGGATGATCCGCCTGGGACGGGATGCCCTCAAGGCCACTCGCCACGACGCAGCCGCGATCCGCTCCTATACGCCCGACACCGCGCTGGTGAACTACTACGACGCGGAGGCCCGGTTGGGAATGCACCAGGACAAGGACGAGATCTCCCGCGCCCCGGTCGTATCGCTGTCCATCGGCGATAGCTGCACGTTCCGATTCGGCAACGCGGAAAGCCGCGGCAAACCCTATGCCGACGTGCTGCTGGCCTCCGGCGACCTCTTCGTCTTCGGCGGACCCGCCCGACTGGCCTACCACGGTGTCACCAAGGTGCACGAGAGCACCGCCCCCGAGGGATGCGGACTCAGTCGCGGCCGGATCAACATCACGATGCGCATGACCGGGCTTGACGGGTGATCGGATGACACAGGACGCAAGCAGCACCACCGCCGACCCCGGCGTCGTCGTCGGGGACGACGGGCTCGCCCGGCCCGCATGGGCAGCCGCTGCCCCTCTGCTGCGCGACTACTACGACACAGAGTGGGGCATGCCGGTCACGGACGAACGCGGCGTCTACGAGCGTGTCAGTCTCGAAGGATTTCAGGCGGGTCTGTCCTGGGCAACGATCCTCCGCAAGCGACCCGCATTCCGTGCGGCATTCGACAACTTCCTTCCGGACGCGATCGCTGCGTACACCGAGACCGATGTCGAGCGGTTGATGGCCGACGTCGGCATCGTGCGCAACCGGCAGAAGATCCAGGCGACCATCACCAATGCCCGCGCCACCATCACGCTGCGTGAGGAGATGGGCCTGGCCGAGCTGGTGTGGTCCTTCCGACCCGAGAGCACGCCCTGCCCCCAGACCTTTGCAGAGATCCCCACGAAGTCCGCCGAGTCGGTCGCGTTGTCAAAGGAGCTGCGCCGACGCGGATTCGCCTTCGTCGGCCCGACCACCATGTACGCGCTCATGGAGGCGATCGGCATCGTCGACACCCATCTGCTCGGCTCGCATCGACGGGGCAGCTCTGGAATCTGGACATCGTGACCCTCCTACACCTGATCCCGAACGGTCCCACTGACTTTGAGATCGCTCTACGGATGCTGGCTGCCCACGCGATCCCAGGAGCCGAAGAAGTCGACATCCCGGGCCGCACCTACACCCGGCTTCTGACCCACGCAGGAGCCCTGCACGGGTGAAGATGACCTTCGCCGAGGATGGGGTCGTCGCGAACCTCCCTGACGAGGTGCCTGACGCGCAACTCACTGTCGACGAGGCGCGTCGTGCCCTGCTTGCGCTCCCCGGCATCGGCCCTTGGACCGCGGACTACCTCACAGTGCGCGCGATGCAGCATCCCGACACCTTCGCTCCCGGCGACTTGGTCGCCCGCAGGGCGCTTGGAGCGCCGACAACTACTGGATCGAGACGCACCGCGCGACCGCTGCCACGTACTACTTCCCGAGTCTCGCGGACAAGAGCGCCCGATCGGCTCAGCTCGGCATGGCGGTCGGAGACCTCCTCCAATCCGCCATGATCTGCGGTGGCATCGACGTGATGCCCTTCACGATCCGCGACGAGAGCCTCGTCGTCGTAGCGTGCAGAGGCTACGAGATCGTCGGCATCTCGATCATCGACCCAAGTGGCGATGTCCCACGCGACGTCGTGACATGGATGGAGCCGACCCACGCGGCGTGGGTGGAGCAGGTGCTCAAGATCGAACTTCTGCGTGACGCCCGCGAGGCGGCCATCGACCGAGTGATCGTCCGGGACGGCACGGCGACAGAGGCCATCTACAAGGCCCTTGGCCTGCACCCCATCGAGGTGACCGCATGACCGAGGCATCACGGACGCCCACGCCCCCACCGGATTAGACCGGACGCGTCTGCACATCGACGAGGAGATTCCTGTCGCAGCAGGCTTCGCCTCTTCAATCCGTGGTCGTTCAGCGGCCCGACTCGCGAATGCTCAGCACCGCGTTCGACACCCCGACGTGGACCGATCTGTAATGGCGCCACCGCGGGCATGCGACTGCCATGAAGATCCATTCGCATGACGTGTGCAAAGCCGGAGCAGTGCGCTCGGGACTCCCTCCGACAGGGTCGCTCGGTCGTCCCATTAGACACCCGGCCTTCGCCCGTGAATCTTCACCGCCAATCTCACGTATCGGCTTCGACCAGCGTCTTCGAAATGTCACCACGCCTGCTGGCGGACCGGTGGCGGCTACCGACAGAAAGGACAAACCCATGTGATCGGGTTGCTGACCAGGTGGTCCCCTTCGGTCCACGACGCGAAGGCTGCCCCGCGGTCAGGGCTTCGCCGGCTCGGTGAGCCGGGCTTCGAGGTCGGCGATCATCTGGGTGAGCAGGCTGGTGTTCTCGCGCCGGACCGTCTGCGGGCCGAGTTTGTCGATGCAGGCGACCTTCGTGATGCACTCGTCGGCTGCTTGGACCCCGCCGCTTGTGCTCGTGCACCACGAGTGTGATGGCGACCCCTGCCGATCGGAGCTCGCGGGCCAGGGCGACGGCCTTGTCGAGTTCGGGGCGGGCGGTGGCGCGGGTGGAGATCTTCTCGGAGAAGATCCGGGTGACGCCGGCGGCCTTGAGCGCGTCTAGCTGGCGCGATTACAGAGAGTTACTTTGGGGTGTGCGGACCCGGGTGGAGGGTCTTCGACGTTGTCGTGCATGGTGACGTGGGGGAACCTGGCCCGGTCGTGGGGCGGCGGGGTGTTGCTCGGTGACGAGGAGTGTCCGTTGCCGAGCATATTCGGGGTGATGATGAAGTACGTCGCCGGGTCGAGCGCCATGCCCGGGCCGACGAGCCATTCGTTGTCGTAGTACTGGCCGGAGTACCACGTCGGATAGACGATCGCGTTGTTCCTGGCCTCGTTGAGCTCGCCGTACGTCTTGTACGCCAGGTTCGCGTCGGGCAGCGTGATGCCGCACTGGAGCCGGATGTCACCCAGGGCGAAGATCTCGTAATCCATGGGGCCTCCTCGCCGACCAGGCGGCCGTCCATCCGATTTCTCCCGTGATGTCCACGTTAACCGTTCGGCCCACTTCCTCCGCCGAAGCGGCGGAAGGGGACTCCCCTCTCGTCTGGACGTTCGCCGATCCGGTCGAGCGGGACGGTTTCAGGGTGCGATGGCGTACTCGGTGAACCAGCCGCAGGTATCGAATCCGAGGCGGCGGTAGACGGGCTCACCGTCCGAAGACGCCTGCAGGACCGCGGTGCGATAGCCCTCGTCGTACGCGGTGTGCAAGGTGGCCAGGGTGATGGCGCCGCCGTAGCCGCGCCGGCGGTCGGTCGCGAGGGTCGCGATGTTGTAGATCCCGGCGACTCCTCCGTAGAGGAAGACCTCGGCCGAGCAGACGGGGCGGCCGCTCGCGTAGCCGACCAGGTACCGGGCAGGGCTGTCGGGAGCGAGGGCCCACTCGGCGGCATCGGTGAAGAACCGGCGCACCGTGGCGGCCGGCGGGTCCCAATTCGCGGCCAGGACCATCGCGTAGTCGGCGAGCTGCTCCGGAGTTGTCACCAGGCGGACGTCCAGGCCATCGGCGTGCGGCTTCGGCAGGGCGGCACGCAGGTCCTTCCACATGCCCGCCTCGGTCTCGGATGCCTCCAGACCGGCACCCGTCAGGAGCGAGGCGAGGTCTGGTGGTGTGGAGGCGGGGCCGACCCACCAGGAGAAGGGGCGACCCGTCGCAGCCAGCGCACGGAGAGTCTCCTCCACCCGCGCGGGGGCGGTGTCTGCGGTGAAACGCGCCGCCGCAACGATATTGAAAGTGTCGTCGTCGAGCCCGCTGTCGGCGATCAGGAGGTCGTCCGTCTCCGTGACGGTTGAGCGCTCCATGCGACGGTGCAGGTGGCAGGCATGCTCGGCAAGGTTCTGCTCCATCTTGACCAGCAGATCAGGATCGCCGGGGACTGGGTGTTTCATCTCATTCATGCAGATCATCACATCATGCCGGTTTGTGGCACGGGCGCAATTTTCGGCCTGCGGCGCCTGGTGATCAGGGTGTCCACCGCCGCTCGGTCCGCGCCGCAGACCGTGCGGCCGGGGCACGGCAGGGCCCGGCCGCCTTGACCGACTCCTCCGCCGACGCATTCGCATAGTTGTGGTCGCAGAAGGAGCGGACCGGCGGCTCGTCCATGACGTCGTGGCGGTCCGCCGCGGCCTTGATGGCCAGCCAGAGAGAGGTTCGGCAACTCGTTGTCCCACGCTCCCCGACCATGGCCGTCCAACCGGCTGACCTCGCCCGCTTCGCTGGTGCACGTGCAAGTGTGGGCGCGCCTGGGCAGTAGCCTGCCAGCCCTCGCCCGTGGGGATGTAGGTGATGTCGCCGTACCCGGCGGGATGAGCGCGGCCTGGCGCATCAGCCGGGCCCCCGCAGACGGCCGCACTGGTGGCCTTTGCGAGGCACGCCGTGGGGCGCGGGCGCAGCGGTGCACCAAGGTGGTGCGCTTGAAGAACGCCGCATCCGCGACGGGGCGGGGCGAGCGCGGTCAGTGGTGGTATGCGTGGACGACGGCGTGCCCGAGGCCCCTGCCGATCAGCCACCGGTTGATCGGCACCGTCAGCACGAACGCGAGGGCGAGGGAGAACGCCAGGGCCGCCCAGAACAGCGCGGTCGCGAGACCTGCGTCCATCGCGCCGGGCACGGCGACCATCACCGTGTTGTCGATGATCTCCATGACCGCGATGGAGACGGTGTCCGCGGCCAGGGCGATCTTCAGGGCCCGGCGCATTCCCACGCCGGCCTTCAGCACGCCGCGCATCGTCAGCGCGTACCCGAAGACGAACGCGAGCACGATCGACAGGGCGACGGTGACGCCGCCGTGCAGTCCGGCCGCGGTGCCGATGACCATGCCGAGGACCTCGCCGATGGCGCAGCCGGTGAGGCAGTGCAGCGTCGCCTGGGCGGCGGTACGCCAGGAGGTACTCCCGTGGCCCGCGCTGTCGTGCCCGCGTGCCTCGTGTCCGTGTCCGTGTCCGTGTCCGCTGTGTCCGCTGTGGCCGTCGTGCTCGTGCGCGTGCGCGTCGCGTCCACCGGTCGAGGGGGAGTGGGTGGAATGAGCGGAGTGGTCCATGGCGTGTCGTATCCCTTCCCGCGGAGCCGTTCGGCCCGTCGCACACGCCAACGATATACCCCCTAGGGGTATTCCGCGAGTAGTGGTGTCGATATCCAGGATCGCCGCGAGGGCCACGTCAGGACGGCGCGGCGCCCGCGGTCCTGCGGTACTCCCGAGGGCTGACGCCGCGAACCCGCTTGAAGGCCGTGCTCAGCGCGAAGGCGCTGCCGTACCCGACCTGTCCGGCCACCGCGCCGATGGTGGCGTCGGACTCCCGCAGCAGGTCGGCGGCCAGGGCCAGGCGCCAGCCCGTCAGGTACGCCATGGGCGGCTCGCCGACCAGCTCGGTGAAGCGCCGGTAGAGCGCGGCCCGCGAGGCGCCCACTTTCGTGGCCAGCGCGGACACCGTCCACGGGTGCGCGGGATCGCCGTGCAGCAGCCGCAGCGCCGGGCCCACCAGCGGATCGCCGGACGCGTGGTACCACCCCGGGGTATCCGCCTCCGGGCGGGAGAACCAGGACCGCAGCACGGTCACCAGGAGCAGGTCGAGCAGCCGGTCCAGCACGACCTCCTGGCCGGGGTCGTCCCTGGAGATCTCCTGTCCCAGCAGCGCGATGAGAGGGCTCTCCCACGCCTCGCCAGGCAGGGCCAGCAGCGGAGGCAACGCGTCCAGCAGTCGCCTGCTGATCTCCGAACTCGGCCGGTAGGTTCCGACGAGCAGCACGACCGGGCCGTCCAGGCCGTCTCCCCAGGTGCGTACGCCGAGGTGCATCGCCTCGGACAGGTCCTCGCCGTCGGGCGTGGTGCAGCGCTGCCCCGGATGGATCACCACCCGGGGCGGCGTGGCCGGGTCGTCGGCGAAGGTGTACGCGTCGGGGCCGCGCGTGATCGTGACATCTCCGGGGCGGAGCCGTACGGCGTCGCCGTGGTCGGGGACCACCCACGCCTCGCCGCGCACGACGGCGACCAGGGACAGCGGCGCCCGGTCCTCGATCCGCACGGACCACGGCGGGGTCATGATCGTCTGGAGCAGAAACGCGCCCTGGGCTCTCGGGCCGTCCACCAGTCTCGCGAGCGCATCCATGCCCCCTCACTGTAGACGCCTGAACATGAAATTGAGCTTCTGAGCCATGTTCCGTCTCGGCGCGTCCAGGGTTGAATTGGATCATCGCAAGGTGAACGGCCACGGGGGCCGAGATCCGGGCACGACCGAAGGAGCAAGGATGTTGTTCGCGCTGACAGCAGTCTCGGCGGCCGTGGCACTCCTCCTGACCGGCGCGATCGCCGGTCTCTTCTACGGGTACTCGGTGTCGGTGATGCCCGCCTTCGACGGGATCGCCGTCGAGCAGGCCGTCTCCGCCATGCGCAGCGTCAACGAGAAGATCCTCAACGGGCGGTTCTTCGCCTCGTTCCTCGGCACGCCCCTCGCGTCCGCGGTGACGGGCGGGCTGCTCCTCGCGCTCGGCGAGACCCCGGCGGCCGTCCTGTTCTTCGCCGCCGCGGCGACGTACGTGCTGGGCGCGTTCCTTCCCACCGCCGTCGTCAACGTGCCGATGAACCGGGCGCTCGCGGAGGCGACCGTACCGGCCGACCCGGACGAGGCCGCGCGCCTCTGGGTGGAGTTCTCCGGGCGGTGGACCCGGTGGAACACCATCCGTGCCGTGTTCTGCCTGGTCAGCCTGCTCCTCGTCGGCCTCGCCGTATTCGTCTGGGCGCGCTCCTGATCGTGCGGGCGGCTGCCCGGAGAACCCACACCCACCACATCCAAGGGAGAAACAGTGAACACGACCCTCGTACTGGGTGGCACCGGCAAGACCGGCCGCCGCGTCGTGACCCGGCTCCAGGAGCGTGACGTGCCCGTACGGATCGGGTCGCGCTCCGGTGAACCCGCCTTCGACTGGGAGGACCCGGCGACGTGGGCGCCCGCGCTCCAGGACGTCGGGGCGGTGTACGTGTCGTACTACCCGGACCTGGCCGCGCCGGGGGCGCCCGAGGCGGTCGGCGCGTTCGCCCGGCTGGCGGTCGCCTCCGGCGCGCGGCGACTGGTCCTGCTCTCGGGCCGCGGCGAGGAGGAGGCCCAGGCCGCGGAGAAGGCGCTGATCGACTCCGGCGCCGACTGGACCATCCTGCGCGCGAGCTGGTTCGACCAGAACTTCAGCGAGGACTACCTGCTGGAGCCGGTCCTGGCCGGAGAGGTCGTCCTCCCCGCGGGTGACGTGGGCGAGCCGTTCGTCGACGCCGACGACATCGCCGACGTGGCGGTGACGGCGCTGACCGGGAACGGGCACTCCGGCCAGATCTACGAGCTGACCGGTCCCCGGCTGCTCACCTTCGCCGACGCGGTCGCCGCCATCGCCGACACCACCGGCCGGGAGATCGGCTTCACCCGGGTCTCCCCGGAGGACTACGCGAGCGCGCTGGCCGCCGAGGGCGTGCCGGCCGACGTCATCGACCTGCTCGTCTACCTGTTCACCACGGTGCTGGACGGGCGCAACGCCTCCCTTGGCGACGGCGTGCGGCGCGTTCTGGGACGGTCGCCCCGCGACTTCGCCGACTACGCCCGCGAGGCCGCCGCCACCGGCGTCTGGAAGGCGGTGGACGCGTAGGCGCGAGCGCGTCCGACGACGCCCCGCGCGGGAGCCACGGAGTCGGCCACGGCGCGGGCCGCCGTCCTCAGCCGTGGGGAGGCCGCCGCGCGCGGTCGGACGTGCCGGGTGTGACCAGCCCCGACTCGTACGCGAAGACGACCAGCTGGGCGCGGTCACGCGCGCCCAGCTTCGTCATCGACCGGCTGACATGGGTCTTGGCGGTGGCGTGGCTGATGACCAGATGCCCGGCGATCTCCTCGTTGGACATGCCCGCCGCGACCAGGCCCACGACCTCGCGTTCCCGATCGGTCAGCCGTTCGAGCCCGGGTACGGCAACGGGCCGTGGCGGGGTGGAGACGTACTCCTCGATCAACCGCCGGGTCACCGACGGCGACAGCAGCGCCTCCCCCTGGGCCGCCACCCGTACCGACCGGAGCAGCTCGGCGGGCTCGATGTCCTTGACCAGGAAGCCGCTGGCGCCCGCGCGCAGCGCGGCGAAGACGTACTCGTCCAGCGCGTAGTTGGTCAGGATCACCACGCGCACCCCGTCGAGCTCGGGATCGGAACCGATGCTCCTGGTCGCCTGGATCCCGTCGAGGAAGGGCATCCGGACGTCCAGCAGCGCCACATCCGGCCGTAGCGCGCGGGCCAGCTCGACCGCCGCGCCGCCGTCGCCGGCCTCACCCACGACCGTGATGTCCTCGGCCAGTTCGAGCAGCGCGCGGAATCCCGCGCGGATCAGCGGCTGGTCGTCGGCCAGCAGGACCCGGATCACGGCCGTCCCACCGAAGGGAGCTCAGCATGCACATGGAACCCGCCCTCCGGACGCGGTCCGGCGGTGAGAGATCCGCCGAGCGCGACGACGCGCTCGCGCATTCCGATCAACCCCATTCCGTGGCCGGCGGCGCTCCCGCCGGACCGCCCGTCGTCCACCACACGGACGACGATCTTCTCCGGATGGTATTCGGTCGTCAGGGTGATCGACGCGGGGCCCGCATGGCGCAGCACGTTCGTGAACGCCTCCTGCACGATGCGGTAGGCCGTACTGTCGATCTCGCCGGGCAGATCGCGGCGATCTCCGACGACGACGCTCCGTACCGGAAGACCCGCCGCCTCGGCTCTGGACACCAGCCGGGGCAGCCGGGCGAGCCCGGCCTGCGGGGTGTCCTGGTCGGCCTGCCTGAGCACGCCGAGCGTGGCGCGCAGCTCGTGCATCGCCTCGCGGCCGGACTCCTTGATCGCGGCCAGCGCCTCCCTGGCCCGCTCGGGCCGCTGGTCCAGGAGCTGCATGGCGACGGACACCTGGACGTTGATCACCGAGATGCTGTGCGTGAGCGAGTCGTGCAGCTCCTGGGCGATCCACAGCCGCTCCTCGCCCGCCCGGCGCAGCGCCGCCTCCTCGCGGGTGCGTTCCGCCTCGATCGCCCGTTGCTCCACCTCGTGCAGGTAGGCGCGCCGGTTCCGCGCCACCTCGCCGAGGACCACCATCGCCACCAGCCACCCGCCGAGCAGGTTGAAGCCGTCACCCGGAGAGGGATCGGAGTCCGACAGCGCGATCAGGCCGTAGACGCCCGCGTCCATCACCACGGCGAGGACGATCGCCAGACGGCGCCGGCCGAGGGACGCGGCCGTGTAGATCGCCGCCAGGGCGGGCGCGGAGGCGAAGATCCCGGGATAGCGACAGGCGTAGTAGGCGACGGCACACGCCACCGTGATCACGCCGACTGGCAGCGGGGCGCTCCGCCGGAAGGCGAGCGCGGGCGCGGACACGGAGATCAGAGCGATGCCGAGCGTGTCCAGGGGCCGTTCGAACGGGCCCGAGCTCGACAGGCCGCCGTACGTGCCGCCGACGATCCCCGCCAGCGCGGCGACCGCGATCAACGCGTCGATCTTCCGGGCTTCCATCCTCGACACACTAGGCCAGCCGTTCCGGCCGGCCGACACCCGCGCGACGCAGATCGCGGGTACATCCCCCGTGGTACGCCCGGCCCGGGAGGGCGCGGCCTACAACGAACGATGTACGGCGAAGTGCCTTCCCACGGGGGACGATCTTGCGAGATTCCGGGGAGAGCATGAACCGCATGAACAACCCACCCCTCGTGGCCGAACGATCGGCCGAAGCCTCTCGTACCCGCGCGCCAGCCTGGATCGTCTGGTGGCTGCGGATCGCCGCCACCGGCCATCTGGTCGGGGTGCTCGGGCAGGCCGTGCTGGCCGGGCTGTTCGTCACCGGCAATGTGGACATGCTGACGCAGCACCGCGACAACGCCGGGGTCACCCACGTCATGCTGTACCTCCAGCTCGTCGCCGCGATCGTGCTGTGGCGCCCCGGCCGGGGCCCGAGCTGGCCCGCCTGGGCCGGCGCGGCGCTCGTCGCCCTGGAGACGGCGCAGGTCGTGCTCGGCCAGAACCGCATCCTCGCGGGACACTTCCCGCTCGGTGTGACGATCTTCGGCGCCTCGGCCGTGATGGCCGTCTGGACCTGGCGGAGCCTGCGGGTCCGCCAGGAGAACGGCCAGGGGAGCGGCGGCGCATGACCTCGCGGAAGACCCTTCCGTCCCTTTCCCGGCGGGGCTTCCTGGGCGCGCTGGGCGGTGGCGTGCTCGCCGTCGCCGGGTGCGGCTCGCTCGGCGCCGAGACCGCGGGCCGGAAACTCGCCAGCACCCTGCCGCTGCCCGCGCCGTTCGCCGTGCCGCTGCCGATCCCCGCGGTCGCCCGGCCGGTACGGCCCGGCTTCTACGAGGTGGTCCAGCGCCCCGCCAAGGTGGAGATCGTCCCGGGGACGACGACCGAGGTGTGGGGATTCGACGGCACCTTCCCCGGGCCCACCTTCGACCTGCGGCGCGGAAGCCGCACCGTCGTCCGGGTACGTAACGAGCTGCCCGTCCCGACGTCCACCCACCTGCACGGCGGGGTCACCCCGGCGGACTCCGACGGCTATCCGACCGATCTGGTGGTGGCCGCCGGGCGGGGGTTCCGGCCGACCGGCGGGCACTCCCACGCCGGCATGCGCGTCGATCCGGACCAGTGGACGTTCCATTCCGGGGCGAGGGAGTACGTCTACCCGCTGGAGCAGCGGGCGGCCACGCTCTGGTACCACGACCACCGGATGGACTTCACCGGACCGCAGGTGTGGCGCGGGCTCGCCGGATTCCTGCTGGTACGCGACGACGAGGACGACGCCCTGCCGCTGCCGAAGGGCGACCGCGACATCCCGCTGATGATCTGCGACCGGGCCTTCGACGAGGACGGCGCCTTCCGCTATCCGTCGCTGGATCCCAGCCTGCTGGTCCGGGCCGGCGTCGACGACGCGTACATGGAGGGCGTCGAAGGCGACGTGATCCTGGTCAACGGCGCTCCCTGGCCGGAGCTGGAGGTGGACGCGGCCCGCTACCGGCTGCGGCTGCTCAACGCGTCCAACGCCCGCCGGTACCGGCTGGAGCTGCACCCGGGCGGCCGCTTCGTCCAGGTCGGCAGCGACGCGGGGCTGCTGGCCGCGCCGGTGGAACACGACGCGATCACGATGGCCCCCGCGGAACGGTTCGACGTGGTGGTGGACTTCTCCGCCTATCCCGTCGGCAGCCGGGTGACGCTGGTCAACACCCTGGGCGCCGGACCGGCACGCGACGTGATGCGTTTCCGCGTGGCCCGCAGGGCCGCCGACGACAGCGCGGTCCCGGCCCGCCTCTCGAGGCTGGAGCCGGTCGACCGTACCGCCGCCGTCGCCACGCGGGTCTTCGACTTCCGCAAGTCCGGGCAGTGGGCGGGCGCGTGGACGATCAACGGGAAGCCCTTCACGCCCGGCACTCCGCTGGTGCGGCCCCGGCTGGGGACCACCGAGGTCTGGCGCCTCACCAGTGACTTCCACCATCCGGTGCACGTCCACCTCGCGCACTTCCGGGTGCTGACCAGGAACGGCAAGGCGCCCGCGGCCACCGACGGGGGCTGGAAGGACACCGTGGACCTGCGCCCGTACGAGGTGATCGAGGTCCTGGTGCGCTTCGAGGGCTACCGCGGGCGCTACATGATGCACTGCCACAACCTCGAACACGAGGACATGGCGATGATGGCCGACATCGAGGTGGTCTGACCGCCGCCGCGCCGCGCACCCGTTCAGATGCCCGAACCGAGGTGGTCTGACCGTGTGTACGGATGCTTCGCGTACGGGGTGCTCCGGCGCGTGGGAGGACGCCCCGAGCCGCCGCGCGGGGGTCTCCGGTGGCGGCTTCCGTCACCATGCGGGAGAGTGATCGCGTGATTCGCCGATTTGTGACCGCTTTGTCGCTCGGGCTCCTGGTCGTGGCGGGTGCCTCCGGTTGCGGGACCGGTGCGCCGCTCAGCCAGGCCCTGGTGGACCGGGCCCGAGGCCAGGGCGCGGCCCCGGACCTCATCTACGTGGTCGAGATCCCCGGCTTCGAGCTCGCCGAGCAGTCCGTCGGCGTCGTCGGAGATGAGGGCTTCGGCAGCTTCTACGTCTCGCCGGAAGGCGGGCAGGTGGAGCTCCGCGTCGATCGCGGCACGTTCGGCGACGCCCTGTGCGCGGAAACGCCGCTCGCGCAGGCGGAACCGGGTTCCGTGGTCACGTGTGACCACGACGAGGCGGGCTGGTACCGGTCCGGGGGTGACCGGCACGAGTACGTCGCGGTCAGAGGCGATCATCTCATCCGGCTCGGCGGCCGTACGGGCGAGGTGGACCGCGCCGCGCTGAAGTCGGCGGTGGCCGGGGCGCGCAACGCGGTCGGTGACGGGGACGGAGCCGGACCCTCCCCGGCGGACGGCGGCCGCCCCTCCGGGCCGATCGAACGGGGCGACCTGCCGACCAGCGGTGACGGCGCCCCGAACAACGACGTCGGCGCGGGCGGCTGACCCCCTCCCGACTCGTGCGGACCCTGGTCGGAGCTCTGGCCTGCCGGGACTACATTCTGTTGGGCCGCGCGTGGAAGGTGGCCGACGGCCCCGAGGCTGTGCGATCACTCGTGCGATCAGTTGTGCGACCAGTGCGATCAGCTTGGAGACGGCTACAGGAGGCCGGGCCGCGGCTCGTGCCGTTCGCCAATGGTCCGGTCAGACGTGGGCTGATTTCCTGGAACCGCACTGATTGTCGCTTTTAAGGTAAAGAGGGGGGCCGGTGGCCGTCGAGCAACGCGGCATCGAGCTGGTTTCGCCGCAGGAGAGGTACGGCAGGCCCCGTGACCTGCTCTTCCTGTGGTCGGGAACCACGCTCGGCATCTTCACCCTGGTCTATGGCACAGTCGTCGTGTCGCTCGGCCTGAGCTTCCCGCAGGCCGTGGCCGCCATCGTCATCGGCAACCTGCTGGCCTTCCCGCTCGTCGGCCTGACCAGCCTGCAGGGACCGGCGGTCGGCACGTCGACGATGGCCGTCTCCCGTGCGGCCTACGGTCCCAAGGGCGCCCGCGCGCTCGGCTTCTTCGGCTGGCTGAACATGGTCGGTTTCGAGGCGGGCGGCATGGTGCTGATCACTTTCGCCGCGCTCGCGCTGCTCGACAAGGCGGGCGTCCACGACCAGGGCATCGGGCTGAAGGTCGCCGTGATCCTGGTCGCCGCGCTGATCCAGCTCGTGCTCCCGCTCGTGGGACACGCGGCCGTGATGAAGGCCCAGAAGTACTTCACCTGGGTGTTCGTCGCCATGTTCGCGATCATGGCGGTGCTGGTCGGCCCGAAGGTCGAGGTCGCCGCGACCGGAGGCGCCGACTTCGCCACCTTCACGGTCGCGGTCGCGCTGGTCATGTCCTGCGGCGGGCTCTCGTGGGCCCCGCTGGGCAGCGACTACTCCCGCTATCTCCCCGCCGACGCGAGCAGGAAGGCGGTCTTCGGCTACGCCGCGCTCGGCGGCTTCGTGCCGTACGTGCTGCTGATGACGCTCGGGGCGGCGGTCGCCACCGTGGTCACCGACGCGGGGGACCCGATCTCGGGCCTGCCCGGCGCGCTGCCCGGCTGGTTCACGGTGCCCTACCTGGTGCTCGCCATGGTGACGCTGTTCGCGGTGAACACCACCGACCTGTACTCCTCCGGCCTGAATCTGCAGGCGGCCGGGATCAACGTCAAACGCTGGGTCGCGGTCGTGGCCGACCTGGTGATCTGCGTCGCGATCACCTACGTGGCCGTGGTCTCCGACTCGTTCAACACGATGCTGAACACCTTCCTCGGCCTGCTGATCATCTGGCTGGCTCCCTGGGCCGGCGTCTACCTGTCCGACTGGCTGCGCCGCAGGGGCGGCTACGACGGCTCCGCGCTGTTCGACGAGAGCCCGGCGAGCCCGTACTGGGGCAGCGGCGGCGTGCGCTGGTCCGGCGTCGCGGCCCAGGTCGCGGGCATGATCGCAGCCGCGCTGTGGATCAACTCCACGGCGTTCGTCGGCCCGATCTCCCAGGCGACCGGCGGCACCGACTTCAGCATCTTCGCCGGCGTCATCGTGGCGGGCATCACCTATCTGGCGCTGGAGCGGCGTACCGCCGTGCAGCCCGCCCCCGCCGCCGCCTGACAACGAAAGGCACGACATCCCATGCCAGACCGCCACCTGCTCGACGTCGCCTACGGGCGGCGCCCCGCCGACCGCGTCATCACCGGCGGCACGCTGGTCAACGTACTGACCGGAGAGATCTACCCGGCCGACGTCGCGATCAGCGGCACCCGGATCGCGGCCGTCGGGGACCTGCCGGACACGCTGCGCGGCCCGGGAACCGAGATCATCGATGCCCGCGGCGGTTACCTCGTGCCCGGCCTGATCGACGGCCACCTGCACATCGAGTGCAGCAAGCTCTCGGTCACCAGCTTCGCCGACCTGGTCGTCCCGTACGGCACGACGAGCGTGGTGTCGGGCCTGGACCAGATCCTGGTCGTGGACGGCCTCCCCGGCGTACGGCGCTTCCTGGACGAGTCCAAGAACACCGGCATGCGGATCTGGTGGGGCGCCCCGGCCAAGGCTCCGTACACGGTGCCGGAGTCCACGGTCGGCCACACCTTCGGGCCGGAGCAGCACGCGGAGGCGCACGACTGGCCCGAGTGCGTCGGCGTGTGGGAGACCGTCCAGGAGATGGTGGAGCACGGCGACCCCGCCGTCATGGACGCCCTCGACCTGGCCGAACGCCACCGGCTGCCCGTCTTCGGCTGCGCGCCGCTGTCCGACGCCCGCCGGATCGGCGGACTGGCGGCGGCCGGCGTACGGCTCGACCACGAGTCCTACTCGCACGAGGAGATGCTGGAGAAGCTGCGCCTCGGCATCTACGCGATCGTCCGCGAGTCGTCGGTGGCGCACTTCCTGGAGGAGAACATCCAGGTCGTCTCCAAGGTCGGCGCGCGGCGGGTGGCGTTCTGCACCGACGACGTGCACGCGGCCGACGTGCTGGCCGGTGGCCACATGGACAAGCTGGTCCGGATGGCCGTGAAGGCGGGCGTCGACCCGGTGACCGCCATCCAGATGGCCACGATCAACTGCGCGGAGATGTACCGGATCGACCACCTGGTCGGCAGCATCGCCCCCGGCCGCTTCGCGGACGTGCTGATCGTGGACTCGCTGGACGACTTCCGGGTCCGCGAGGTCGTGGCCGGCGGCACGCCGGTCGCACGCGGAGGCGCCATGATCACCCCGACCGCGCCGCCGGAGCGCGGAGACGTGCGGCCGTTCCCCGTCCGCGAGATCACCGCCGCCGACCTGGCGCTCCGCGCGCCCGAGGGCGCCTCGCGCGTGACCGTGCTCACCATGAACATGACGCCCGAGCAGGTGTTCGTGCGCAAGCGCCGCGACGTGACGCTGCCCGTCGCGGGCGGCCTGGTCGAACCCTCCGTGGCCGACGACGCGCTGCTGGTCACCGTGGTCGAGCGTTACGGCAAGACCGGCAACATGCCGGTCGCCATGGTCAGCGGCATGGGCCTGCGCGAGGGTGCGATCGCGACCAGCGCCGCCCCCGACGACAACAACATCATCTGCGTCGGCGCCTCGCGCTCGGACATGGCCGTCGCGATCAACGAGGTCGTCAGGGCCGGCGGCGGCCAGGTGGTCGTCGTGGACGGCGAGGTCAAGGCGCTGCTCCCGCTGCCGGTCGGGGGGATCGTCTCCGACCTGCCCGCCGCCGAGATGGCCGCCGCCGAGACCCGGCTCGACGACCTGGCGCGGGAGATGGGCTGTACGCTGCCCGCCCCGCTGATGTACCTCTTCTTCCTGTCGATCACCGCGATCCCCGACTACGCGATCACCGACCTCGGCCTGGTCGACTGCGTGGAGCTGGCCGTCATCGACCCGATCATCTCGGAGGCCTGACCATGAAGGACTTCATCGCCGGACTGCCCAAGTGCGAGCTGCACCTGCACATCGAGGGCACGCTGGAGCCCGAGTTGAAGTTCGAGCTGGCCAAGCGGAACAACCTGGACCTGCCCTACACCACGGTCGAGGACATGCGCGCCGCCTACGACTTCGACGACCTGCCGTCGTTCCTGTCGGTCTACTACGAGGGCATGAACGTCCTGCTCGCCGAGCCGGACTTCTACGACCTCGCGATGGCCTACCTGCGTAAGGCCGCCTCCCAGAACGTGCGGTACGCGGAGATCTTCTTCGACCCGCAGGCGCACACCTCGCGCGGCGTGCCGTTCGACATCGTGATCCGCGGCCTGCGCCGGGCGCTGCTCGACGCGGAACGGCAATTCGGCGTCCGCGCCCAGCTCATCATGTGCTTCCTGCGCGACTTCCAGGCGGAGTACGCGATGGCGACGCTGCTGGAGTCGCTGCCGTACCGCGAGTGGATCGCCGGTGTCGGCCTGGACTCCGACGAGAAGGGCAACCCGCCGGCCAAGTTCGCCGCGGTGTTCGCCCGGGCCCGCGAGGAGGGCTACCTGCTGACCATGCACTGCGACGTGGACCAGGAGAACTCGA
This sequence comes from Microtetraspora glauca, assembly GCF_040656155.1. NCBI lineage: Bacteria > Bacillati > Actinomycetota > Actinomycetes > Streptosporangiales > Streptosporangiaceae > Microtetraspora > Microtetraspora glauca. The sequence continues at coordinate 64,334 of NZ_JBFALK010000010.1, forward strand.
CCAAGCACATCCGCCAGTGCGTCGAGGAGATCGGCGTCAACCGGATCGACCACGGCGTCAACGCGCTGGAGGACCCGGCGCTGGTCGAGGCCATCAAGGAGCGCGGGCTCGGCCTGACCGTGTGCCCGATCTCCAACGGGTACGTCACGGACTCGATGAAGGCCGACGCCATCCGGCGGATGCTCGACCTGGACCTGCGCGTCACGATCAACTCCGACGACCCGGCGTACTTCCCCGGTTACGTCCAGGAGAACCTGGTCGCGATCCAGGAGGCGCTGGACCTGTCCCGCGAGGAGTTGGTCCGGCTCCAGCGCAACGCCTTCGAGATCACCTGGCTGCCCCGCCAGGTGAAGGACGCCTACCTGGCCGAGCTGGACGCCTACGCGGCGTCCTGAGACGCGGCCGCTAGCGCATTCTGAGGGCGAGCAGGAAGTCCACCCGCTCGTCCAGCGAGGTGAGCGACCGGCCGGTCAGCTCCTCGATCCGCTTCAACCGGTATCGCAGCGTGTTGACGTGGACATGGAGCCGATCGGCCGTCGTCGCCCACCCGCCCGACTCCTCCAGGAAGATCTCCAGCGTCTCGACCAGGTCCGTCTGGTTCGCGGCGTCGTACTCCTCGAGGCGGCCGAGCAGCCGCGCGCGGAACGAGCGGCGCAGGTCACCGGGGATGGCCGCGAGCAGCGACCGGTGCGAGCTGACGTCGTCGGCGGTCATCGCGCTCACCCGGCCCTGTCCGAGGGCCGCCAGCCTGCGCGCGTGCCGCGCCTCCTCGATCAGGCTGCTCAGCCCGGCGGGGCCGGTGGTCACGCTGCTCAGGCCGAGCGTGATCCGGGCGTCGCGGAGACCAGCCTCCAGCGTCCGCGCGCCGCGCAGCACGTGCTCGGCGACCTCGGAGGCGGTGTTCCCCGCCAGGGGTACCAGCGCGACCGCCTCGCCGCCCTCGGGCGCGGTGGCCACCCCCGGCGCGAGCGGCCGGAGCAGCTCGTCGAGTACGGCGGAGCCCACCTCGTCCGCGCGTTCCACGCCTTCCACCTGGAGCGCCGCCGCCAGCAGCCCGTGCTCGGTCTCGACGTGCAGCGTGTGCAGCCGTGAGACGACTCCCGGCAGGTCGGCCTCCCCGGAGCCGAGCAGGTTCAGCAACTGGTCGAGCACCCGCCGCTCGATCCGCTGCGCCGCCTCCAGGCGGGACCGCTCCAGGGCCACCAGCGCGGCGAGCTCCACGATCAGGTCCTCGTGCTCGCCGCCCGCCCCCACCTGTTCTCCGGCGTACGCGAGGAACCAGTTGGCGATGCGGTGCGGCGCGCCCTTGCTCACCGGGAAGACCGACAGCACCGTGCCGTCCTCGCGGGTGGACATCCCGGGCAGGAACCGCGCCGACAGGAACGCGTGGGCCAGCCGGGTCCGGTCCTCGGGCGCGAGCGGCTGCGATCCCACGATCACCCGGCCGGTGGCCGACATCACCCAGCACGGCACGTCCAGCTCTCCGGCCACGGCGGTGACCAGCTTGTTCAGGCTGCCGCCGTCCACGAGGACGCTCGCGAGCCTGCGCCGCGAGCCGGGCCGGTGGCGCGGGGCGCTGCCCAACTCGTCGATCAGGCGGCGCAGGACGTACTCGGTGACGGCGCTGAACGGCACCTCCACCGACAGGCAGAGCAGCGGCAGGCCGGCCTCGGCGCAGGCGTCGATGAGATCGGCGGGCGGCAGTTTCAGCGCGGTGCCCGAGCAGAGCGCGGTCACCCCCACCTGGACGAGGGCGGAGACGAACCGCCGCGAGGAGCCGGGCCCCCGATGCCAGGTCAGCTCGGTGAGGACCAGCTCTCCCGGCTGGACGAATCTGGCCGGTTCCGGCAGGTCGGTCGTGGCCACGCCACGGACCCGTCGATCCAGCAGGTCATGCCCGGTCAGGACCTTCAACCCCAGATGGTCGACCTGGCACAGGTCCCGCAGCCGCATCTCTCCCGATCCCGTAGCCGTTCGAATCCCCCATCGAGGGTATCGGCAGCTCAGACGGGCCAGTCCTCCCGCCGCCAGGCGGCGTCCCAGAACATCCATTCGTACCGCGCCGTGGTCGTCGCGTTCGCGAGCAGCCGCCCGCACTCGTCGCCGGTCAGGCCCTCCGCGACCTCGTCGAGGAGGTCGAGCACGCCCGCGACGGTCTCCTGGTACTCCTCGCCGCCGTACGTCTCGATCCACCACGCGTACAGCGGGTCGGGGGAGGACCGGTCGAGCAGGGCCTGCCCGACGCGGGCGTAGATCCAGTAGCACGGCACGATCGCGCCGAGCGCCTCGGCGAAGGTGCCGAGATGGCAGGCCCGCAGCAGGTACGACCCGTACCCGAGCGCGGTCGGCGGCGCGGGGTGGCGGCGCGCCTCCGCCTCCCCGATACCGAACGCGTTGAGCAACTCCACGTGCAGGCTGTGCTCCACCTCGACCGTACGGGCGGCGTCCGCGGCGAACCGCTGGACCGAGGCCGGGTCGGGCGCCTTGACCGCGCACGCGGCCAGCGCGCGAGCGTAGTCGGGCAGGAAGTGCGCCTCCTGGAGCACGAAGTGCCGGAAGACCTCCTTGGGCAGGGACCCGTCGGTCAGCCCGGTGAGGAACGGGTGGGCCAGGATCTGCTGGTAGATCCCGTCCATCGCCCGCCACAGCTCGTCACGGAAGGCACGCATCCGCCGATGCTATCCAGCGGGGAGCCGGGCGGGCGCGCCGAGGATGGGGGCGCCGGAGCCCGTGGCCCCCGTGATGGACGCACGGTCAGGTGGGGGACCCGCGGTCGGATGAGGCTCCTCGCCCGCTCCGGCGTCACGCCGGGCGACCAGCGACGCGTGGGTGAGACCATCCGCGACGCCGCTCGGCCGTCCGGCGGCGAATTCCTTGCGGAGTACGGGAGCGACCTCCTCGCCGAGGATGCCGAACTGTTCCAACACGGTCGCTCGTCCGGTATGACGATCTTGTGGTGAAGTCTCCCGGGGTGATGCACCTCGGCACCGAGCCGTTTCTCGAGGTAGAGCGAATCCTGCGAGAAGCTGAGGTGGCGGCGGCCGGGACGGCCGCTCCCGTGGCCGGGGCGGAGGAGGTCATGCGCGCCTGGAGGGACAGTGGCCGTACCGTCGCCGTGTTAAGCACCAGCTCCGGCACGGCGGTCGAAACCTACCTCGGAAGGAACGGTCTCCGATCACTGGTGGGAGCGGTCGTGGCCGTTCCGCCCGCTTCAGCCCGTTGACTGGCGGACACCCGACCTGGAGGCGTCCGCACCTGCCCGGTCGGGCGTGCGCACGTGCTCGGGCAGGATGCCGTACACCATGATCCGCATCAGGAGCTGGGACATGAGCCGGCGGCCGCGCTCGCCGCTGAGGATCGCGGGCATCCGCGGTTCCTCACCGTCCAGGATCCGGTCGACGAGCCGGCGCTGGGCCAGCAACTGGACGAACTGGGTGCCGACGGTCGGGATCATGCGGCGCCGCTGCACCCGCTGTACGAGCCGGGGGTTGAGCGTCTTGTCGAACCTCGCCGGATCGGCCTGGGCGCGATGAAGCGGATCGGCCAGCAGGTTGGCGGTCGCCACCGCGTCCTGCACGGCGAGGTTGATGCCCACACCGCCGATCGGCGACATGGTGTGCGCGGCGTCGCCGATCGCCAGGAGGCCGGGCCGGTCCCAGCGCCTGAGCCGGTTCACGCCGACCTCCAGGAACGCCACCTTCCCCCAGTCGTCGATCTCGTCCACCCGGTCGGCGAGGAACGGCAGCAGGCGGGCCAGACGTGGCCGGAGCCCCTCCAGGCCCTGGGCGCGGATCTCCTGGTAGGAGCCCTTGGGGATGAGGAAGGCGATCTGCCAGTAGTCGCCGCGGTCGATCGCCGCCGCCATCTCTCCCTTGCCGATGTGACCCGCGAGGCCGCCGCCCTCGTCGTCGTCGGGACGGCGCGAGACGCGCAGCCACAACACGTCCATCGGAGCCCCGAAGTCGAGAGGGATCATCCCCGCGGCCCGCCGCAGGTCGGAGCGGCGGCCGTCGGCGGCCACGGTCAGCACCGCGCGCAGGTCGTGCTCGCCGCGCGCGTCGCGGTAGCGCAGGCCGCGGATCGCCCCGCCGTGCTCGATCGGCCCGAGGGTCTCGGCGTTCATCAGCAGCCGGAACGCCGGATAGCGGCGGGCGTGCTCGACCAGCAGGTTGAGGAAGTCCCACTGCGGGATCATCGCGATGTGGCGGTATTTCCGGGTGGACGGGAACCGCCGGAGATCGGCGTCCACCAGCGTCCGGGTGAGCGTGCTCATGCGAAGCGTCGTCAGGTTCCGGTGGGGGATGCGCTCCAGGTCCTCCACCAGCCCCAGCTCGTCCAGGAGTTGCAACGTCGAGGGATGCACGGTGTCCCCGCGGAAGTCGCGCAGGAAGTCGCCGTGCTTCTCCAGGACGGTCACCTGGACTCCGGCGCGGGCCAGCAGCAGGCCCAGCATCACCCCCGCCGGGCCGGCACCGGATATGGCGCAGGTCGTGCTCTCGGATTCCGGCATTCGTCAGCTCCCTCTCGGTCGGACGAGCACGGTTCGTACTGGCAGTACATGACCGTTCCCGGCCGAAATCCAGGTCATGCCGACGGACGTGTACACATTCAGGGGTTTCCATACCCGGAGAATCCGCCACGTCGTCGGTGGCCGCTACGGCGGTCCGGTCCGCGGTCTCCGGTGGATTCGGTCAGGCGCGCAGGTCGGTGGTGAGCTCGTCGGTACGGGCCCGGCTGCCCCAGAACCACTCCACGTGCGCGTGTCGCCGTTGCTCGGCCAGCCAGTCATCGAAGATCCGGCCCTCGACCAGCCTGCGGGTCACCTCGTCGAGCACCGCCGGTTCCACGGCCAGTACGCGCACGACGCAGAAACCACCGTCCGGGAGCCCCGCGGGTCCGAGCACCTGACCGGCCCGAGCGTCCACCGCCGGGGCACCGAAGAGCGCGACCAGGTCGCCCCTGCCGTTCGCCTCCATCCGGCAGGTGGCCACGCCCGCCAGCATCTCCTCGGCCGCCAGCGCGACGGGGTCGGTGTCCTTCTCCATTTCGTCAGGCGGCACCGCCCCGACCCGCAGGCGAGCGGCGACGGCGGCGGCGCGATCGGGGTCCGCGTACCGCAGCCTGACCACGCGCAGCCGGTCGAACTCCTCGCCATGGGCGGCGAAGAAGTCCTCCACCCGCCCGTCGACCACCTCTCGGCGCAGCTCCGCCACCGCCGCCTCGCTCGCCACGACCTCCTCAAGGCGGGCGTGGTTCAGGCCGCGTTCGGCCATCCACCGCAGCGTCGCCTGCGGGGTCATCAGTCCCCGCGCGCGGCGGAAGGCGTCCATGGCCTTCTGGAGCCGGTCGGCGGACAGGTCCGTGTGCCGCGTGGCCAGGGCCTCCTCGACCAGGGCGGCGTTCATCAGGCGCCTGGCGAGGCCGGTGTCCTCCCACAGCACGTCGAGGACCGAGACGGCCCGCTCCATCGTCATGTCGACGCCGTTGACGCGCAGGACGAGCTGCTCGCCGGAGCGCTGGCCTCCCCGCAGCGGCCAGGGAATCACCCGGTCCGGCGCGAAGGCCAGCGAGACGCTGCCTTCGGGCGAGGGGAACAGCAGGTCGTAGTGGTACTCACCGGTGGCGGCCTCGCGCTGCCACAGCAACCGCATCCTCACCTCCGGATAGCGGCCACGCAGGTCCGACAGCAGCTCGCCGGCGCGTTCCGGCCGCACACCGTCCAGCCCGCGCAGCCATTCCAGGGCGGCGCCGAGGAGATCGGGGGGCACCACAAGGGACACGTCAGGCTCCTTCCAGCAGCAGGTCGCAGAGCGCCTCGCTGATCGGCAGACCGGTCAGCTCCTCGACCCACAGCCACTGGCCGTTGGGGTTGATCTCCAGGAACACGTACCGGCCGTCCGGGGTCAGGACCAGGTCGAAGGCTCCGAAGACGAGCCCGAGACGGTCTGTCATCGCCAGGCACCGGTCGGCGACCTCGTCCGGAAGCCGGTGCACGCCGTACGGTGTCACCTCGAGGTTGTACCGGCGCCAGTCCACCCTCGACCGGTTGCTCTCCTGGGAGTGGATCTCGGCCGCGAACACCCGCCGGCCGACGACGGTGACCCGGAGTTCCAGCCGCTTGGGCACGTACTGCTGCGCGATGACCGGGCAGAACCGCAGCGCCTCCGCGTACGCCAGATCCCGGGCCGAGACGAACTCGCACTTGCGGATGACCGTGTGGCCCCCCGCGAGGTTCTCCACCCACGGCATGCCCATGGGCTTGGTGATGATGTGACCGTCATGGCGGTTGTGGAAGTCCCACAGGGCGTCCGCCTGGGTCGCGATCAGCGTCTCCGGGATCTCGAACCCCAGCTCTGCGGCCAGCATGAGCTGGGACGGCTTGTGCGCCGCCCGCCGGTACACCGACTCGCGCGCGGGCACCATACGGCAGGGCAGATGCTCCCAGAGGTCGGTGAGCAGGTCCACGCTCTCTTTGGCGGTGTAAGCGGCCACCGATGGGTCGGTGATCGCCGGGTGGGCCTCTGGCGGTCTCGGGCGTCGCCACCACACCGCGGTCAGGGAGTCCAGGTCGAGCGTGCCGTCCTCGGTGTGCAGCAGCCGCCGGGCGAGCCCGCGAGCGGTGTACGCCAGCTCGACGTGGGCCCGGGTGAGGTAGTCCCGGTTGTCGAAGACGGTGGTACGGGCGCCGCGTCCGGCCAGCAGGTCCCGGACGTGGTCGGCGTGCGGGTCCTGATCACGGGTCAGGACGAGTACATGCGGGGGTGACACGGATCTCCTTGGAGAGCGGGCCCGCGCGCAGGTGATGGGCCACCGGGGAGAACAGGCCGCTCCGGACTCGGGACGGCGGTTCACCGGATGTGGGGACGGCGCGCGTCCCCACATCCGGCGAACATCGGCCCCAGCCGCCGTTCCCTCGGGCGGGAGGGCGGCTACGGCCGACTACGCGAGCGACTGCTCACGAGTCGGGGCAGCAGATGCCGGGCGGGTCGTAGTACTCCCCTGTCACGACCGTCGGCTGACCGCCGTTGATGCCGCTCAGCGCGCTCTCGTCGAGCTCGGCACCGGCCGGGGTGATGTCCCCGAACTCGGTGCGTGGTGTCGCGTTCATGGAACGTGCCTCCTTCTCGCTGTGGAAAAGCGATCTCCTGACCAATGTTGCGGATCGTGGCTTGGAGCCGACTTGGAATCCCCGGAGCCGAGCCCATCGGCGGGGTGCTCGCCGGGTCTCCCACGCCCTCCGGTCGTCTGGGGCGCGGTGCGTACGGCGGCACGGGCTCACAGGGAACCCGTCGGGAGTTGCGCCTGCGCGAGGCGCGTGTACAGGCCGCCCGAGCGGATCAGCGAGTCGTGGGCGCCGCTCTCGACGACCCGGCCGCCGTGCAGTACCAGGATCAGATCGGCGTCCCTGATCGTGCTCAACCGGTGGGCGATCACGATGCGCGTCTGGGGAAGGGCGCCGAGGTTCGCGCTCAACGCCGCCTCGGTGTCGGTGTCGAGGTGGCTGGTGGCCTCGTCAAGCAGCAGGATCTCCGGCCGGGCCAGAATCGCTCTGGCCAGGGCGATGCGCTGGCGCTGACCGCCGGACACACCCCCGCCCTCGGTCAGCACGGTGTGGTACCCCAGAGGCATCGCGGCGATGTCGTCGTGGACGCAGGCCAGCCGGGCCGCCTCCTCCACCTCGCCGGGGGAGGCGGCGGGACTTCCCAGCGCGATGTTGTCCGCGATCGAGCCGGTGAACAGGGCGGGCTCCTGGGTGACCACCCCGAAGCGGCGCCGTAGCCGTCCCGGATCCAGGCGGGACACCGGCACCCCGTCGTAGAGGATCTCGCCCTCGACCGGCGGGAACAGCCCCAGCAGGAGCCGGGCGAGGGTGGTCTTGCCGGACCCGGACCTCCCGACCAGCGCGACCTTCTGCCCGGGGACGATGCGCAGATCGATCCCGCGGACGATCCACGGGCTTTCGGGCGCGTACCGGAAGCCGACCGCCCTCATCTCGATGCCGCTCCGCCGCGCTCCGCCACCGGTACGGCCGGCGGACACGGTGGGGGCGGAGGATTCCGGAGCCTCGCCCTCGTCACCCACCGCACCGGCGGGGCCGGGCTCGGGGGCGGTCTCCCAGATGTCGGCGAGCCGCTCGGCCTGGGTGCGGGCGGTCTGGAGGCCCCGCAGGCTGGCCGTCAACGAGGCCAGCGGTGCCAGGGCGGCGGCGGCCAGGCCGAGCACGCCGAGCATGGCGCCCGTGGTGAGCCGGTGATCCACCACCTGCCACGCACCGGCCCACAACAGAGCCAGCGGGGTGGCGAACCTCAGCGCTCCCAGCACGGTGTCCTGCATGCCCTGGGCGGACGAGCTCCGCCGTACCTGCTGCGTCTGGACGTGCAGCAGACCCGTCCAGCGTTCGAGAACCTGGTTCTCCGCTCCGGACGACTTGATCGTCTCAATGCCCTTGACGGTTTCGATGAGCTGCCCCTGTGCGTCGTTACGCGCCTCCTGCTCGCGGTGGACCAGGTCGCGGATCCGCTGCCGGGTGAGGAGGAGCACGAGGAACTGGGCCGCCGCCAGGACGACGAGCACCACGCCGAGCAGCGGCGACCGTACGGTGACCGCGACGAGATACCCGATGGCCAGAGGGCCGTCGAGCAGCGCGGACAGCACCTGACCGGTGAGGATGTCCCGCAGCAGGCCGGCCCCGCTGATCCGCGAGACCAGATCGGCCGAGCCCCGGTGAGCGAAGAAGCGGAACGGCAGGGCGAGCAGCCGCCTGGCCAGATCGTCGAGCAGCGCGGTGTCGGCCCGGGCCCGCAGCACGACCAGCGCCCAGGCCCGCAACCCTCCGGCGGCGAGGTGGGCGACAACCGCCACGATCGCGGCCAGTCCCAGCAGCGGGAGCAGATCGACCTCACCCCGCCCCAGCACCCCGTCCACGATGCTCTCGGTGGCCGCGGGCAGGACGAGCCCGAGCCCTTGCAGGATGAGGCTGAGCAGTACCAGGACGGCCAGGACGCCCCGGTGGCTCAGCACGCTGAAGCGGATGTAGCGCGACCACCAGGATCGCCGCTCACCGAGGTGTCCCCGCTGGAAGTCCGGGCCGGGGGCGAAGGTGAGGACCACACCGCTGTAGTCCCGCGCGAACTCCTCCCAGGTGAGTCTCAGCCGTCCGCTCGCCGGGTCGACGATCGTGATTCGCTTCCCGGCCGCCCGCTCCACCACCACGAAGTGCCTGGCCCGCCAGTGGGCGACAGCCGGAAGGTGGATCTCGGGTACGTGCGCCGCCGGCAGGGAGAAGGCGCGCGTGGTCAGCCCGCGCGCCCGCGCGGTGCGTACCAGGGTGAGCGCGCTGACGCCGTCCCGGCCTACGCCCATCTCCACGGCCAGAGTGCGCACGGAGGTGTGGTGCCCGTGCGCGCCGAGGATCATCGCGAGGCAGGCGGCCCCGCATTCGACCAAGTTGTGCTGGAGTGTGACTGGAACCCGCATGGAGCGGTAGTCTCCGCCCCTCCGCTTTGAATCTGATTGTGAATGACAAGGGGAGCCGCGCAGAGGGGGCTCGTCATCCGCGACTCCACCGCGCCTCGCGGTCCCGTCTGATCTGTCCGGCTGACCGTGGACCTGATCGGACCCGGCCGGGAGGGGGTAGCGTGAACCCGCCCCCGGCGGCCGGAAGGCCCGCCGTGTCCGACCACCGACCGGCCTGGTGAGGTTGCCCGTGTCTCCCGCGAAGGACCTGCCCGTCATCGAGTTCCCGTCCGGCGACGCGTTCGAGGAGTGGCTCGAACAGGAGCACGACCGGTCGGACGGACTCTGGGTGAAGATCGCCAAGAAGGGCTCCGGCATCGCCACCGTGTCGTACGGCGAGGCGCTGGACGTGGCCCTGTGCTTCGGCTGGATCGACGGGCAGAAGGCCGCCTTCGACGAGACCCACTGGCTGCAGCGGTTCACCCCGCGCAGGGCCAGGAGCAGATGGTCGAAGATCAACTGCGACCGGGTCGCCGAGCTGGCCGAGCGCGGTCTGGTCCGGCCCGCCGGACTCCGCGAGATCGAGCGGGCCAGGGCCGACGGACGGTGGGACGCGGCCTACGAGTCGCAGCGGACCGCCACGGTCCCCGACGACCTGCGGGTCGCCCTCGATGCCAGCCCGGCGGCCGCCGAGTTCTTCGCCACGCTCGACAGCAGAAACCGGTACGCCGTACTCCACCGCGTCGGCGACGCCAAGAAGCCCGAGACCCGGGCGCGGCGCATCGAGAAGTTCGTCGCCATGCTGGCCGAGCAGCAGAAGATCTACCCCTGACCCGGGAAGTTCCCGCAGCGTGACGGCGGGGACAATGGCCGGGAGGGGGGATGCCCTATGCGCGTCGCGGTGCTCGGAATGGGCAGGATGGGGCGGGCGCTGGCCGAGCGGCTGCTCGAACGGGACTTCACGGTCACGGTGTGGAACCGCACCCCGGGGCGGGCCGGCGAGGTGGTCGCCCGTGGCGCCGCCGAGGCAGAAGATCCGGCGGAGGCCGCGCGCGACTCCGACGCCGTGCTGTTCTCGCTCGCGGGGGACGAGGCGGTGCGCGAGGTCATGCTCCGGCTCGCCGGGGTGGAGGGGCCGATCGTGGCCGACATGAGCACCGTCTCCCCGGACACGTCACGGGCGCTGCGCGAGACCGCCCCGGGAGGCCGGTTCGTGGCCGCGCCCATCATCGGGGGGCCGCAGGCGGTCGCCTCCGGGCAGGCGTTCACGCTGGTCGGGGGCGACCGGCAGCTCGTCGACGATCTGCGGCCCGTCTGGTCGGAGACGTTCGCGGCCTACCGCTACTGCGGAGACGACCCCGGCAACGCGGTCGTCTTCAAGCTGCTGAACAACTATCTGCTCATGTCGAGCGTCGCCGTGGTCGCCGAGGTGGTCGCCATCGGCCTGGCGGCGGGCGTGGACGACATGCTGCTGCGGGACTTCCTCTTCGGATGGCCGACCGTCCCGCCCGCGGTGCACAACCGGATCGACGATATCCTCAGCGGTGATCATCGCGGCTGGTTCACGACCCGGCTCGGTGCCAAGGACGTGCGGCTCGCCGTCGACGTGGCCCGCTCCGCCGGGATCGACCCGCCGATCGCCCGGCTGGTCGAGCGGCGTTACGAGGAGGCGGCCGAGCTCGGCTGGGCGGACGCCGACATCGGCGCCGTCGTGGAGTTGCTCCGCGAGGCGCGCCGTGCCGTACAGGGTGAGGAGTAGGGCACCTGGGTCGTCCCGGGAGAGAACCCGGACACGGACGCGAACCGGCCGCACGCGATGACGACGGATGAGGAACAGAGGAGCGTTTCCGTGTCTGACATGTCATACCGCAGTCTCGGCGATTCCGGTCTGGTCGTCTCGGCGGTCGGTCTGGGGGCGAACAACTTCGGCCGGCGGATCGACATCGAGGCCACCCGCGCGGTGGTGGACGCCGCCTTCGACGTGGGGATCACCTTCATCGACACCGCCGACATCTACGGCGAATCCGAGGCGTTCCTGGGCGAGGTGCTGCAGGGGCGGCGCGACGAGGTGGTCCTCGCCACCAAGTTCGGCGGGGACACCGGCGGGGCCAACGGCCCCGACTGGGGCGCCCGCGCCTCGCGGCGCTACATCCGCAAGGCGGTCGAGCGGTCGCTGCGCCGGCTGCGCACCGACTGGATCGACCTCTACCAGCTGCACTTCCCCGACCGGGTGACGCCGATCGAGGAGACCCTCGCCGCGCTGACCGAGCTGGTGCGTGAGGGCAAGGTGCGCTACATCGGATCATCCAACCTCGCCGGATGGCAGGTCGCGGACGCCGACCACATCGCCCGTGCCGCGGGACACGAACGCTTCATCTCCGCGCAGAACGAGTACAGCCTGCTCAATCGGCGGGTCGAGCAGGAACTCCTGCCCGCGGCCACGCACTACGGCGTCGGCGTGCTGCCGTACTTCCCGCTCGCGAACGGGCTGCTCACCGGCAAGTACCGGCGAGGCGCGACGCCTCCGGAGGGCACCCGTCTCGCCGCACGGCCCGATTACCTCACTGACGCCCGGTTCGACACGGTTGAGCGGCTCGCGCAGTACGCGGAGCGGCAGGGCGTCGGCCTGCTCGACGTCGCGATCGGCGGCCTCCTCGCACGGCCCGCCGTGGCCTCGGTGATCGCGGGCGCGACCCGGCCGGAGCAGATCAGGGCCAACGCCGCCGCCGGGGCGTGGCGGCCCGGCGCGGAGGCGCTGGCCGAGCTGGAGGAGATCGCCTCCTGATCACGGGGGGCGGCCGGAGGCCGGCCCGGTGGCGGTCCTCCGCCAGATCCGGGTCGGCTTTCGTTCCCCGCCCTTCGACCCCCGCACGTGCTCCACCACCAGCCGCGAGGTGAGCTCCGGCGCCTCTTCCGAGATCCAGTGGCCGATTCCCTCCAACGCCACGAAGCGGTACGGGCCGGTCACCCATTTGCCGTCAGGTTTGCCGTCAGGTCGGCGGTGCGGCGCCGTACCACCGGGTCACCATCGCTCCACACATACAGACTCGGCACCCCTATCGGGCCGATCGCCACGTCCGCCGGATCTTTGGCGGCGAACGATACGCCTCCACCTCCGCCGGGCGTGCGCCGGGCGATTGCCTTCGCCTTTCGGTGCGAGGACATATGGTTTCAAGATGCTACCGAATGGTGGACCGGCTGAGATCGAACCCCGGGCGTCGAACCCCGACGTGGGCTCAGCGCCGGTTGAGGATTCGGCGTGCCCCGTACAGGAGGACGCCGATCATCAGGACCGCGCTGCCGGAGAGCACCGCGACCGGCGGGAGGCTGAAGGCGAGAGCGGCACAGCCGGCCAGGCCGAGGACGGGGACGACCCGGGGCGGGCGTCCTTCACCGGGAGGCAACGTCCAGGCGGCGGCGTTGGCGATGGCGTAGTACACCAGCACGCCGAAGGATGAGAAGCTGATCGCGCCGCGCAGGTCACTGGTCAGCACCAGCACGATGACGACGGCGCCGACGGCGAGTTCGGCCCGGTGCGGCACCTTGAAGCGCGGGTGCACCGCGGCCAGAGCGGGCGGCAGGTGCCGGTCCCTGGCCATGGCCAGGGTGGTACGGGACACCCCGAGGATCAACGCGAGCAACGATCCGAGGGCGGCGATCGCGGCGCCCGCCTGGACGGCCGGGGCCAGGGCGGGCAGGCCTGCGGCGGTGACCGCCTCGGCCAGCGAGGCGGTCGATCTGGCCAGTCGCCGAGGACCCAGGACGGCCAGGACGGTGACCGCCACGGCCGCGTAGACCACCAGGGTGATGCCGAGTGCGATGGGGATCGCGCGCCGGATGGTGTGGGCGGGGTCGCGCACCTCCTCGCCCAGGGTGGCGATGCGGGCGTAGCCGGCGAACGCGAAGAAGAGCAGGCCCGCCGCCTGCAGCACGCCGCGCACGCCGCCCTCGGAGACGGCGGTGAGCCGGGCCGGCTGGGCGTGGCCGCTGACGGAGATCGTCGCCACCAGGGCGGCCAGCACGATCAGCACCACCGCGACGATGAGGCGGGTCAGCCACGCCGCCTTTCGTACTCCGGTGTAGTTCAGTGCGGTCAGGGCCACCACCGCGGCCACGGCCACCTCCCGGTGGTGCCCCGGCCACAGGTAGGCGCCCACGGTCAGCGCCATCGCCGCGCAGGAGGCGATCTTGCCGACCACGAAGCTCCACCCGGCCAGATATCCCCACAACGGGCCCAGACGTTCGCGGCCGTAGAGGTAGGCGCCGCCAGAGGCGGGGTAGCGCGCCGCCAGCCGCGCCGAGGAGGTGGCGTTGCAATAGGCGACCACCGCCGCGAGCGCCAGTCCCACCAGCAGTCCGGAGCCGGCCGCGGCCGCGGCCGGGGCCAGCGCGGAGAAGACCCCGGCGCCGATCATCGATCCGAGGCCGATGACCACGGCGTCGGTCAGACCCAGGCGACGCTCCAGCAGCGGCTGGCGGGCTCTGGCCGACGCGCTGGCCATAGCGACTCTCCATCGACGTAGAACGGATCCCGATGTCGGGTTCACGATACTGATTCGGCGGTGTACGGAAACCGGCCGGTCCGGTCGCGGCGGCCGGGTCACTCGGCTGGCCGGAGCATTACCCGGAAGGTCGCGTGGGGTCGTGAGACCAGGGAATGTCCCGAACGCACCCAATGCCCGAGCGCGCAGACGATGAAATGGAGAGGTGTCGTGGGGGACCTGAACTCTCCGGCGGTGCGCCGGCGCGATCTGCTGGGCTTGTCCACCGCCGCGATGGCGGGGGGAGCCGCCCTCGCCGCCTGCGGCGCCCCGGCGCGTACGGCCGCGGCCGGGGCGACCTCCCCGGCGCCGTCCTCGCCGGGTAAGGAGTCCGAGGTACCGGTGACTCCGCCGGAAGACCTCATGCGCGAGCACGGCGTACTCAAACGGATCCTGTTGATCTACCGGGACGGGATCCGCCGGATCGACGGTGGCGAGCAGGTCCCGGCGCAGCCGCTCAACGCGGGGGCGCGCATCATCCGTGACTTCATCGAGGAGTACCACGAGCACCTCGAAGAGCAGTACGTCTTCCCGCGGCTGCGCAAGGCCGGAAAGCTCACCGACACCGTCTCCGTCCTCCAGCTCCAACACCGGCGCGGACGCGTTCTGACCAGCCGCATCCTGGACGCCACCGCTCCCTCCAAGGTCCCCGACGCGCGGGGCCGCCGCGCCCTGGTCACCGACATGGCCGCGTTCATCCGCATGTACGAGCCACACGAGGCCCGGGAGGACACCGTGGTCTTCCCCGCCTTCCGCGACGTCGTCCCGCCCAAGGAGTTCCTCGAACTGGGCGAGGTCTTCGAGGACGAGGAGCACCGCCGCTTCGGCGCGAACGGCTTCACCGGCGTGGTCGACCATGTCGCCGACATCGAGAAGACCCTCGGGATCTACGACCTGGCTCAGTTCACTCCACGGGTGTGACGCCGTGCCGGGGGTCGCCGCTCGTCCCGCGGTCATACAAGGGAGATCCATGGCTTGTGCATGATCCGCAGGTCGCGGGCGGACCGACGGAGCGCCGCGGATAGCCTCCCGAGGACTGTTCGACGTGGGGGATGATGAGTCGTCGGGCCCAATGACCGGCTGTCCAGTGACCGGCCACGGTCCATCGGCGGGGTTCCCGAGCGCCTGCTCGGGATCGGCGTGGTGATCAGCGCGGTGGTCGCCGTTCTCCTGGGCCTCTTCGCCGCTCCGACCGATGCGGTGCAGGGCGATGCCCAGCGTCTGATGTATGTGCACGTCCCGGCGGTGCTGACCGCCTATGCCGCGTTCTCCGTCATGCTGGTGGGGAACGTCATGTATCTGCTCCGCCGTACCGGCGGGTGGGACCGGTTGGGGCGGGCGACCGCCGAGCTCGGCACCGGACTGACGGCGCTCACGATCGCGCTCGGCGTCCTGTGAGCCCGACCCGTTTGGGGCGTCTGGTGGACCTGGGATCCGCGCCTGGTCAGCACCACCGCCATGCTGCTCCTGGCATTGGTCTGCCTCGCCGTACGGGCGTGGCCGGGGGAGGGCGGTGCCCGCAGGGCCGCGCTCGCCGGACCGCTCGTCGTCACCGTCATGCCGGTCGTGCACTTCTCGGTCCTGTGGTGGCGAACGCTGCACCAGGCACCCTCGCTGCTCAAGCCGTCAGGGGACATTCCCGTCGACCCGCCGATGCTCGCGGCGCTCGCCGCCGGAGTGGTGGCCTTCATGCTGGCCGGGGTCTGGGTGGTCGGGCGGCGTTTCCGAGCGCTGAGCACGCTGCCCGAGACCTCGGCCGAACGGGAGTACGTGGCGCGCGCGACCATGAGGGCGGCGGCGTGACCGGGGCGGGATGGGCGTGGGCGGGTTACCTGCTCACTCTCACGACGTGGGGCGCGTACGTCGTCTGGTCCGGCAGGCGGTCATCGTGATCTCCAGGTCGCGGTGGTCCGGCCGCCTGCCGCTGCTGCTCGTCGTCGCCGCCGCCGGGATCGCCCTGGCGTGCTTCGCGGTGACGGGGCCGGGGGAGGGGCTGGTCTACTGCCGGACCCCGACAGAGGTCGCGAGGGAACCCGCCGACCCAGCGCTGCGGATGCGGGTCGGCGGGCTCGTGGTGCCGCACTCCGTCCACCAGGAAGGAGGAGCCATCACGTTCCGGCTCAGCGACGGTGTGACCGGCATCGAGGTGGTGTACCGGGGCGAGCGTCCGGCGGTGTTCCGCGAGGGTCAGGACGCGGTCGCCGAGGGGATCGCCGGGCCCGACGGCGTTCTGCGCTCCGACCGGCTGATGGTCAAGCACTCCAACGAATACCGCGGCAAGGCCGCCGCCCCGTGATCTGCCCGCTCGGGATGATCGCGCTCGCCACGGGCGCGGTCGCTTCGGTGGTCGCGGTGCTCTCGTGGCCGCGACCGGCGCGACGCCGTACGGCCCGGGCCGCCACGGGGGCGGCGTTGGCGGCGGGGGTGGCGGCGTTCGCCCTCCCGGAGACGGCGCTGCTCACCCGGGACTTCCAGGTCGAATTCGTGGCGCTCCACGGCGGCCGGGACGTGTCGCCGTACTACACGGTCGCGAGCCTGTGGTCGGCGCTCGAAGGCTCCATGGTGCTGTGGATCCTGGTGCTCACCGGGTTCGCCTTCGCGGCCGGTCACGGACAGGGGGACGACCCTCGCCGGCCGATCGCGATGGCGGTGATCATGCTGGTGTGCGCGTGCTTCTTCGCGCTCACCCTGCTGGCCGCGAACCCGTTCCAACCGGTCGCCGTCGCGCCGGCCGACGGGCCGGGGCCCAATCCGCTGCTGCGCGGCCACCCTCTCATGGGCGTCCATCCGCTGCTGCTGTACATCGGTTACGCCGGTCTGGTGGTTCCGTTCGCGTACGGAGTCGCGAGCCTGCTGACGGGCGAGTGCGGACGGGACCGCGTCCGTGTGATGCGGCGATGGACGATGATCGCCTGGATTCCGCTGACCGCCGGAATCGTGCTCGGCGCCTGGTGGTCGTACGGCGTGCTCGGCTGGGGCGGGTACTGGGGATGGGACCCGGTCGAGAACGCCTCCATCATCCCGTGGTTCGTCGCCACGGCGTTGCTGCACTCGCTGATGGTGCAGGAACGCCGGGGAGGGCTGCGCAGGTGGAACGTCTCTCTCGCGGTGGCCGCGTTCCTCCTCGTGCTGATGGGCACGTTCCTCACCCGGAGCGGCGCGGTGGCCAGCGTGCACTCCTTCACCAGATCGGCTGTCGGCCCGGCGCTGCTCGGACTTCTCACGGCGGCGCTCGTCGAGACCGGAGGGCTGCTCGCCTGGCGGGCCGACCGGTCCCGCGCCGGCGCGGGGCTCCGGCCCGGCTTCTCCCGCGACCTGCTCTTCCTCGTCAACAACGTGCTCTTCGTGGCATTGGCCTTCACCGTTCTGGTTGGCACGCTGGCTCCGCTGGCCATGGAGGCGGCGCGGGGGACTCCCGTGACGGTCGGCAGGCCGTACTTCGACCGGATGACGGCGCCGCCCGCCCTGGCGCTGCTCGCTCTCATGGCGGTGGCCCCGTTGCTGCCGTGGGCGCGGCCGGACCCGCGGCGGCTCATCCGGCGGCTGCGCCTTCCCGTGGCGGTCGGCGCCGGGACGGTCACCGCGCTCGGGTGGGGCGGGGGGTATCCACCGCTCCCGCTGGCGGCCTTCGGGCTCGGGGCGTCGGCGCTCGCGGGCATCGCCGCCCATGTGTCCGAAATGACGTGGTGCCACGCACGCTGTGGCAGGACGCGCACGAGGACGACTGCAACACCCGCAGGCCGCGCGCCGCCGCGCCGCCGGGCGGGGTGGCCGCGGGCCGGGACTGTCCGGTCAGCCACGAGGCGAAGGCGGCGGGCGGCTGGGCGATCACGTGGAAGGCCATGTGCCCGTGCTGGATCCCGCAGTACTCCGCGCACTGGCCCCGGTAGACGCCGTCGCGTTCGGCGCGCAGCCACATGTCGTTCACCCGGCCGGCGACGAGGTCGGTCTTCACGGCGAGTTGTGGCACCCAGAAGCTGTGGTTGACGTCGTCGGTGCGCAGCCGCAGCTTCACGGTCTTTCCCGTAGGCACGTGGATCTCGTTGGCGGTGACGAACCCGGACGCGGGGTAACGCGCCTCCCACCACCAGCGATGGCCCGTCACTTCGATGACGAGCGCGCGCGGATCGTGCGGAACGCCGAGATCGCGCAGGTCACGCAGGTCACGCAGCCCGATGGCGTAGACGAACGCGAGCACGATCGCGGGGAGCACCACCCCCATGGTCACGACGAACCCGCGGCCGGAACCGGATCGTGACCGTACGCCGGGGCCGGTGCGACGGGCCAGCACCCAGCCGATCAGCACCGCCACGAGCGCGGCCACGACCATCGAGATGCCGAACAGGAGCCACCACAGGCCCGCCACGCGCCTGGCTCCGGCGCCCGCGGGCGACAGCGCGGACGGGCTGGAACCTCCGCACGCGGCGAGCAGCGAGACGCATGCCGGCAGGCACACCAGGCCCAGCCGGCGGATCAGGGTCGTGGCCGCCGATGACCGGCTCAGCCTCGCCTGTCCATGGCTTGCCGGATGACGTCGGTCTCGCCCATCTTCTCCGGAGCGGTTCGCTGCTCGGCCATCGTGCGTCTCCCTTCGAGCACGCCGGGATCTTCCCTCCGGGCCTGCCGGCCACGCTCGTCCTTGCCAAGTGCGGAGCTTCGGAGGGGCCGATGAGGAGAATCGCGCCAAGTCCGGCGAGGAGTACCGGCGGGAGGCTCGGCATCGGGTAGTTCATCCCTGAGATTCAGGCCTCCGCCTTCAGGCATCGCGTACGGAGTGCCGAGGATGACGCGCGGCGGGATCGTTGAGCGCACGGGCGAGATGGGGGTGCGGTTCGCGGCGGTCCAGCCAGTGCGCGGTCGCCTGGGTGGCGCGTTCGATCAGGTCGGCGGTCTGCCCGAAGTCGACGGGCAGCACCTCGACCGGGCACAACGGCGGGATCACGTGCACGTGTGTGCGACGGCGGTTGTGACCGATGGAGGCGCTGATGCGCTGCTCGCTCAGCAGGTTGTATCCGTGCAGCGCCATCGCGATCGCGCTCGACGGCGGGGTGGGGAGATGGCAGGAGAAGCCCGGCGCGAGCAGGTACACCTCGTCGGCCCCGGCGTCGACGGCGTAGTCCAGCGTGGTCTTGTCGGCGACGCCGCCGTCCATCAAGAGCTGATCGTCGACGGTGACCGGGGGATAGAGACCGGGGATGGCGGTGCTGGCCAGCAGTGCCGGCAAAGCGGGGCCGTGGGAGAGGACCACGGCCCGCCCGCTGCGGACGTC
The DNA here is from genome assembly GCF_040656155.1 of Microtetraspora glauca. Taxonomy (NCBI): domain Bacteria; kingdom Bacillati; phylum Actinomycetota; class Actinomycetes; order Streptosporangiales; family Streptosporangiaceae; genus Microtetraspora; species Microtetraspora glauca. The sequence continues at coordinate 83,600 of NZ_JBFALK010000010.1, forward strand.
CGCGGTCAAGACCGACAGCGGGATCCGAGCGTCCTGCAGGTTCTCGATCGGCAGTATGCGGGCAAGGAAGCGCTGCAGATGGCGGTTGTCGAACAGGTAGTTGCGCCGGCCGAGCACCGCCTCGGCGAACGTGACCGGGTTGAACGCGAACGTGATGTTGAACGCTCCGAAGGCTTGCAGGGCGCCTCGAAGCGGGTGGAAGGGCAGGTTGGACGCCATGGTGCGCAGGGCTTCCGGCGTGCTGAGCGGATACACGTCGTGGCTGCTCACCGACAGCCACAGCCGGGCCAGTTCCTCGACGCCTCTCGCGTGGGGGTGCGCGGCATAGTAGGCCGCGTTGAGGGCGCCCACGGATGCGCCGACCACCATGTGGGCCTCCACCCCGAGCGCGGTGAGGGCACGGAGCATGCCGACTTGGACGGCTCCCAGGCTGCCGCCTCCCCACAGGATGAAGGCCGTCGTCATCCCGCCTCCTCTCCCGAGGTCCGGGCCCGCGCACTCGCGTCGGCGGTGCGTGCCGATGATGTGGTTGCCGGTGCATCGCGGGTCCGCGCCCGTCGCGTTCCTTGCCCGGAGCCGCACGGACGGTAATCGTACGGATCCTGTTGACGGTGTCTGCCCCTCCGGAGCCGTTCCAACCTGAGGCCCTGTGGTGCGACGCCGCCTGAGAGGTCACACCTCACGGATACGCGTCGGCCCCGGACACTCCGGGTGAGACGGCGTATGTCCAGGGAAGTAAGAGCATGCACCTTCGGAACGGGAGGAGGAGGTCGTCGTGAACCTCCAGACGATTCCCTGGGCCGTCCGGCCGACGCGGAGGCCGTCCGGGGGCGTAGCCCCCTCTCCACTGGACGGGCGATGACGGCGCGCGTGACGGTCGTGGTGGCCACGCGGAACCGCCGGGACGTGGTGGCGCGCTCGCTGGTCCACCATGAGTGCCCGGTCATCCTCGTCGACAACGGCTCCACCGACGGAACCCCCGCGTTCGTACGGCAGGCGTTCCCGTCGGTCGAGGTGGTCGAACTCGGTGAGAACAGGGGCGCGCCGGCGCGTAACGTCGGCGTGCGCCGTGCCTCCACACCGTACGTCGCGTTCGCCGATGACGACTCCTGGTGGGACCCGGGGGCCCTCGCCGCGGCCGCCGACATCCTGGACGCCCATCCTCGTCTCGGACTGCTCGCGGCGCGCGTGCTTGTAGGTCCCAATAATCTGCTCGACCCCATCTGCGAGGAGATGGCTCGTTCGCCTCTTCCGGTGCGGGCCGACCTTCCCGGTCCGCCCGTCCTCGGGTTCCTGGCCTGCGGAGCCGTCGTACGCCGCGATGCCTATCTGGCCGCCGGGGGCTTCGACGACGTGGTCTTCTTCTTCGGTGAAGAAGAACGCCTTGCACTGGACCTGGCCGCGAACGGCTGGGGACTGGCTTACGTGGACGAGGTCGTCGCCCAACATCACCCCGAGCCTCCCCGGGACCCCAGGGAGCGGCAGATCCTGGCCGCGCGCAACGCGGTGCTGACGGCACTCATGCGCCGCCCGTGGATTGTGGTGGCGCGCACCGCGACAGGAGTCGCCCTGAGCGGGCCGACCGGATGCCGGGCGCTCTTCGACTCCGTCCGCAGACTCCCTCAGGCGTTGGCCCGTCGCCGTCGGCCGCTCGGCGCCATCGAATCGGACCTGCGACGCCTGCGCCAGGGCTGAAGCGCACCGGCGCCGCCGGAAGGCCGGCGATACGCAGCGGTACGTCGGCTCATGCGGCTCATGTCCGGCGAACGCTGGGGGTCAGAAGGCGTACGGGCCGAAACGGCCCCAGGCCACCACGGCGGCCAGCAGCAGGAGCACCAGGTTGACCACGATCGTCGGTGACTCCTTGCGGCGGGTGTGCGTTACGGCGGCACCGGCCATGACCACGGCCAGGCCGAGCGCGGCCAGCGGCGTGAGCAGCGGCGCGATGTCCAGGGCGGCGGGGAGGATCAGGCCGATCGCGCCAAGGACCTCCAGAGCGCCGATGCCCTTGACCACTCCGGCGGAGAAGTCCTCGGTCCAGGCCATGCCGGACCCGGCGAGCCTCTCCTTCGGCTGCGTCAGCTTCATCAGGCCGGCGCCGAGGAAGACGAGGGCGAGCAGGCCGGCGATGATCCACAGAACCACGTTCATCGGAAGTCCATTCCGTACGGTTGACTTGAAGATTCAAACGAACAGTAGATATATGGACTTGAAGCGTCAACTCGTGATGCGACCTAGATCAGTTGACGCATCAAGTAAAATCAGAGCTATGGACACACCGCGCGAACCTCGCTGGCTGACCGAGGAGGAGATGCAGACGTGGCTGGCGCTGGTCAGCGTTCTGATCAGACTGCCCGCCGCTCTGGACGGGCAGTTGCAGCGCGACGCGGGCATCAGCCACTTCGAGTACCAGGTCCTGGCGGGGCTGTCGATGACTCCCGAGCGCACGATGCGGATGAGTGAGCTGGCGTCCTTCTCCGACGGGTCACTGTCGCGCCTGTCGCATGTGGTCGGCCGGCTGGAAAAGCGCGGCTGGGTACGGCGCACGCCCGACCCGGCCGACGGACGCTACACCCTGGCCGTCCTCACCGAGGACGGCTGGGACAAGGTCGTCGCGACCGCTCCGGGGCACGTGGAGGCGGTCCGCGGCTTCGTCCTCGACCCCCTCACCAAGGCGCAGACCCGGCAGCTCCGCGACATAGGGCGCCGCATCATGCGCGCCATCGACCCCGACGACACCTGCCTCGGCTGACCTTCCAGAGTGACAACCCGATCGCCCCGCCGACGGCCGACCCGCCCGATGCGCCACCAGGAGAATTCCATGGCCTCCATCCTCAACCCGGAGATCCCCGCCGGGGCCTACGATGAGTTCCTGCCCGGGGCGCTGCCCGCCGCCCGCGCCCAGCACGCCTGGACGCCCGCCGACGGGCCGCTACCCGCCTTGTACATCAGCCACGGCGCGCCCCCGTTGTTCGACGACGGCCCCTGGCTCCGTGAGCTGTTCGGCTGGGCGCAGTCGCTGCCCAAGCCCAAGAGCGTCCTGATCGTCTCCGCGCACTGGGAGGCCGCGCCGCCGGCGCTGTCCGCGTCCGCCGCGCACACTCCGCTGGTGTACGACTTCGGGGGCTTTCACCGCCGCTACTACACGATGCGGTACGACACCCCCGACGCGAGCGCCCTCGCCCGGCGGGTGGCCGCGATGATGCCCGACAGAGAACCGGTTCACCAGCACCGCAGCCGTGGGCTCGACCACGGGGCCTGGGTGCCACTGATGGCCATGTACCCGCTGGCCGACATCCCGGTGCTCCAGCTCAGCCTGCCCTCGCACGACCCCGACCTGCTCCTGCGCCTGGGGGCCAGGCTGGCGCCGTTGCGTGAGGAGGGCGTGCTGGTGATCGGCTCGGGGTTCATGACGCACGGGCTGCCGTTCGTCACTCCCGAGATGATCCACAAAGGCGTCGTCCCCGCCTGGTCGTCCGAGTTCGACGCATGGGCTGCCGACGCGCTGGCCCGAGGGGACGTGGGGGAACTGGCGGCCTACCGGACGCGGGCGCCGGGCATGCCGTACGCGCACCCGACGGTGGACCACTACATCCCGCTGTTCATCACGCTCGGCGCGGGAGGCCGCGCGGACCAGCCGGTCACGACCGTCATAGAGGGGTACATGATCGGCTTCTCCAAGCGCTCCTTCCAGACCCCGGCATGAGGGTCTCGAGCCGGAGAGCGTGCGGAGGCGTAGGTGTCGCCACCGTTTCCCGGCTCTTCGCCGGGATGGCATCTTCAGAGAAGAAACCGTGCTGCTCGTGAATGGTCAACGGGTACGAGTATCTCGCGCGCCAAAGGCGGAGCACCGCTCACCATGAATTGATCAGCGGGGTGGAGACCAGTGACCACATCTGCCGAACACCGTCAGCATCCCGATCACGACCACGTCCACGGAGCCGGTTGCGGGCATGTCGCCGTACCGCATGCTGATCACGTCGACTACGTACACGACGGGTGCTTGCACCGGGTGCACGGTGATCACGTCGATGAGTGTGAGCCCGCGGGCCACAGGCCTCACGAAGATCACGGTCACCAGCATGGGCCCGGTTGCGGACACGTGGCCGTACCGCACGGGGATCACGTCGACTACATCCACGACGGTCACCGCCATGCCGGCCACAACGGGCACTGGGACGAGCACTGAGCGGCGGCGCGATGCCCGGCTGGGATGCCGTTTCCTGTGGGCGCGGGGTTCACCGGTGTGTTCGACAGGCGGACTCGCTGGTGGACCTCGCTGACGGACGTGGTCTAGAACTGAAGAATGCGTCTGGGCATTTTCCTGATTGCCCCGTGCCGTCCGGGGTGCTCGCCCGGAGAGGTCCTTTCCCAGACCGTCGACGCCATCTCGGCGGCCGAGGCCGCCGGATTCGACGATGCCTGGATCGCTGAGCACCATTTCATGACATACGGGGTGTGCCCTTCGGCCACCACGCTGGCGGGCGTCGCGCTGGGCCGGACCGCGAAGATCGCGGTTGGTACGGCGGTGGCCACTCTGTCCACCCGGCATCCGGTCGCCCTCGCCGAGGAGGCGGCGGTCTTGCACCATGCTTCCGGCGGCCGGTTCCTGCTCGGCGTGGGTCGTGGCGGCCCCTGGCGTGACCTGGAGGTGTTCGGCACGGGCTTGCCCCGGTTCGAACGCGGATTCGCCGAAGGTCTCGACCTGCTGTGCGCGGCCCTCTCCCGGAACGAGGTGGCCGCGGACGGTGAGTTCTTCAGGTTTCGCCGGGTGCCGATGATGCCACCCGCCCGGCTGCGGCCGCTGGTGGCCTGTACCTCCGCGAATACGGTGCGGCTCGCCGCCGAGCGCGGACTGCCCATGCTGCTGGGCATGCACATCGACGACGCGGAGAAGGCCGCCATGATCGCGCAATATGAGCGGTACGCGGCCGCGGCCCCGACGGTGCCGGGGGCGGCCACAGCTGGAGCTGTCCCGAACGGCGCTGTTCATGGCGGGCATGGAGTGAACGGCCACGTGGCCGCCGTGGTGGGGCACGTGGCCGACTCCACGGCGGCAGCCGTGCGGGAGCTGCGTACCGAAATGCCCCGGTGGCTGGAGCCGGGACTGGCCGGATACGTACGGGTGGACGGCCAGGGCTCCTCACGCACGGACGCGGCCCGCTATGTCGAGCGGCTCTGTGCGATCCACCCGGTCGGTTCGCCGGAGCACTGTGTCGATGTGATCCAGGCCACGGTCGCCGCGACCGGTCTGCGGCATCTGATCCTCATGGTGGAGGGCACGGCCAGCCCCGACCGGACCCGGGAGAACATCGCCCGGTTGGGCGCCGAGGTGCTCCCCCGCCTTCGTGAACATGGCCTGCGCGGGCGCGAAGCCACGCTCACCGGTACGGCGGAGCAGCAGTCGACGGGACCTGGCCGCGGATCATAGAAGCGGGACACGCGGCCGTCGGCCGAGCCGGTCAGGGTCCGACCCGCCCGACCCGGTACGTCACATGGGTGGCGTCCGGGGTGTCCACAGCGTCCAGGTGTTCCAGCTCCGGGCCGGCGCCGTCGAACAGGACGGTGCCGGAGCCAGCGGTAACGGGGCGATGCGCAGCCTCAGACGATCGACCAGGCCGGTCCGCAGCGCCTGCCGGACGATCGACGCACCACCCATCACGTGAACCCGCTTGTCGCCGGCGGCGGTCGCGGCCGCTTCGATCGCGGCGGCGACCCCGCCGGTCGCGATCGTGAACATGGTGTCGCCCTTGCGCACCACCTTGTGCGTCCGGCGGGTGAGGTGCTCCTGCGGGCGTGGCGGTCCAGGGACGCGTTCGAGGAGCGTGCCGCTGCCGCCCCGCCAGCGGGCCGTGCTCATCCTGCGCGACGTGCTGTCCTGGTCGGCGAGCGAGGCGGCCACCCTGCTCGGCACGACCGTGCCGGCGGTCGCCGCCTACGTCCGAGGCGCCGGTGACACCGCTTTCCGTTCCTTCGCGCTGATCGTGCTGCGCCCGAGGGCGGGCCTCCTCGCCGCGATGGACGTGTTCGAGGCGCCCGGCCTGTTCGCCGCGTTCGGCCTCCCGGCGAGCCTGGACCAAAGATCGTTTGAGGACGTGTGCCCACGGTATGCCCATGAAGATCGAAGTGGCAGCCGGTGATCAAGGGAGGGGCAGAGGGCGTGGAAGAGTGGAGCGGGTGACGGTAAGCGCACCGGACCAGCAACAGTGTTCTCACCTGCGGTTTCGCTGTTCCAGCTGGTCGCGCCCACCGGGTTGGGCCGGGTTCCGCGGCAATCTGTCACCTTCCTGCCGGGGCTTCGTTGTGCCTACGCGGGCATAACGATGATCTTGTTGGATGGGGGTTCACGTCAGTGGGCGTCGCCCATGCGCTTGTGCGCCCGCGTGTGTCCCCGGCCGTCGTCGTACGCTACTGATTGGGCCTGTGACACAGCGGCAGTCGCCGACCGAGCCATGGCCGAAGGCGGTTGCCGCGTGACGGGTTGGCCTCATCTCCCCGAGGAGGTGGTGGACGGTGAACATCCGTCCTGCAGAAGAGATCAGCCACGCCGTTCACGTCGCCGTGGAGGCCGCGATCTGGGCGCCCTCCATACACAACACCCAGCCGTGGTCGTTCGCCGTCTCCGGTGACGAGATCAGCCTGCGGGCTGATCCCGATCGGTTGCTGCGGCTGGGCGATCCAGAGGGCCGTCAGATGCTCATCAGCTGCGGCGCGGCGCTGTTCAACGCGCGGCTCGCCCTGCACGCGCTGGGTTACGAGCCGGTGGTGCGCGTCCTTCCCGAGCCCGACCGCCGGGCGCTGCTCGCGACGATCAGGCTGGGCGCGAGCGTCCAGGTCGACGAGGACACGCGGCTGCTGCACGCGCAGATCGAGCGCCGCCGAACCCACCGCGCGGGCTTCACCGATACCCCCGTCCCGGAGCGACTGGTCGAGACGCTTGTCCGGAAGGCCGCCGCCGAAGGGGCGCGGCTGACGCCTATCCGGTCCGAGGCGGCGGTGAGGGTCGTCGCCGCGCTCACCAGCGCGGCCCAGGACGTCCAGTCGCAGGCCCGAGCGTTCACTCTGGAGTTGCTCCGCTGGTCCCGTCCACCCGGCAGCGCCCGGCAGGACGGTGTTCCGGCGGAGGGGTACCCGCGCACTCCACGGCGTACCTTCCCGCATTTCGCTCAACGGGACTATGCCCACGGCCAGCCGTGGGGCAACGACGCGGACCAGTTCACCTCGGCGTGCGCCGGGGTCGTGGCGGTGCTCACGACGCCCGGCGACTCCCGCGAGGAGTGGATCGCCGCCGGTCAGGGGTTGCAGAGCGCCCTCCTGCACGCGTGCGCCGAGGACGTGAGTGCCGCGGTCCACACCCAGGCGCTGGAGATGCGTCACCTTCGCGACTTCCTGCGGGAGGAGCTGTGCTCCGGGGAGTACCCTCAGATGATCCTGAGGTTCGGGATCACGCACGACGTTGATCGAGGAGTACGCCGTCCGGTTCCCGAGGTGCTGGAGGGCGACTGATGACAGCCCCGATCGTCATCGGCTTATCTCAGTTCCGGTACTGCGTGGCCAGGTGCGCCCGCAGGATCCGGCCGTCTCCGAGCTCCGGGACCTCGGGCCGCGGGTGCGCGTAGAAGCAGCGGATTGAGCACTTCAGGTGGCGTGGTCCGCCAGACCGGGCGCCAAGGTGCTGCGCCCCCTCTGGCGTCAGGGACAAGCGCCACGAAATGATCACCGCGTGGCGAACGTGATTTTCTTCGATCTGGACGGCACCCTGGTCGATCATCGAAGCGCGGTCTGGGAAGCGATCGGCCAGATCGTCAAGGCCGCGCCGAACGCGACGGCTCCACCGGAGGAGCTGGTGACGTTGTGGTGGACGCTGGAGGGGCGCCACATGCGGGAATACCTGGCCGGGCAGTGCTCCTTCGCTGAGCACCACCGGCGCAGGCTCCGTTCCTTCCTGCCGATGCTCGGCGAGCCGGTTCCGGAAAGTCCCGGCCTTCTGGACGCCTGGATCGCCGACCGCTACCTCACCGTGTTCGAGGAGTCCTGGCGGTGCTATCCCGATGTCCAGCCCTGCCTGGAGACCCTGAAACGGCTCCCCCGAGGACCGCGTCTGGCCGTTCTGACCAACGGGGACCCCGAGCAGCAGCGCGCCAAGCTCGCCCGCTTCGGCCTCCTGGAATACTTCGAAGCCGTCCTGACCCCGACCGAGCTCGGCGTGGCCAAGCCCGTCGCCTACGCCACCGCCTGCCGGTGGATGCGGACGGACCCCCCGCAGGCGGTCAACGTGGGCGACATGCTGGAGAGCGACGTGAACGCGGCCGCCCTCGCCGGGCTCACCGGCATCTGGCTGGACCGTGGCGTCGACTTCGTCACCGGTGGACCATCGCCGACGGCAGATGAGACGGTACTCCGCATCGAACGCCTCACCGACCTCCCCGACCACCTATCACGCACGAACGCCTGACCGGCTCTCACCGAACCTCAGCGCGGTTTGAAGGCGGGAGTTCGGTCTTCTCCTCGATGGCCTTGGCTATGGCCTTGGAGCCCGCAAACTCCGCGAATCCGGATCGATACCGGCCGTACACGATCAGCGGCGTCCGGCTCATCGCAGACTTCTCAACGGCACCCGAATAAAGCGGATGTGGGCCGCTGCCTTCTCGGACGGAGGATTCTCGGACGGTGTTCGCCCAGATGAGCCTTCGGCAACTGGACACTCAACCTCACTCCGCCCGACCACATCCCCACCACCCGGCTCGATCTGGAGCCCCGCGTCCTGTCCGCCCCCGACCACCTGATCGAGGGGCGCAAGCGGCAAGACATGCCCGCGGCCAAGGGAGTCCGGCTTTGCTGTTGCAGGACGTGAGCGCCACTCAATCACAGCTCCTCGCATGCCGATCAATATGGTGAAATAGCGATCAAGCGACATCTCGCGCAGCGGCACGCCACCCAGGCCACAGGTACGGTGAGGGGACGATGGGTGACAGCCGGAAAGGCAGTGTTGTCAATGTCCAGTGCGCAGCTGTACGACACCATCGGAGCCACCTACACCGTGACACGGCGCACTGAACCGCGCATCGCCGCGCGGATCTGGGCTGCGCTCGGCGACGCCCAGACCATACTGAACGTCGGGGCGGGCACCGGGTCCTATGAGCCCCCCGACCGCCACGTCCTCGCGGTGGAGCCGTCGGCGCTCATGCGTTCGCAACGCTCTCCGGACGCTGCGCCGTGCCTGGTTGGATCTGCCGAGAACCTGCCGTTCGATGACCACTCCTTCGACGCCGCGATGACCGTTTCCTCCATTCACCACTGGCAGGACCCGATTGCCGGCCTGCGTGAGATGCGGCGGGTTGCTCGCCGCATGGTGGTGTTCACGCACGACACCAGTCACACCGGATGGCTTCATCGGTTCTGGCTTACTCGCGACTATCTGCCTGAGGTCGCGGACCTCCTTGTCGGCCGGCCTTCGGTGACCGAGCAGGCTCGCGCGATCGGAGCCCGGATGGAACCGGTGCTCATCCCGTGGGACTGCGCTGACGGCTTCTTCGAGGCCTACTGGCGTCGGCCGGAGGCGTACCTGGAGGAGAATGTCCGTCACGGGATGTCGGTCTGGGCCAGAGTCGGGCCGGAGGCCGAGCAGCGCGCAGTGCACAGCCTCCGGGATGACCTCGCATCCGGCCGGTGGGCCGAACGCAACCGGGACCTCGTCGATCTCGACGCGGCAGAGCTTGGCCTTCGCCTGCTGATCGCCTGAACCCGCGCCGTCCTCGGCGTCTGGAACATTCACCAAATCAAAACGATCGTTAGACGAACGCCCGGACGCCCGAGCAGGTCACGCCGCGGTGTCTCTCTGCCGTATCCCGGCCGCGCCCCTGGGTGACCCTCGCGAAACGCGGTACTAGGGTGGAATTGATGGGCACGCCGTTTCGGCGTCATCTACGCACCGAATCGACGCTCCGTAGCCAGGCAGCGCTGGCGCACAACCGTCACAACACGGAGTGATCGCTCATGCTGAGACATTCTCTCGCGGCAGGGGTGATGGCGGCCTCCGCCCTCGTCGTCCCTGTGACACTGCCCGCGCAACCCGCCACCGCGGCGACAGCGGCCGCGGTCGCCACCACCTCGATCCCGCCCACGTCGATCACGACGACCTCGGCCACGAACTGGGGGCCCTGCTGGCATGGTCGTTGCCACTGGCAGCGCCACTGGCGCTGGGACGGGGGCTGGCGTCACTTCCACCACTGGGATGGGGGCTGGCGCCACGTCCGCCACTGGGACGGAGGTTGGCACCACTTCCGCCATTGGGACGGAGGGCACCACTTCCGCCATTGGGACGGAGGGCACCACTTCCGCCACTGGAGGTGGTAATCGCGTATGACACCGGACGGTGACGCGTGACATTCGTCGCCGTCCCGTCTGGATGCCGGGCCGTCGTCCCCGTGGAAATGCCCGCGGAGCGGCGGCCCCACCTCGTCGGCGGAGAGTCGTTGTACCGCGCGCGGATGAAGAGGTTTCGTGTCAGCGCGGGGTGAGGACGCAGAATTCGTTGCCCTCCGGGTCGGCGAGGACCGTCCACGGAACGTCGCCCTGGCCGAGGTCGACGTCGGTGGCGCCGATAGCCCGCAGCCGGACCACCTCCGCCGCTTGATCGTCGCCGGGGTAAGGCCGGAGGTCGAGATGGATGCGGTTCTTCACGGTCTTCACGCCGGGTGTGCGGAGGAACTCCAGATACGGCCCTACCCCCTTGGAGGAGCGCAGCACCGCATGATCGTCGCTTACCTCGTGCAGGGTCCAGTCCATCGCCTCGCCCCAGAACCCGGCCATGGCCCGCGGATCCGCGCAGTCGACCACCACCGCGGCGATCGGCCCGGTGTCCTTGTAGTTCGATCGAGGCTCCAGCACGCAGAACTCGTTGCCCTCAGGGTCGGCGAGGACCGTCCACGGGACGTCGCCCTGGCCCACGTCGGCGGGCGTCGCGCCGAGATCCTTAAGGCGCGCGACGAGGTCCGCCTGATGGGCCGCGGAAGTGGTCGCGAGATCGATGTGCACGCGGTTCTTCACCGTTTTAGGTTCCGGAACGGCAATTACGTCGATGCAGACAGCGACGGGATCCGGATAGGCGAAGCCCTCCGGTTCGACGTTGGTCACGCCGGGCCCCTCGCTGGAAATACCCCAGCCGAGCGCCTCCGCCCAGAACCGACCCACTGCGGAGTCGTCCCGAGCATTCATCGCAATCTGAACAAGTCGTGTCGCCATGGCGCCAACCCTATGCCCGCGTGGCCGGCCTTTGCCGGTGCTGATCCCCTCGGCCTGAAGATCGGCGGGATGGCGTTCGACCAACCACCGATCGGCTTGAGCCCGCCCTCAGTCGGCTGGATCGGGCCGTCGTCGCCGTCGTCGCCGTCGTCGTCGCCCAGCACGGTCCATGACTCCAGCCCTGTGACGGGCGACAAGGCTCGCCGCACCTGCGTGCTTCCTCCGGCGATCTGTGTGATGGACGGTGGCGGACAACCAGATCCAGCAGGCGGATCACCGGGCGAAGTCGTTTGTCATGGACGTCGTGGACAGCACCTCACGCGCTACAGGTAACGAGGACCTGTGAAATGCGGGTGCGGGAGGTTCTGGCGGCCGGACCGCTGGTCATCCCGCCGGACCATCACCCCGCGGCTCTGCGCGCGCCGTCGGCCGGAGTGTTCGCCCGTGGCTTCGGCGGCCGTTTCGGACAGGCTGACCTGAGCCAGCAGTCCGTCAAGTGACAGTTTCAGAGCCCCGGCGACGGCGACGACCGTGAAGAAGGCCGGTGTGGGGATACGGCCCCTCTCGATCTTCCGCAGCGTCTCGGGGGAGATCCCGGCCCGGAGTGCCACGTCGGTGATGCTGCGTGAACCCCTGGCCTCACGTAGCAGGTCGCCCAGCCGTTCCCCGCGCAGGCGGTCGGCGATCGACAACGGTTCGCGTACCATGAGCCCAATACTAATACCGGTATAGTTATCGGAATCTAGAAGGAGGCAGGAGTTGATCGAGCTCAAGACCGCCGGCGAGATCGAGGTGATGCGTGAGGCCGGCCGGGTCGTCGCGGCGGTACACACGCAGGTCCGCTCGCACGCGACCGTCGGGGCGTCTCTGCGCGAGCTCGACGAGCTGGCCCGCCAGATCATGCACGAGGCCGGGGCCGGCTCGTCCTTTCTCGGCTACCACCCGGCGTTCGGTGCCACTCCCTACCCTGGCGTGATCTGCACCTCGGTGAACGAGGTCATGCTGCACGGCCTGCCCACCGGCTACCGGCTCCGTGACGGCGACCTGCTGAGCATCGACTGCGGCGCCCACATCGACGGCTGGCATGCCGACGCCGCTGTCAGCTTCTGCGTCGGCCGGGCCCGCCAGGGCGACGGCGACCTGATCGCGACGGCCGAGCGCATGCTGGCCGCCGGAATCAAGCAGGCCGTGCCGGGCGCGCGGCTGGGCGATATCGGCCAGGCCATGTCCCGCATCGGCCGCGCGGCCGGTTACGGCATGCAGAACGACTTCGCCGGCCACGGCATCGGGCGGGCCATGCACGAGGACCCGTGGGTGCCCAACGAGGGCCGTCAGGGGCGCGGCCTGAGGCTCCGCTCCGGCATGGTCATCGCCATCGAGCCCAGCCTGATGGCCGGAGGCGGGGACGACTACGCGATGGCCGAGGACGGCTGGTCTCTATGCAGTGGAGACGGCAGCCGCACGGTCCACGTCGAGCACTCAGTGGCCGTCACCGACGACGGACCGGTCATCCTGACCCTTCCCTGACGCCCGATGAGAGAGGGCCGGAGTTTCGGTTGAGAGCGGGTTCGAGGTCAGGGCCGGGCTGGGCCGTGTGCTGAAGGGACCTTCGCCTCTGGGGAGCGGCGTTGCCGGGGCATGGGATGGAGACGTGGGGGGTGATCTCGATGTTGGTCCGGGAGATGATGACGGCGCCGGTGGTGACCGTGCCGCGGACGTGGAGCGTCAAACAGGCCATCCACCTGCTCTACGAGCAGGACATCACGGCCGCCCCGGTGGTCGACGAGAAGGGCCGGATGGTCGGGATCGTCAGCGAGATGGACCTTCTGCGCGGCGAGTTCGAAACGGACCCCGGCTCCTACCTGCGTCCCGTAGCACTGCCCGGCTCGCGGCCGTCCGTAGGGGTCGAGGAGGTCATGACGTCCAACGTGAGGACCGTTCAGGAACAGGCCGACGTGCTGGAGGTCGTGGATCTGATGATCACGATGGGAGTGAAGAGCGTTCCGGTCCTACGTGGCGGAGACGTCGTCGGAATGGCCAGCCGACGTGACCTGATGGGGATCCTGGCTCACGGAGACGAGAGGATCCGCGATGACGTCCTGGCGGCGCTGCGTGACTCCCTCGAGACGACGTTGTGGCAGGTGACCGTACGCGACGGGCTGGTCGAACTGCACGGCGCTGACGTGGACGACAGGTCGGCCCGGATCGCCGAGATCATCGCGCGTACGGTGCCGGGCGTGGCCGGTGTCGTGCTCGCTTCGTCAGGCGCATCCGGGACATCAGAGCTTCCGTGAAAGGTGGGGAGCCGAGGCTGTGAAGCCTCGGCTCCTTCCGGCACCGGACGCCCGTCCCCGTCGGGCGGTCACGGCATCGGAGACAAGGAAAGGGACACCACACGCATGTGAACGGGAGGCTCAGCCATGGAGGCCAAGCAATGGAGCATCCAGATCTATATCACCGAGGAAGATGACGAAACGTCTGCTCGCGCGGTCCTCACTACCAGGGACGACACGCACGTGGCCGGGGTCGGCCGCGCACGTCGTAACCCCGCCGATCCTTCTGTGCCCGAGATCGGTGACGAGCTGGCGGTCGCGCGAGCGCTCGCCGACCTGACGGGCAAGTTGTTCGCCATCGGTTCGGACGACATCGCCGGGTGCGCCCGGCAGGGCTGAGCACGGCAGACCCGAAACGGCTCTCGTTCCCGCGCGGGGGCTCCGCGTTGTCCGGCCGGCCCGATGCGGCGAAACGGTCACGGCGATGCGGATGTCCGCTTCTCGCGAGGCTCGTCGTTCATGTCATGGCCGGCCCGCCCGCAGGAAGGACAGCAGGCGGTCGAGCGGCCACGTGTTGATCACCTGGTCGGCGGTGAGCCAGCCGCGCTGCGCGGTGCCCACGCCGTACCGCATGTTGGCCAGGTGCGGCACGGCGTGCGCGTCGCTGTCGACGGAGAAGAGGACGCCCTTTCCCGAAGCCCGCCTGACCAGGTCGGCGGGGAGATCGAGGCGCTCGGGGAAGGCATTGATCTCCAGCGCGGTGCCGGTGCGGGCGCAGGCGGTGAACACCGCGTCCCAGTCGGCGTCCACCGGCTCCCTCCTGCCGATCACGCGGGCCGTCGGATGGCCGATGATCTTGACGTGGGAGTTCTCGCAGGCCCGCAGCAACCGCCGGGTCGTCTCCTCGCGCGACTGCGTGAAATAGGAGTGCAAGGAGGCCACGCACAGGTCGAATCCGGCCAGGAACTCCGGCGGCCAGTCGACCTTCCCTTCCGGGTCGATGTTCAGCTCGGTGCCATGCAGCAGCCGCATCCCGCCGAAGGCGCCGTCCAGCCCTCGCACCTGTTCGCGCTGGGCCAGGGCCTTCTCGTCGGTCATCCGTTGCATGTACAGCGCGGGGGCGTGATCGGTGATCGCGAGATAGGAGTAGCCCCGCTCCGCCGCCGCGGCGGCCATCTCCTCCAGCGACGCCAGCCCGTCGGTCAGGTTCGTGTGCGTGTGCAGGTCGCCGCGGAGATCCGTCTCCGTCACGATCGGCGGGAGCTCACCGCGCAGTGCCGCCTCGATCTCGCCGCTGTCCTCGCGCAGCGTCGGCGGGATCCACGGCAGCCCGAGCATGCCGTACACCTCCGCCTCGCCGGTGGACGCGATCTTCTCCCCGGTCGTCACGTCGAACAGGCCGTACTCGGACAGCTTGAGCTTCTTGTGGACGGCGATCTCCCGCGTCCGGATGTTGTGTGCCCGCGAGCCGGTGAAGTACTGCAGGGCCGCGCCCCAGGAGTCGGCCGGCACGACCCGCAGGTCCACCTGGAGGCCGGTGACGGTGCGGACCGAGGTCTTGGTGTCTCCGTGCGCGATCACCTCGCCGGTCGTGGGGAGCCGGGTGAACGCCTCCATGAGCGCCGCCGGCTCGCATGATGTGGCGAGAACGTCGATGTCACCGATGGTGTCCTTCATCCGGCGCAGCGACCCCGCGTACACGCATCGCTCGCATCCCGGAACCTGGCGCAGCGACGCGATGATCTCCTCCGCGGCGCTCATCCCGATGCCGAGATCCACCCGCTCGCCTGCTTTGTGCATCAGTTCGATGCCGTGCAGGAGGTTCTCCTCGGTCTTGGGGCCGAATCCGTGCAGTCCGTGCAGCAGGCCCGCTCTGATCGCCGCCTCCAGGGACTCGATCGAGTCGATGCCCAGCTCGTGGTAGAGCGTCACGGCCTTCTTCGGACCGAGCGACGGGATCAGCGTGAGCATGCGGACGCCCGCCGGGATCTTGGTACGCAGCTCCTCGAGCTGGTGGATCGCGCCGGTGTGCAGGAACTCATCGATCTTCGCCGCGATCGAGGTGCCCACGTTGGGGATCCGGCGCAGCTCACCGGCGTCCATGTTCGAGATGTCGCGGGCGTAGCCGCCGACCGATCGCGCCGCCTTCTCGTACACCCTCACCCTGAAGGCGTCGCCGCCCGTGATCGCGATCAGATCCGCGTACTCCTGCAGCAGATCCGCTACCTGGTCATTCGAGCGCTCCACGGCTGCCACTCCCGCCGGGGTTCGGCATGACTTTCCTCCAGCATCGACTGCCAGGATCATCGGCAGATAGGGCTGAAGGTCCTGTATGGGATGCCACCTCGGAGCTGCCGGGAGGTCGAGATATCGGGAAATATCCGGAACACACAAGAGCTTTACCGCCGCGATACGCCAGAAAGCCACGCGGTGTGTTGGCCTTTCGGTGAGAAGCTGCCTCACTCACGAACCGGGCAGTCAGCGTGGAAACGCATTCGAACGGCCCCGGCGGGGAACGCGGTGCTGCGGCGATCCACGCCAGAGTGCCGAGTGCGCCCGGGGCAGGCGTGCGACCGGCCCATCCGGCGGCGAGCCTGATTCCGCCGCGCTGGGACGGGAGGGACGGAGCCATGAAAGCGATGGTCGGGGATCGACTGGTGCTCGAGAGCACCAGATCGGATAGACCGAATCACGTCGGCATCATCGTTGCTCTGCGTCACCCCGACGGCTCGCCCCCGTATGTCGTTCGCTGGCTCGACGAGGAGCGTGAGGTCCTGGTGTTTCCGGGGCGGGACGCCCGTATCGAGCATCGGCGAACCGGCTCGACCGACTCGGTGCCGGGCTGAGGGGCGCGGCCGGACCCTGCGTCTTCCGTGAATCGTCCGACACGATCTGTGGCGGCCCATGAGGTGTCCTCCTGGTGGAGCCGCTCCTTGAACTCCTCCTTGCACGGCAGGTCGGCCGCCGAGATCACGCGATGACGTGACCTTCGCCGTCCACGACCGGGACCGCGCTCACACCGTGTGCCGTCAGCACCTCGGCGACATCCCTGAACTGAGGCGACCTCGCTGGTCATGACGTCCCGCACCTTGTTGCGCACGATCGACTCCTTCCAGATTCAGCCCAGCCGCCGCCGTATGGCCTCGGCCGTCTCGCGGATCGCCGCCCGGACGGACGGGGTGACAGGGGCGTCGAGGCCGAAGTCGCCGCCCTCGATCCCGAAGACGAGCAACTCGTCCGGGAGCCGGTCGAGAGCCTCTCCGAGCGCGATCGCGTCCGCCAGGCCGAGGGCATGGGAGCTGCGCCGCCAGGCGGGGGCCCGGGGCCGGACGCTTCGGTGAACGGTTCCCGGTGCCGCGCCCGAGGAGGCCGCGTCTATCACGATCGCCAGGTAGGCACCGCTCCATGCCGTGACCAGGTGCATGGGGTCTCCGGAGCTCTCGGTGAGGACGACGCAGGAGGGGAGCGTTCCCCGGAGCGATCGGACCACCTCCGGGCCCGCCGCGTCGTCGCCCCGGGCGTAGCCGCCCAGGCCGATCACCACCGTCCTACCGCGCATCGAGGTGCAGCTCCAGGAAGTGGGCGGAGCAGGAGATACACGGGTCGTGGTTGCGCACCGCGCGTTCGCAGAGCGCGGCCAGTTCCGCCTGCGGCAGGTCGAGGCGGGGCGTGATGAGCTCGCGCAGGTCCATCTCGATGCGGACCTGGTTCTGCGCGGTCGGCGGGACGATGTCGGCCTCGGTGATCAGCCCGGCCTCGTCGAGGCGGTACCGGTGGTACAGCGTGCCGCGCGGCGCCTCCGAGGCGCCGTGGCCGACGCCCGCGACCGGCTCGACCGGTACGGCGGGGGCGTCGGGTTCGGTGTAGCCGTCGATGATCCGCAGGGCCTCGTCGCAGGCATGTACGACTTCCACGGCCCGGACGACGATGCTGCGGAAGGGGTTGCGGCAGACAGGGCCGAGTCCGGCCTCGCGCGCGGCCGAGCGGGCCAGCGGCGAAAGCAGGTCCGAGTTGAGCGCGTAGCGGGCGAGGGCGCCCACCAGATAGCCGCCGGTCCCGTCCAGCCGGGCGTGGAGCGCGGTGGAGTGCGGCACCTGCTCCTCCACCACGTGGACGGGCCAGTCCGCGATCGGGAACGAGGATCCGTCGCTGACGGCCGGCGAACCGGAGAGGATCGCGTATTCGTCCGGATGGCGCAGCGCCAGGAACCGGTAGGCGTGCTCGATGTCGGGGAAGTCGAATCCGGCGACCCACCTGACGGTGGCCAGCGCGTGCTCTCGCGCCTCGCGCAGCCGCTCGGCGACCGGGGCGAGCTCCTGGCGCCGGGGTACGCGGTAGAAGCCGCCCACCCGTACGTTGACCGGATGGATCGCGCGGCCCCCGAGAGTCGAGACCAGCTCGTTCCCCGCCTTCTTCAGCGCCAGCCCCCGCTCCAGGTGATCACGGTGGTCGGCGGCCATCGCCACGCCGCTCTCGTAGCCCAGGAAGTCGGGCGCGTGCAGCAGGAAGATGTGCAGCGCATGGGACTCGATCCATTCGCCGTAGTAGAGCAGCAGCCGCAGATCGCGCAGCGGCCCGGTCACCTCCACGCCGAAGGCCGACTCGATGGCCTGGCAGGCGCTCATCTGGTACGCCACCGGGCAGATGCCGCAGATGCGCGCGGTGATGTCAGGAGGCTCCTCGTACGAGCGGCCGCGTAGCAGCGCCTCGAAGAAGCGGGGCGGCTCGTAGATCGTGAGCTGGAGATCGGTGATGAGGCCGTCGCGGGCGCGTACCAGCAGCGCCCCCTCGCCCTCGACGCGCGAGAGGCCGCCGAGCCTGATCGTCTTATGCGTCATCCTCGGCCTCCTCGGACGCCCGCCGGAAGGGTTCCTCGGTCGCGTTGAACGTGCTGTAGACACGCACCAGGTCGGGGTCGCTCATGCCGAGCGTCCGCAGTTGTCTGTTCAACGCCCGCGAGTTGGTGGTCTCGGCGGGGCCGAAGCAGCCGTAGCAGCCCCGGTTGAACGCCGGGCACAGCGCCCCGCAGCCGGCCTGGGTGACCGGGCCGAGGCAGGGCGTGCCGTGGGCCACCAGGACGCAGACGTTGCCCCGTGCCTTGCATTCCACGCACACGCTGTGCCGGGGCACGACGGGACGCCGGTCGGCGAGGTACGCCGTGATGACCTCCAGAAGTTGGCGCTTGTCGATCGGGCAGCCGCGCAGCTCGAAGTCGACCGGCACGTGCGCGGAGATCGGGGTCGAGCGCTCCAGTGTGGCGATGTACTCGGGCCGGGCGTACACGACGGAGGTGAACTCGCGCACGTCGGCGAAGTCGCGCAGGGCCTGGATGCCGCCCGCGGTGGCGCAGGCCCCGATCGTCACCAGGCGCTTCGACACCCGGCGCACGTGCCGGACGCGCTCCGCGTCCTCCGCCGTCGTGATCGACCCCTCGACCAGGGACAGGTCGTACGGCCCCGGCCCCGCGGCGCTGGACGCCTCCAGGAAGTAGGCGATCTCCAGTTCGGCCGCGATCGACAGCAGTTCGTCCTCGCAGTCGAGCAGCGTGAGCTGGCAGCCGTCGCAGGAGGCGAACTTCCACACCGCCAGCCGAGGGCGGTGTCCTGGCTCCGAAACGCCCATCACAGCTCCTTCACCGCGAGGAGCCCGGCCGCCCGCTCATAGCTCACCACCGGGCCGTCCAGGCAGAGGAGCAGCGGGCCGAGCTGGCAGTGGCCGCAGCGGCCGACGCCGCACTTCATGTTGCGTTCAAGGGACAACACCACCCGCCCGGCCGGGACGCCGCGCCGCACCAGATCGGCGGCGACGGCGCGCATCATGACGTCGGGGCCGCACACGAACGCCGCGCTGCGGCGCGGCTCGAAGACGATCCGGTCGAGCAGCCTGGTGACCAGGCCCACCGGGCCCTTCCACGCCTGGTCGGGGTGATCCACGATGACCTGGACGTCGATGTCGTGTGCGTCCCTCCAGCGGGCCAGTTCTCGTGGATAGAGCAGGGTCAGGGGAGTACGGGTGCCCACGATCAGGCTGATCCGGCCATAGCGGGAGCGGTGGGTGATCAGCTCCCCGATGACCGTCCGCAGCGGCGCGAGCCCCAGGCCACCCGCTGCGACGACGACGTCAAGCCCGGCCGCGGCCGACACGTCCCACGCGGTGCCGTACGGGCCGCGGACCCCCACGACGTCACCCCGGCGGGTACGGCACAGGGCGCGGCTGACCGCGCCGACCGCGCGGATCGTGTGAACGTAGGCTCCGGGGCGAGCCCGGCCGCTGATCGAGACGGGGATCTCACCGACCCCCCGGGCGTAGATCATGGTGAACTGGCCGGGCAGGAACGGCGGGCACGGTCCACCCAGCGGCTCCAGTGTCAGCGTGACCGTGTCGGCCCGGTCCGGGCGCCGCGAGCGCACCCGGTAGGGCGCGGGCGTCATCGGATGCACGACAGCTCCTCGGTCACGTCGATGCCGGTCGGGCACCAGGTGATGCACCGCCCGCAGCCCACGCAGCCGGACGTACCGAACTGGTCGAACCAGGTGGCGAACTTGTGGGTCAGCCACTGCCGGTATCGGCCCCGCTGCGACCCGCGCACCGGGGCCCCGCCGACCTCGGAGAAGTCCAGCGTGAAGCAGGAGTCCCAGCGCTCGGACCGCTCCGCGACCTCACCGCTGAGGTCGGTGACGTCCTCGACCGTGCTGCAGAAGCAGGTGGGGCAGACCATCGTGCAGTTGGTGCAGGCCAGGCAGCGGGAGGCCACATCGTCCCAGCGCGGGTGGTCGTGGGCGGCGGGTAGCCACTCCTGGATGCCCGCGGTGTCGACCGTGCGTCCCATCCGACCGGCGGCGGTGCGGGAGACCTCCTCGGCCGCGGCGACGTCGTCGCCGGTGGCCGCCTGGTGCGGGATCGCCGTCACGATCTCCGCTCCCCGCTCGCTACCCGTCTCGATCAGGAACCGGTGCGGCGCCGCCAGCTCGGTGAGCGCGAGATCGAACCCCGCGGTGGCCTTCGGCCCCGTCCCCATGGAGACGCAGAAGCAGGTGCCGCCGGGCACCGCGCAGTTCACGGCGACCAGGAAGAGCGCCTCCCGCCGCCGGCGGTAGGCGGGATCGGGGTGCCTGCCGCCGAGGAACACCCGGTCCTGCACGGCCATCGCGGCGAGATCGCAGGCGCGTACACCCAGCAGCGCGACACGCGGCGCCTCGGGCTCGACCTCCTCGATCTCGCGGTCGCGCATCCGGAAGAGCGTCTGGCGGGGCGGCTGTGTGAAGCGCTTGGCCGAGTCCGGGCTCGCGGCGAAGCCGAACACCAAGTCGTCGTCCCGCTCGGTCAACCGGTAATGACCGGGCTCCTGAGCGTCACCTGTGCCCGCGGGCAGCTCCGCGGCGGATGAGATCTCGGCCAGTCGTACGGCGCCGTCCTTGACGGTGGGACCGACGACGGAATAACCGGCGGACCGCAAGGCCGCGACAAGCGGCTCCAGTGACCACACCACGACGTCCATCTCGACGGTCCCCCTCACGCTCCAGACGATGGGACTTATATCCCCTTCCATCACCTTCCAGACCTGATAGTCCAGGTATGGACGAAGGTCCTTCGTCGCGCAGGCTTTGGACCGTCGTTCGTGATCTCGGCGGCGGGAGCGTGCTCACCCCTCCGCTGGGCAGGGGGTCGGCATGCCCGGTGGACTGCTGACCGACATGTACGAGGTGAATATGGCGGCGAGCTACCTGCGCCGCGGCATGACCGATCAGGCCACCTTCAGCTTGTTCGTCCGCCGCCTGCCCGCGGACCGCGGCTTCCTGATCGCCGCCGGGCTGGAGGACGCGCTGCGGTTCCTGGAGGACTTCTCGTTCGAGCAGGAGGACCTCGACTACCTGCGTGACGTCCAGGGGCATGGCGCCGGGACGCTGCGGGCGCTCGCCGACCTGCGCTTCACCGGCGAGGTGTGGGCCGTGCCGGAGGGCCGAGCGGTCTTCGCGGGGGAGCCGTTGCTGGAGGTGACCGCGCCGATCGCCGAGGCGCAGATGGTCGAGACCATGATGCTCAATCACCTGACCTTCCAGACCAGCGTGGCCTCCAAGGCGGCCCGTTGCGTGCTCGCGGCCGACGGAGCCCGGCTGATCGATTTCGCGTTCCGCCGTACGCAAGGGGTCGAGGCCGCCATGGCCGTGGCCCGGGCGACCGCGGTCGCGGGCTTCGCCGCCACCAGCAACGCGGAGGGCGCGCGACGGTACGGTCTGCCCGCGTCGGGAACCATGGCGCACTCCTACGTCCAGGCGTTCCCGAGCGAAGAGGACGCGTTCGCCGCGTTCGCCGCGGACTTCCCCGACAGGACGACGTTCCTGGTCGACACCTACGACACGCTGTCCGGTGTGCGGAGGGCGGTGGACGTGGTGCGCCGGCTCGGGCTCACCGGCCCGGTGGGCGTACGGCTGGATTCCGGAGACCTCGGCGCGCTGGCCGGGGAGGCTCGCCGCCTGCTGGACGCCGCCGGGCTGCGGCACGCCCAGATCGTCGCCAGCGGCGGCCTGGACGAGTACGAGATCGCCGATCTCGTGAAGGCGGGCGCCCCGATCGACGCGTACGGCGTCGGCACCAAGGTCGGTGTGTCGGCCGACGCGCCCTACCTGGACACGGCCTACAAGCTGGTGGCCTACGGCGACCGTCCGGTGATGAAGCTGTCCCCGGGAAAGGTGAACCTGCCCGGGGCGAAGCAGGTGTTCCGCGGGCCGGACCGCGATGTGATCGCGCTGCGTGAGGAGGCCCCGCCGGCCGGCTGCCACCCTTTGCTCGTTCCTGTCCTGGTGGACGGCCGCCGGATCGCGCCGGTCGAGCCGATCACGGTCGTGCGGGACCGGTGCATGAGCGAACTGGCCCGCTTGCCGGCACCCACGCGGGCGCTGCGCGCGCCCCGGCCGGTCCCCGTGGAGATCAGCCTGCGACTACGCCGGCTCCAGGACCGCCTCCGCGGCACGCTGAGCGAGCGCCTGGCCGATCCGGCCGATCATCCGGCCACAGGGTCATGGTGATCTCGTCCGCGTTCTGAGCGATCTCGCGCCTGGCGCGAGACCGGTCCGGCGGGCACGGACGGGGCAAGCCCGGGCCAGAGGGGAAAGGGCTCCTGACAACAGGTGCCGACCTCCCTCGGCCTACGCGCCGCCGATCTTGGCGAAGAGTTGGGATCGGCATGAGCGTGACGGCCGATCCGAGGCGGTACGAGAGGGGTGCCGAGTGTGCCGGTCTATGTCACGCGGCGAATCGAGCGGACAGACGAGCGGGCGAAAGGCCCTGGCGACGGCACGTCGCACACGGGGCCGGGCCCGGAGCCTTGGGAGGCCTCAGCGATGGAGATGCCCGTAGTCAACGAGTGTCAGGTCGAGTCCTGCGCGTACAACAGGAATGGCGCGTGCCACGCGCTCGCCATCACCGTCGGTGACGTTCACCACGCACACTGCGACACATTCCTCAGCGGTCCCTCCAAGGGAGGCGATCCATCCGTCACCGGCCGCGTCGGCGCGTGCAAGATGTCCGACTGCCAGCACAACGTCCAGTTCGAATGCCAGGCCCCCGGCATCGTCGTCGGATATTCGCACGACGACGCCGAATGCCTCACGTACGCGCCCGCGTAGCCGGAACCGGGCGGCGGGAACTCGACCGGCCCGCGAATCGGCAGTCCGGTGGGAGCGATCGCCGTCACCGCTGAGTGGAACCCGGGTGATCACGAGGCTTGGCTGCCAGGGCGCGGCGGACCCGTGCGCCGTCGGATC
Organism: Microtetraspora glauca; assembly: GCF_040656155.1. Lineage (NCBI taxonomy): Bacteria > Bacillati > Actinomycetota > Actinomycetes > Streptosporangiales > Streptosporangiaceae > Microtetraspora > Microtetraspora glauca. Next base: position 106,881 of record NZ_JBFALK010000010.1, read on the forward strand.
GCTCCATCTCGTCGAGGGCCAGTTCCACAACGGCCAGCGCCTCCTCGAGGCGGGGCAGGAGGAGGTCGCGCAGTGCCCGGATCCGTCGGCCGGTCATCGCCTCCTCCTCCGTGACGATCCGCGCGGCCTCCGCGGCCACCGCGTGCTCGACCCCGGCGCGCAGGGCGGCGAGGCAGGCCGCCCTGGCCGGGACGAGCGCCGCCGTGACCATGGGCGGCGGTGACGCGACCGGCGCGGGCGGGCGGAAGGCGGACCTCCCCGGATAGCTGGTCCCCATGGCGTCGATCCACTCCACCCGTACCTCGGCGAGGGGGCCGCCACCGGCGAGCCGGATCGCTCGACGGCCGCCCAGCAACGAGGCGCGCAGCAGCCAGGTGTCGGCCTCCCGGCACGCCGATTCCCATTCCTCGCCGGTACGCGCCGCGAGTCGCGTGAGGCGGTCCCGCTCGCGCCGCAGGATGCGCCGCTTGCGGTCGAGGACGGCCAGCCCGCGCCGTAGGGCGGCGAGGCGGTGCCGGAGCCACAGACGGCCGGCCCGTCCGGGCGGAACCTTGAGCGTCACGTCTCCTCCCGGTATCCCGCGTCGAGCGCCGCCGGTGACAACATGGAGAGCTCCCGCCGGGGCAGCACGGAGACGACCTGCCAGGCCCGCGCGAAGGTCTCGTCGAGGGAACGCGCCTCGTCCCGCCGCTGGGCCAGGAGCCGCCGCGTGAACGCGTCCGCCATGGCGAGGTAGCGGCGGTCGGTGTCGCCGAGCGCGCCCTCCCCGACGATCTCGGCGAGCTCCGCCGCCTGGCGGGCACGGGCCAGCGCGGCGAGGATCTGGGCGGCGAGATCCATGTGCTCGGGCCGGGTCCTACCGGGCCCGACCCCCGCCCGCATCATCCGCGACAGCGAGGAGAGCGGGTCGATGTGCGGATAAACAGGGACATCCCGGGTCAGCAGGATCTGGCCCTCCGTGATGTATCCGGTGAGGTCGGGCACCGGATGCGTGATGTCCCCCGCGGGCATGGTGAGCACCGGCAGTACGGTCACCGAGCCGGGCAGTCCCGGCACCCGCCCGCACCGCTCGTACAGGGAGGCGAGGTCGCTGTACAGATAGCCCGGGTACGCGCGCCGCGCCGGGATCTCACCGCGCGCGGAGGACACCTCCCGCAGGGCCTCGCAGTAGCTCGTCATGTCGGCCAGCACCACGAGGACGTGCCGTCCCAGGACGAAGGCGAGGTGCTCGGCGACGGTCAGGGCGAGCCGCGGGGTGAGCACCCGCTCGATCACCGGGTCGTCGGCGAGGTTGAGGAACAGCGTCAGCTCCCCGGCCGCCGAACGCTCCTCCAGGGTGTCCCGTACGGTCGCCGCGTCGGCGTGGGTCAGCCCGATGGCGGCGAAGACCACGCTGAACGGCGTTCCGCCGGTGTTGGCCTGGGCGGCGATCTGCGCGGCGAGCTCCAGATGGGGGAGGCCACCGGAGGAGAACACGGCGATCTTCTGCCCGCGGACCAGCGTGGTGAGGGCGTCTATGGCGGACACGCCGGTGAGCACGGGCTCGGACGGGGGCTCGCGCCGGGTCGGATTGAGCGGGAAGCCGGTCACCGCGGCGTCGGCCGTGCCGAAGACGGGAGGCCCGCCGTCCAGCGGCCGGCCGCGCCCGTCGCACACCCTGCCCTGCCAGCCCGCGCCGACCGGGATCCGGAGCGGGCACCCGGCGAAGGTCACGCGGGTGCCCTCGGCCCGCAGCCCCGCGGTCCCTTCGAAGACCTGGACGACGGCCAGGTCGCGGTCGGCCTCCAGGACCAGGCCGTGCCTGCGCTGCCCCGTCTCCAGCTCGATCGACGCGTACTCGTCCCAGCCGACGCCGCGCACGCCCCGGACCACGATCAGCGGGCCGCGCAGCTCCGCCACGTCGGTGTACTCCACCGGAGCCCAGGACGTCACCCCGCCTCCTCCAGCTCGCCCAGTACGGCGTCACGCCGCGTGGGGATCTCCTCCTCGGGCGCGTCCTTCGCGCGCAGCACGGGGGAGAAGTCGCGCTCCTCGATCGAGGCCACCGGCACCCCGCGCTCGGCCAGGGCCTGGCAACGGTCGACGACCGCGAGAAGTGCGTCGGCGAGCGCGGCGGTGCGCTCGGGCCCGCAGTAGGCGTCGGCGGGACTGAGCGCGCTCTGCTGCAGGAAGCCCTCGCGGACCAGCCGCCCGCCGAGCAGGACGACGCGTTCGTGCGGTGGGAGCGTCCCGGTCCCGACCAGCTCGGCCAGCGTGGTCAGCCGGTCCGCCTCGGCCAGCAGCGCCGCCATCCGCGCCCGTCGCGCCGCGCCCTCCGGGGTCCCGGCCATCAGGGCGTCGGCGTCACGGGCGAAGGAGCCGCTCCAGGACACCGCGGGATAGTGGCGCGCGTAGGCGAGGTCGCGGTCGAGCGTCCACTGGGACCGTACGAACCGCTGGGTGAGTGTGGTGACCGGTTCCGTCATGTCGCCTCCGGGCGGCGAGACGGCACCGATGATCGTCACCGAGCCGGTGCCGCCGCCGAGCGTGGTGACGCGGCCAGCCCTCTCGTAGAAGGCCGCCAGCGCGGAGGCGAGATCGGCGGGGTACCCCTCCTCGGCGGGGAGCGCTCCGCCGCGGGAGCCGAGCTCGCGCCGGGCCTCCGCCCACCGGGACGTCGAGTCCGCGATGACCACCGCGTCGTAGCCCATGTCCCGGAAGTGCTCGGCGACCGTGACGCCGGTGTAGACGCTGGACTCCCGGGCCATCATCGGCATGTTGGAGGTGTTGGCGATCACCACGGTCCGGTCCGCGAGCCGCCCTCCGGTCCGCGGGTCGGACAGCCGGGCCAGCTCGGCGACGACGTCGGCCATCTCGTTGCCGCGTTCCCCGCAGCCGATGTACACCACGACGTCCGCGTCGCACCATTTCGCGATCTGCTGGAGGAGCACGGTCTTGCCGGTGCCGAACCCGCCGGGAACGGCCACCGTTCCCCCGAGGGAGACGGGCAGGAGGAGGTCGATCACCCGCTGGCCGGTCGTGAGTGGGACCACCTCGTCGAGACGCGCGGAGTACGGCAGCGGCTGGCGTACCGGCCGCTCACTTTCCAGGGTGACCTCGACGCCGCCGACGACCGCGACCGATGTCCGGGCCGGGCAGGGGCCCGCCCGCCGGATCGCGGAGACTTCGCCGCCCGGTGACAGCACCAGGTAGGGGGGCGACTCGCCGCTCTCGACGCTGCCGATGGCCGTGCCTCTCCCCGTCATGGCGCGCTGATCGACCAGCGGGGTGAACCGCCAGGAACGGTCGGCGCCCGCCGGCCGCGGCGCGGCCGGGTCCAGCCACAGGCCCGCGCCGCTGAGAGGGCGGAGCAGGCCGTCGAACACCCCGCCGAGCAGGTGCGGTCCGAGCAGGGCCGACAGGGGCGCCCCCCGGCGCTCGGCGGGATGGCCGGGAGCCAGCCCGCCGGTGTACTCGTAGGCCTGGACGGTGGCCCGGCCGCCGCGCAGGGAGACGACTTCGCCGGGCAGCCGGTGGGGCCCCAGATCGACCAGCTCGAACATCGCCGCTCCGGCGAGACCGTCGACCTCGACCAGCGGCCCGTTGACCCTCGTCACCGTGCCCACAGCCGTTCCGCCTCCGCTCCGAGCGCGTCGACGGCTCGGCCCGCGAGCGCGCCGAGCGAGCAGTCCACGCGGCGGCCCCGCCCCACACCCACGACGCCCCCGTCGGGATGCTCGCGCACGATCAGGTCGTCACCGCCCGACTCGCGAGCAAGCTCGCGAAGGCGCTCGACCAGGCGGGGATAGCAGGGGTCGTCCCGGAGCGCCAGAACCGCCGCCACCGCGCGCCTGCGCAGCTCCAGCACGACCTCCCGCCGGGCGGCCAACTCGATGTCGCGGGCGCGCCGCCCGGCCCGGACCCGTACGGCGTCCGCCCGAGCCCGGGCCTCCGACGTCCCGGCCTCCCGGGCCTCGTCGATCATGTCCTGCGCCGCCCTCCGGGCGACGGCCAACGTCTGCGCGGCGTCGTGCTCGGCCGCGGCGATCATCGCGTCCGCGTCGAGCCGTGCCCGCCGTAGCAGGGCCCCGGACACGGGCGCCAGCGCGTCCCGGACCCCGGTCACGCCGGCATCACCACCCGCAGCGGCCCCCCGCTCGTGTCGCCGAGTGAGGTGGCCGCCGCGGGCGTGAGGATCACCACGGCCACCTCGGGCCCCAGGTCCCGCCACGCCGTACGGACCTCGTCGGCGTTCTCGGCGGGCAGTACGAGCGCCCCGGCCAGGCCGTATCCGGCCACGCGGACGGCCTCTCCGATGATCGCGATGGTCGCCATGGCCGGTCACGCCCGCCCGATGAGAATGATGCCGATGACCAGCCCGTAGATCGCGATGCCCTCGGCCAGGCCGACGATGACGATGGCCCGGCCGAACAGCTCCGGCCGTTCGCTCATCGCGGCCAGGGCCGCGGCTCCCGTGTAGGCCACGGCGATGCCGGCTCCGATCGCCGAGCCGGCGACCGCGATCGCCGCGCCGAGCAGCGCTGTTCCGCTGGGTGCCGTCGCCGGGGCGGTGGCCGCGGCACCCTGCGCGCCGCCGGTGGTGAGCGCCCAGACGAGAAGCGTGAGCGCGGCGAGCGCGATGGCGGCGTTCATGGCGTGCAGGCCTCGTCTGATCCAGACGGACATGGCATCGCCTCCCTGGATGTCGGCGGAGGACGCCAGGGGCGGAACGGGCGCCCCTCGACCTGGAAGAGCCGGGAGAACAGCTCGTAGTACTCCAGGCGCAGGGCCTGGATGGCGACCACGAGCCCCTCGATCGTGAGGGCGAGCGCGGTGCCGACGACGAAGACCGCCGCGGCCCCGACGGGGTGGCCGGGCCACAGAGCGGTGGTTCCGGTCCAGACGATCGACCCGATGGCCGCGTGGGTGAGCCCGAAGGCGGCGAGCCGGGCGAACGACGCCAGGTTCGCGCCCAGCCGTACGACCACGTCGAAGATCCGCATGGCGGCCTGGGCGGTCCCGCCGGCGCCGCCGCCCGCCTCGGCCAGGAAACCGGCGAACGCCAGCGTGAGACCCACGGCGGCGAGCAGTCCGCCGGCCACCACGAGATCGTCCAGCCCGGAGTACCAACCGGCGAACGCCAGCCCGAACCCGATGAAAACCGCCGCTCCCGCGATCCCGGCGGAGGAATAGAGCGCGACCCGCACGCCACCTTCGCGCCACCGGTTCACGATGCCGAGCAGGTACGCGGCGCCGAGCAGCAGCGCGCCCGCGCCGATGGCGGCGAGCAGCAGTGGGACCGGATGGGAGAGCGGTTCCAGCCAGAGCACCGGGACGACGCCCGTCGGCCCGAAGAACTCGCCGTAGAGCAGGCCGAAGAGCATGCTCGTCAGGCCAGCTCCGGCGGCGAACGGCCAGGCCCGGCGGAACCGGCCCAGCCATCGTGGACGGCCGAAGTACAGCCCCGCCGCGGCGCAGAGCACCAGCAGCCCGTGCCCGACGTCGCCGAACATCATGCCGAACATCAGGACGTACGCGCTCGCCGCGAGCGGTGTGGGATCGATGTCGGAGTACGGCACCGTCCCGTACGTGGCGACGAGCGGGGACAGGGAGCCGCGCACTCCCCGGGACCGGAGCAGCGACGGCGCTTCGACCCCCTTCGGCCGGGTGATCGGGACGGCGGCACCGCCCGCGGGGGCCAGCCGCTTCGCCAGTTCGGGGACCGCATCGGCGGGCATCCAGCCGGCGAGCGCCGCGACACCGTCGCGGACGACGGCCGCCTTCGCCACGGTCTGCGGCGACGCGTCCGGCGGCGCGGCGAGTTCCACCGCTCCCGCGTCCGCCACCTCGGCGAGCACCTCGCTCAAGGAGTCCACGGGGGCCGCGATCGCGACCCGCTCCATGCGTACCGGACGCAGGGCGTCGCGCCAGCTCATGATCGCCGCCTCGCCCGCGAACCCCGCCGCGCGGACAGGTCAGACGAGGGCATCGCGATCACCACCTCGTGCGGCGAGTTCGAGCGCGGCGCGGACCCTCCGGGCGTCCGCGGCGAGCACGGCGACCGCTCCCAGGACGGGCGTCATGGAGAATCCCGGACCGGCCAGGAGATCGCGGCCGTCCTCCTCCAGCCTCGTCCACCAGCGCTCCTCGCCCTCCCACAGCCGCCCGGGATCGTCGATGTCGCGCAGCGCCCAGCGGGCGGGCGGAGCGAGCCGCTCGGCCATCTCCGGGAGTGACGCCGCCTCGACGGCCCCGGTGCCGAGCAGGGCCCGGCAGCGCTCCCGGACCCCGACCGGCAGGTCACGGGCCTCGGCATGCCGCTCGCGGGCGGCCAGCAGCGCCGTCGCACCCAGGACCCACGCGCCGGCGGCGGGTACCGTGTCGGCGACACGCCCGGCCCAGGCGACGCGCATGCCGAGCTGGATCTCCCGGCGTCCCGCGCCGCCCGGGTCCCCCCACGCGGAGGCGGCCAGCGTCGCCCGGAGCTCGGCGAGCGAGGCGCACCGCCGCAGGCGCGGCCATGCCGTACCCGCCGAGCCGAGGGCGAACTCGGGATCGGCGGGCACACCGGACAGGCGGCACATGAGCTCGTCCACGTTGGCGATCTCGAACCACCGGACCACGACGCGGATCGCCTGCCCGCCCTCGCGGGGAAGCCAGCCGGCGAGCACGCGCAGATGCCACAGGAGCGTGGCGAGCACCGCCCACTGTGCCTCGGGCAGGCTCTGGCCACGCCGTACGTCGTGCCCGTAGGAGGTGCCGGTCAGCAGGGCGACCGCCTCGTCGGCGGAGCCGCAGGCGGCGATCCGGCGGGTGGCGGAGCGGCCGGCCCTCCTCCGTGCCAGGGCTCTGGCCCGTGTCGAACCGGCGACCCAGGCGGCGGTCATGACGGACCACCGGCCAGCCCCCTGACCTCGGCGACGATCCGCGCCACCTCGGCCGGCATCCGGACCTCGGCCCGCGCGCGAACATCGTCGGCGGCGCGCTCGGCGGCGCGGAGGACCGCCCGCTCCTCCTCGTCGGCCTCCCGCCCCGCGGTGGCGGCGGCCTGCGCCCTCTCGGCCTCCGCGGTGTGCCGCGCCGCCGAGGCGACGGCGGCGGCCTGGACCCGGGCCCGCTCCCGTATTTCCCCGGCGTGGTGCTCCGCCGTGGCGCGCATGTCCGCGCAGGCGGCCCGTACGTCGGCGAGGGCGGAGAAGACCATGTCGAGCTCGGTGCTCTGGTCCGCGGCGTAGTCGGCGGGCACCCCGGTCGGCGCCGCGGCACCCGGCACGCCGGTGGGGCGGAACCGCTGGAGGAAATCGCTCAATCGGGCCATGGTCACCTCCGCCGACGCCGGGCGCTTGCATGAGCTGTCAGTTGAGGTGATGCCCCTGTACACGCTGATATCGCCGACGCGGGGGCTTAAATATGTCCGAAATCCGGATATACGCCCAGAACTGGCGGGAGCGACAGGGCGGCGTCTGCGGGGGTGGGTGCGTCGCCAACCGGAACGAGGCGGTGGTGGATGAGCCCCTCGGCTTTCCGGCCGACTCCGGAGCGAGCAGGCGCACGCGCCGGAGCGGACGGGCAGGCAGGGGAAAGCTCATGCCACGAGGTACTCGGGCAGCCGCTTGCCGATCTCCACGAGAACCTCGGTGTTGAGCTGGTAGGCGAGCGCGGTCTCGGCGATGACCCTCTTCGCCTGCACCTCGTCCAGGTTCAATGAGTTGAGCCGGTTCCGGTAGTCGACCTTGAACTCCTTCAGGTCGGGGATGTCGGGGAAGAGGTAGAACGCGACGCCCGCCGATGTCTCGAAGTTGTACGCGCGCTCCACGAGCTTGCGGATCACCTGGCCCCCGGAGAGGTCGCCGAGGTAACGCGTGTAGTGGTGGGCGATGAAGCCGCCGGGCCAGTCGGCGATCTGGTTGATCCGGGCGACATAGGTCAACGTGGGCTTGGACGGGGTGATCTCGTCACGCCAGTTCGTCCCGTACAGCTCCTCCAAGTCGACTTCCAGCGAGGGGACACGCTCGAGTTCCCTGCTGACGAACGGGCTGGCGACCGGGTCGTCGGCGAGGGCGCGTCCCGCCGCCTCAAGGGCCACGTAGGCGTAGTAGTGCTGGGCGACCATGTCGGCGTAGCCCTCCCGGGACACGCGTCCACCCATGAGTGCGTCGAGGTAGGCGGTGCGTTCCGCCTCCTCGTGGTCGTTCCAGGTCGCGTTCTTGAGTTGGTCGGCGAACGTCTCGGTCGCGGTCATGTCCGAACTCCTCTTGCACCGGAATGTCGTTTCGCGACACAGTGTCAGAAAGAGTGCGGTCGGTCAACATTTATACGACATATCGTCGTAAACGGCCGATGGTCGTTCCGTTCCCGTTCGGGAAGGGGTGGCGACGGGGGCGTCGGTCGGGCGTGATCCCGGCGCGAGCGGGCCGTGTGGGCTGGGGGCGGTGGGAAGGCGGGTGGCGGTAAATCCACCCTTCGGATGATGACGATGTGTCGTCAAACCTCTTCCCATGTGAAAAGGTCCCATCTATCATTCCGTCCACATATACGAGATTCCGCACAGCGGAACATTGAGAGAGGTGGTTCGCCATCGTCTCCTATCTCCTCCGCCGTCTGATCGCACTGGTGACCACCGTCCTCGCGGTGATCTCGCTGGTCTTCGTCCTCCTGCGTCTGTCACCAGGCAGTCCGCTCTACACCCTGCTCGGATTCAGCTACAGCGAGGAAGGCAGGGCCGCCGTCGCCGAGCGGCTCGGCTTGAACGCCTCCATCCCCGAGCAGTACGTGCGCTACCTCCGGCAACTCGCCGGCGGGGACCTCGGCGCCTCGGTCTTCTCCGGCCAGCCGGTCGGGGAGCTCCTCGCCCAGCGGCTGCCCGTCTCCCTGGAGCTGGGCCTGGTGGCCGGAGCCGTCTGGATGGCGCTGGGCATCCTCGCCGGAGCGCTCGCCGCGCTCCGGCACGGCTCACCGTTCGACGGTCTCGTACGCGTCACGAGCGTGGTCGCGCTCTCGGTGCCGAGCTTCTGGCTGGGCCTCGTGTGCGTGCTGGTCTTCGGCGTCTACATCACCGGGGTGCTGCCGGTCAGCGGCTACGTCCCGATCTCCGAGGGTCTGCCCGAACACCTGCGCGGTCTGGTCCTACCCGCGTTCGTACTCGGCCTGCCCGCGTTCGCCGTCGTGGCCCGCACATTCCGCGGGTCCGTCCTGGAGGTGCTCGACCGCGACTACGTCTCGTTCGCCACATCGATGGGCATGTCCCGTCGCACGTTGCTGGCGAGGGTGGCGATGCGCAACGCCGCGATCCCCCTGGTGACCGTCATGGGACTGATGCTCGGCATGCTGGTCAGCGGCGCGATCCTGGTGGAGAACGTGTTCGGCGTACCAGGCCTCGGCCAGCTCATGGTCGACTCCTTTCGCCGGCAGGACTATCCGGTGGCCGCCGGCTGCTGCCTGGCCGTGGCCGTCCTCTACCTCCTCACCAACCTGCTGGTGGACCTCGCCCAGCTGGCGATCGACCCGCGCATCCGCGAGGGCGTGCTGAACGGCGGGCGGGTCCGGTGAGCGCCGTCGTCTCCGCACCGCGGGGCGCCCGGCTCCTTCCACGCGACGGCCTCACCTGGTTCGGCGCCGTCTGCGCCGCGCTGTTCTGCCTGCTCGCGGCGCTCGGGCCGTCGCTTGCGGGAGACCCGAACGCCACCGGCTCCGACGTGCTCGCCGCGCCGTCCCTCACGCACCTGTTCGGCACCGACCAGCTCGGCCGGGACCTGCTCGCCCGTACGGCGGCGGGCACCCGGGTGTCGCTGACGGTGAGCCTGGCCGCCGTGGCGCTGGGCCTGTTGGTCGCCCTGCCGCTCGGCATCTTCGCCGGATATCACGGCGGGCGGCTGTTCGACGACCTGATCATGAGGGTGCTGGAGATCGTCCAGGCGCTGCCGATGTTCGTGCTGGCGATGTTCGTCATCGGGCTCAGCGGCACGGCCACGGCGCACCTGGGGCCGATCCCGATCACCATGACGACCAAGGTCGTGCTCCTGCTCGGCGTCGCGTTCGTCCCCTACTTCGCGCGGGTGGCACGTGCGGCGACGATGGCGGAGACCGGCCAGGAGTACGTGGCCGCGCTGCGGGTGGTGGGCGTGCCGCGGCTGCGGATCCTCTTCGGCGAACTGCTGCCCAACGTCGCGCCCGCCATGGTGGTGCAGGCGTTCCTCGCGATGGCGCTGGCCGTCTTCGCCGAGGGCGGGCTGGGCTTCCTCGGGCTGGGCGTCCAGCTGCCGCAGGCCACGCTCGGCAATCTGACCGGCGGCGGCACCGGCTACCTGCCCGCGGGTGTCTGGTGGTACTCGGTCCTGCCCGGCGCGGTCATGCTCGCCGGGATCCTCGGCTTCAACCTCATCGGTGACGCCCTGTCCGACTCCCTCGGCGGACGCGGCACGACCCACGTGGAGACACGATGACCATTCCCCCCTCCTGGTCCCGGCGGCGGTTCCTCGGGCTGGTTCCCGCCGTGTCGTTGCTCGCCGCCTGCTCGACCGCTTCACCAACGGGCGGTGGCAGGACGCTCAGGATCGGCGTCGCCGCCGGCCCGAGCAACCTCAACCCGCTGGACTCCGGCAGCGAGGTCACCCGCTGGATCGCCGAACCGGTGATGGAGACGCTCTACGACTACGACGAGCGAGTCCGATCGGTCCCGCTGCTCGCCGCCGCCGAGCCGGCCGTCTCCGCCGACGGACTCACCTGGACCATCCCCCTCAAACGGGGAGTGACGTTCCACAACGGCGACGCCTTCACCGCCGAGCACGTGGTCGCCTCGCTCGACCACGTCGCCGCCTTCGCCAGCGGCAGTGAGTGGGTCGTCTACTTCCTCGGTTACTACTCCGGGGCTCGCGCCGTCGACCCGAACACGGTCGAGATCAGGCTCAAGCGCCCCTACGGGCTGCTCCGATCGCACCTGACCAACCTGCCGATCACGCACCGGGCCTTCGTCGACCGCAAGGACACCATGATGGGCACCGGGCCGTACCGGCTGGAGCGGGTCTCCGCAGGGCTGGGCTACTCGATGACCGCCCACAGGGGATATCACGGACCATCCCCCGCGTACGCCCGGCTGGAGTTCCAGATCATCCCGGACGGCTCGACGCGGGCGGTGAACCTGCGCGCGGGCAGCGTGGACATCGCCACCGAACTGCCCGTGGCGGCCCTGCCGCTCCTCGCGGGACAGCAGGCGGTGACCGTCCACCGGGTGGACGCGCCGATCGACATCCTCACCTACGTCAAGGCGGGGGATCCGCCCTTCGACGATCCGAACTTCCGGCGCGCGGTCGCCTACGCGGTGGACCGGCAGGGGGTGAACGACAAGGTATTCGGCGGCGCCGCGGTCCTCGGCCAGGGCCCCATCGGCCCGGCCGAGCGGGGGTACGACCCGGACCTGCGGGTCTTTCCCGCCCGGCCCGACACGGCGCGGGCGCGCGAGCTGCTGCGCGGCGTCACCGCCCCCTCCTTCACCCTCACGATCAGCGCCGGCCAGGTCATGGAGGACATCGCGCAGATCCTGGTCCAGAGCTGGGCGCGCGCGGGCATCACCGTGAAACTGGAGGTCCTCCAGGGCGGCCCCTGGGCACAGCGCTGGATCTCCGGCGCCTACCAGATGATCATGAACCGCTTCTCCAGTGGCTTCACCAGCGGCGACGCGAACTATCTCACCCTGTCTCCCGCCCAGTCCACGAGCGTCCTGGCCTGCGGATACGAGAACCCGTCGGTGGACACCGCGCTCGAGCGGGTATGGGCGATCGACGACCAGGACGAGCGCGACCGGCTGCTCCGCGAGGTGAACGCGACGCTGACCGAGGACGCGGTGATGTTCCCTCCCGTCTATCCGAAGATGATCGTCGCACAGCGCGCGAGCGTGAGCCCGATGGATCCCGCGCGGATGAAGATCAGCAGACTGGGCACGCCCCGGCTGCGGCCGGAAGGGAACGCCGGTGAATGACCGTCAGGCGACCGGCTCGCCGGTGACGGATCCGCCACCCGCCGATCTGCTGACCGTCTCGGACCTGCACGTGGACTATGCGGGGCGGCCGGCCGTGCGGGGCGTCTCCCTCAGCCTGCGCCGTGGAGAGATCCTCGGCCTGGTCGGGGAGTCCGGCAGCGGCAAGAGCACCCTGTGCTCGGCGATCACGGGCGTGCTCCCGGCCGGTGCGCGCGTCCGCGCCGCCGGGCTGCGCTTCGACGGGCGGGAGCTGACCGAGCTACCCCCCGAGGACATGCGGCGGATCCGGGCCTCCCGCATCGGTGTGGTGCCGCAGCGGCCCATGACCTCGCTCAGCCCGTCCACCCCCGTGCTGCGGCAGATGCGCTGGTACCACGACGGACACGACCTCGCCGACCTGCTCGCCCAGGTGGGCCTGCGCGCGGTGCTCGACCGGCCGCGCGACCACCCGCACCGATTCTCCGGCGGGCAGCTCCAGCGCCTGCTCATCGTGCTCGCCGCGCTGGCCAGGCAGCCCGACCTGCTCATCGCCGACGAGCCGACCACCACGCTGGACGCGACCGTCCAGGCGCAGGTGCTCCGCCTGCTGCTCGATCTGCGCGACCGGCTCGGGCCGGCGATCCTCTACGTCACCCATGACCTCGCCGTCGTGGCGCAGATCTGCGACCGGGTCGGGGTGATGTACGCCGGCCGGCTGGTCGAGTCGGGGCCCGTGAGCCAGATCTTCACCGCACCCCGCCACCCGTACACGCGCGCCCTCCTGGCCGCGCTTCCCGCCCGCACGGAACGCGGGCGGCGCCTCGGCGCCATGCCGGGGCACACCGTGGCGGAGGTCACGCTCTCGCGAGAGAGGGGCGCGCGAGCGGGCTCGGCGGGGTGCGCGTTCGCCCCGCGCTGCCCGGTCGTGCTCGCCCGCTGCCACGAGGAGGAACCGACGCCGATCACCATGGGGACGGACGTGGTCCGTTGCCACCGTGCGGGGGAGACCCCGGAAGCCGAGGAGGACGCGTGACCCCGGTGCTCGAACTCGACCACGTCACCCGCCGCTTCCCGGCGGGGCGGCGGCAGACGGTCCACGCGGTGGAGGACGTGTCGTTCCGGATCGATCCCGGCGAGACGCTCGCCATCGTGGGCGAGTCCGGCTGCGGCAAGTCGACCGTCGCCCGGCTCGCCGTCGGCCTGCTCCCTCCCACGAGGGGCGCCGTACGCATCGGGGGCGTCCCCGCCGGCACGCGGATGGACCGGGAGACCCGCCGTCAGGTGCAGTTCGTCTCGCAGAACCCGTGGTCGGCGCTCAACCCGCGCAAGACCATCGGCCACAGCGTGGGCCAGCCCCTGGCCGTCCACGGCCTGTGCCGGTCGGTGGCCGAGCGGGCCGAGCGCGTCGCCGAGCTGCTGGAGCAGGTCGGCCTCCCCGCGCACTACGCGGCCCGCCGCCCCGGCGGAGTGAGCGGCGGGGAACTGCAGCGGGTCACCGTCGCCCGGGCGCTCGCCGCCCGCCCCCGTGCGATCGTCCTGGACGAACCGACGGCGAGCCTGGACGTGGGCGTCAAGGCCACCGTGGTCAACCTGCTGCTCGACCTTCGCTCCGCACTCGGCCTGGCGTACGTGCTGATCACCCACGAGCTGGACATCGCCCGGCACCTCGCCACCAGGGTCGCCGTGATGTACCTGGGCAGGATCGTCGAGCAGGGCCCGGCCGACGAGGTCTTCTCCGCGCCGCGACATCCCTACACGCGCATGCTGCTGGCCGCCGTACCGGTGCCCGACCCCGCGCGCCGCAATCTGGTCGCGCTCTCCGGCGAGGTGCCCTCGGCCGTCCATCCCCCTCCTGGGTGCGCCTTCCACCCCCGCTGCCCGTACGTCGAGGACGCGTGCAGGGAGGCGGTCCCGCGGCTGATCGCCGTCGGCGACCGGCACAGCGCCTGCCTGCGCGACGGCGAGATCCCCGCCGACGCCGCAGGGGGTGCCTGACCGATGCTCCGCCAGGCACCCCCTCGGGGCGGGCCGGGGTGCCGGCCCGCCCGATCTGATCGTGACTTACCGGCGTCGCAGGAAGGTGATCGCACCGCCGATCCCGGCGAGAACCACGACGGCGATGACCACGATGAGGGGGAGGGGGATTCCCCCGTCGTCATCCGTCGCGGCCGACGGCGCCGCGTCGGTAGTCGTTGCGGGACTCGTGGGCGGCGAATCGGCGGCGGGACTCTCGGTGGCGCCCGACGCGGCGGCGAACGTGAGGGGTAGCTGGGTGAAGTTCGCGGTGTCCCGGGGGTTGGCCGGGTCGTTGGTCATGAGAGCGCAGGTCGTCGCGGTGCAATCGGTCGAACCGAACACGGCGGCCGGTGTCATCGTGGTCTCCAGTCCGCCGTCGGCGTCGGTGGTGACCCGCGCGAAGCTCCCCGTGTCACACGCCTTCCCGGGCGGCTGCTTGGTGTCGCAGAGGGCGACGAACAGCGTCGTCTTCGGTGTGAACCCCGTTCCGGTGACCGTGATCTCGGTTCCCGGGGCCAGATCGGTGCTCTGGCTCGCGGTCAGCTCCGGCTTGGCCGGCGCGGCGGCGGCCTCTCCGGCGAGCGGTGGGGCGATGGCGAAGGTGATGGCCAGCGCGGTGACGAGCCGTGCGCGCGCTGAACGACTGCAGGGCATTGGTGCCTCCCTTGTGTTCCAAGACGAGCCGATTGACGTCCCCGATCACTTGCGGAACACAGTTTCACGACATAGTGTCATAAAACAAGAGCCTCGAAGCTCTCTGATTCCCCTGAGCCCCCTCCGACGATCCCCCGGCCTTCCGGGCGCGGTCGGCAGGCGGAAAGGACGCATATGAGCGTGGACGTAGCGCTTCCACCGGCCGAAAGACACCAGCACCATCGAGACGTCACCGGAGGCTGGCTGCGGCCGGCCGTGTTCGGCGCGATGGATGGGCTGATCTCCAACTTCGCTCTCATCAGCGGTGTGGTGGGGGGCGGCGCCTCCAACACGATCGTGGTCGTGACCGGGCTGGCCGGGCTGGCGGCCGGTGCCTTCTCCATGGCCGCGGGCGAGTACACCTCGGTCGCCTCGCAGGCCGAGCTGATGCGGGCCGAGATCGACATCGAGAAGGCCGAGTTGGAACGCGACCCCGAGGGCGAGCTGGCGGAACTCGTCGCGCTCTACGAGGCCCGCGGCCTGGACGCGGAGACCGCCGAGGGAGTCGCCAGGCAGCTCACCGCACAGCCCGAACTCGCCTGGCGCGTGCACGTCCGCGAGGAGCTGGGGGTGGATCCCGACGACCTTCCCTCTCCTTATGTCGCCGCGTTCTCCTCGTTCACCGCGTTCGCCATGGGAGCGATCGTCCCCTTGGTGCCGTTCATGCTCGGCGCGACCGGGCTCGCCGTGGCCGCGGTGATCAGCGTGCTCGGCCTGCTGGGCGCCGGCGCGGTCGTCGCCCGGCTCACGGCACGCCCCTGGTGGAAGGGCGCGTTGCGCCAGCTGGCGCTGGGCGTGGCCGCCGCCGCGGCCACCTTCGGCATCGGCAGCCTCGTCGGAACCAGCCTCTCCTGACAACAGAAAGGGTCCGTTGAACCATGGGCATCAGAGAAGAAATGCCGTTGCTCGCCCGGCACGAAGGGGAGTGGGAGGGCACCTACGTCTACGTCGACGCCGACGGGAAGATTGTCGACTCGCACCGCTCCCACCTCACCTGCACCCTCGGCGACGGAACGGACGGGTGGGACTACCACCAGGTGAACGTCTACACCTGGGAGGACGGAAGGACCGAGGAGCACCGCTTCCCCGGCACCTACCTGGGCGGCGGACACTGCGGCTTCGACACGGACCGGCTCACGGGCGAGTTCTGGGGGGTCGACGACAACACGATCTACCTCTCGTGGATCTACAAGGAGAAGGGCGCCGACCTGCGCCTGTTCGAGCTGATCGTGCTGAGCGAGGACGGCAACCACCGGAACCGGGTCTGGCAGTGGATCCGGTCGGGCATCTGCGTCCAGCGGACTCTGATCAACGAGACACGCGTCGTGGCATGAGAGCGCAGCTGTCGATCGCCGGCGGCGTACGCGAGTTCGCCGCCGCCACCCCCTCGGCCGTCGCGGTCATCGACGGCGACAGGCGGCTCAGCTACGCGGCGCTTCACGACCGGTCGAGTCGGCTGGCCAACGCCCTGCTCTCCCGCGGCCTGACCTCCGGGGACACGGTGGCCCTCCTGCTGGCCAACCAGCTGGAGTACCCGGAGGCGGCGGCCGGCCTGGCCAAGGCCGGGCTGGTGATGGTCCCGCTCAACCCGCGCCTGACCCCGCCGGAGATCGCGTTCATCGTCGAGCACTCCCGGGCGCGGGCGCTGATCGTGGACGTGACGCTCGCCGACAGGGCCGAAACCGCCCTCGCCGCGGCGGAACCCGTGCTGGTCACCGGCGACGGCGGAACCTACGAAGCCGCGCTGGCCGCCGCGCACGGCACCGACCCCCGTGTCCCGGTGAGCGAGAACGATCCGTTCTGCGTGGCCTACACCTCCGGAACGACCGGCGCCCCGAAAGGCGTCATGATCAGCCACCGGTCCCGGGTGCTCACCTTCTATGCCTCGGCGCTGGAGTGGGGGCTCGGGCCGGGGCGCCGCTCGATCGCGGTGGCGCCGATGTACCACGGAGCGGGGTTCGCGTTCGGCTACGCCGCCGTCCACACCGGCGGCACGGTTTCCATGCTGCGTTCCTGGGACCCGGAACAGCTGCTCGCGATGATCGAGAAGGACCGGGCACAGTCGGTCTTCATGGTGCCGACCCACGCCCAGACGATCCGCGCGCTCGGCGACCTCACCCTGCGCCGGAGGGATCTGAGCAGTCTCGACACCCTGTTCTTCAACGCCGCCGCGCTGCCGGTCCCGCTGAAGGAGTGGGTGCTCGACACGTTTCCCCACGTCGGCGTGCACGAGCTGTACGGCTCGACCGAGGCGGGGATCGTCACCAACCTGCGCCCGGCGGACGCCGGGCGCAAAGCCGGATCCGTCGGCCACCCGTGGTTCATGACCGAGGTCAGGATCGTGGACGAGGCGGGCGTCGCCGTACCGGCGGGGACCGCGGGCGAGCTCTTCAGCCGGTCGCCGTACCTCATGAACGGCTATCTGCGCGACCCCGGCGCCACGCGGGCCTGCATGACCGACGACGGCTTCCTCACCAGCGGCGACATCGCCGTCAGCGATGAGGAGGGGTTCATCAGGATCGTCGACCGCAAGAAGGACCTGATCATCACCGGCGGCGTCAACGTCTACCCCCGGGATGTCGAGATCGCGATCGACGAGTGCCCGGGAGTCATGGAGTCCGCCGTCATCGGAGAGCACGACGAGACCTGGGGCGAACGCGTCGTCGCCTATGTGGTCGGTGAGACCACCGCGGATGAGATCGAGGCCCGTCTCCGGCCCCGTCTCGCCGGTTACAAGATCCCCAAGACCATCCGCTTCGTGCCGAGACTGCCGCGCAACAGTGCCGGGAAGGTCCTCAAGCGCGAGCTCAGGAAGGACGTCTGAATGCGCCCGCACGTTGAACTGATCCACGACGACGACTACATCTGGCATGCGGCGGAGCTCGTCAGCGGTGAAGGGCGGGCCAGCGAGCGCCGCCTGTCCGTCGACGAGGAGGACGGCTCCTCGTCGCTCCGGATCGACTTCCACACCGATTGGGGCCGCGGGCCGGGCATCCACCACGCCGACACCGAGTACTACGTGCTCGAAGGCTCGATGACGTACGGCGGCCGCGAGATCGGCAAGGGCGGCTACGTCTACGCGCCGCAGGGCGTCCCCACCGACGCGATCACCTTCGCCGAGGGCACCCGGATCCTGCACTACCGCGAGTACGGCGACGCCGGCTTCGACCCGGTGGACGGCCTGAACGCCCCGCGCTGGGCGGACGCGCGCGAGGACGTCATCGTCATCGACAGCGAGGCCATGAACTGGGACGCGGTGCCGAACCCCGGCCCCATGCCCGGCCTGTTCATCAAGTACCTGCACGTCGACCCGGTCACCGGCTTCTACACCCGCCTGGTGTTCTGCCAGGAGGGCTGGACCGACCACCGGCTCGCGCACCACCCCTGCTACGAGGAGGCGTACACCACCCAGGGCCACATGGAGTACAACTTCGGCACGCTCGACCAGGGCAGCTACTTCTTCCGCCCGGCCCGGGTGAAGCACGGCCACTTCACTACCATGGAGGGCGGCATGACCATGCTGCTGCGCTCCGACGGCGAGTTGTTCAACTGGTACACCCAGAACGAGTGGATCCGCTGGGGTGGCGAGGCTGTCAACTACGGTCCCGACGGCGGTCGTATGCGCTGGTCGCAGTCCTCGCACGACCTCGGGAAGGGCTCGGTCCGGCGTAGCGACCGCGACCTGGCGGATCTCGCCGCCTCGGTGCGGTACCAGCGGGAGCAGGGTGCCAAGGACGTCGACTACGTCCCCAACGGCGTGGGCTCCGACAAGAGCATGCTCGCGGTGGCCAAGGCCCTCGACGCGGCCAACCTTCAGGGCGGCCACGGCGGCCACGATCACCAGTACGGCCACGAGCACGGTGACCACGAGCACGGTGACCACGAGCATGTTCTGCGGGCGGACTGGGGCGCCGACCCGGGCTCGCTCGAACACCGCGAGGAGCGTACGGACGCCGGCGCCCACAACCGGGGGCAGGGCCGCCCCTGGAAGCCCGGCGAGCCCATTCCCGCGCCCATCATCTCCACCCTTCCGGTCCGGAGCCGTTCCCGCGGCCGTTGGGACGCCGACGGGATGTAGCGGGAGAGGATCATGGCGGCCGTCCCGCGGTGGCCGCGTCCGCCGGCCCGTGACGTTCAGGGCGAGCGTCTCGGGATAGCCGATCCAATCGATTCCACAAGCGGAAGCACATTCCAGAATCCGGCTGTGGCGGTCCTGACGCCCGCCGCGGTCGGCAGGAGACCGAGGAGAGAAAGATGATCTATCTCGTCTACCGGATGCGGCTGACTGAGCACGCTCGACGCGACATGAAGGCATTCTGGGCCTGGCTGGAACAGCGGGAGAGCTGGTTCTACCGGGACCTGCCGATGGTCAGGGAGCTCCGCTGGTACTACAGCGTCGTCGGTGACGTCTATGTCCTGGAGAACTGGGCCGCGTTCGAGGACGAGGCGGCCTGGGGAGCCTACCGGGCGGCCCTCGCCGGCCTCAAAGCCGATCCCTCATGGGAGTCGGAGCGGGTGTCGCAGGAATCGTGGTGGGACTTCCTCGGTACGAGGATCGTCTCCGACACGCCCGTGCCCGTCGGGTTCTCACGCGGCTAGGGTGCCGTCGTCGCGAGTTGAGGGGCCTCGTCAATGGAGACCGCCAAGCCGTTGCGCCGCCGTACGCCGGACGCCTCCAGCCAGACCGTCGCGACCGTCGAACGCGCAGCCGATGTACTCGTCCTGTTCGCGGAGCCGGGCTCCGTCACGCTCGGGGTCACCGAGATCGCCGGAAAGCTCGGCATGTCGAAGGCGGCCGTGCACCGGATCCTGACATCCCTGCGACTTCGCGGGCTGATCGACCTCGACCTGGAAACCCGCCGCTACTCCCTGGGCTCGACGACCATGCGGCTGGGGCTGGCCTACCTCGACAGGCTGAACGTGCGCGGACTCGCGGCCCCCGCGCTGGTCACCCTGTCGAGGACTCTGGCGGAGACGGCGACGCTGTCGATTCGCACCCGCTCGACCCGGGTGTACGTCGACCAGGCCACGCCCAGCCGAGAGGTGATCATGTCCGTCTCTCTCGGCGTCCCCTACCCCCTCCATGCCGGAGCCTCCTCCAAGGCATTCCTCGCCTTCCTGTCCGACGAGGAGATCGACGCCTATCTCAGGACCGTCCCGCTGACCCGGCTCACCGAGCGCACGCTGGTGCATCCGGACATCCTGCTCAAGGACATCGTCGCGATCCGGCGTCGCGGATATGCCCGATCCACTGCCGAGCGTCAGCACGGGTCGGCCTCGGTCGCCGCGCCCATCTTCGATCACCATGGCCGGCCGGCCGGTGTCGTGAGCGTATGCGGCCCGATGGAGCGGTTCCGGGGCGAAGCGCGGCATTGCGCGGAGGTCCTGCTCGAAGCGACCCGCCGGCTCTCGGCGCGGATGGGTCACGCCTCGGCGGAGAAGAGGTAGCGGTCCGGCGTTCGTGAACACGCCTGCGCCGCCGTCCTCGTCGTACCGCCCCGGCCCTGCCCCGCACGTCCACCCCCCGGAAAACGATCTCATTTGGGAAGCCCCGTGACGAACCTTTCGTACCGCGCCCTCGCCCTTCAGACCAGCACACATTCGGTGAGCGGGATGTCCGTCAGTGACGCCAGAACCTCGATGAGAAACGCCGTTGCGCGCATAGCCGCCCATGTCGGAGCATCAAAGCAGTGGATCGGGCCGGATCTGCGCCTCATCGTGCTCCCCGAGTACGCGCTGACCGGATTCCCGCTCGGCGAGCCGGTCCCGGTGTGGCGGGAGAAGGCGGCACTGGATCCCGGCGGCCCGGAGTACGAGGCAATGGCCGCCATCGCGCAGGAGCAGGACGTCTACCTGGCGGGCAACGCCTACGAGTGTGACGAGCACTTTCCCGAGTTGTACTTCCAGACGTCGTTCGTCCTCTCCCCGGCCGGTGACGTCGTCCTGCGCTGCCGTCGGCTGTACTCGATGTACTCGCCTACTCCGTACGACGTATGGGACCGCTATCTCGACGTCTACGGCGCCGACGGGCTGCTTCCCGTCGCGCGCACCCCGATCGGCAACCTCGCCGCCATCTCGTCCGAGGAGATCCTCTACCCCGAGCTGGCCCGCTCCCTGGCCTTGCGCGGAGCAGAGGTGCTGTGCCATCCCACCTCCGAGTCCTCGAGTCCGCTCCTCACGCCGAAGGCCATCGCCCGCAGGGCGCGCGCGGTCGAGAACCTCTCCTATGTGGTCTCGGCGAACACGGGCGGTCTCACCGGCACCGGCATCCCCGCCGACTCCACTTCCGGAGGCTCGGAGTTGATCGACTTCGAGGGACGGGTGCTGGCCCAGGCGGGAGCGGGAGAGAGCCTCGTCGCCTCCGCCGAACTCGATCTCGGCGCGTTGCGTCGCTACCGGGGCCGCCCGGGAATGGGCAACCTGCTCTCCCGCGCCAAACCGGCGCTGTGGGCCGTCGAGTACGGCCGCCACGAAGGGGAACGGCCCAACGAACTGGAAGGGAAGGTGCCGGATCGCGCGTGGTTCAAGGAACGCCAGATGGAGACGATCACCCGCCTGCGGGACGCGGGGGTGATCGCGTGAGCGGCGGGACCTACCAGGTCAGAGATCCGCGCACCGGAGAGATCGAGCGCCCGCTGTGCCCTCCCACGCCGACGGAGCTGGCCGATCTCGCGGCGCGGCTGCGTACCGCCCAGCCACCCTGGGCCGCGCTGTCTCCCACGCGACGCGCGGCGGTGCTCTCCGCGTGGCGCGAGGAGATCGCCTCCGCGCGAGACGATCTCGTGGCGGCGCTCACCGCCGACACCGGGAGGCTCACCGAATCCGTGATCGAGGTGGACGGTGTCCTGGGCATGCTGGACCGGTGGGCCGCTCAGGCGCCGGCGCTGCTGACGCCACCGGCGCCGCGGCAGGCGAACGTACCCGGTGTCGAGATCCGCGGCGACGGCGTGCCGTACCCGCTCGTCGGTGTGATCGCCCCATGGAACTTCCCGCTGCTTCTGGGGTTGATCGACGCGATCCCCGCCCTGGCCGCGGGCTGTGCCGTACTGGTCAAGCCGAGCGAGGTCACGCCCCGTTTCATCGCTCCCGTGATGAAGACCATCGCGCGGGTTCCGGATCTCCGCGAGGTTATCGCGGTCGTCGAGGGGGACGGCTCCACCGGCGCCGCCGTCGTGAACCTCGTGGACGCCGTGGCCTTCACCGGCAGCGTCGCGACCGGCCGCGTCGTGGCCGTGGCCGCGGCACAGGTGTTCATCCCGGCCTTCCTCGAACTGGGCGGCAAGGATCCCGCGATCGTCCTGGCGGGCGCCGACCTTGACAGAGCCGGCTCGTCGATCCTGTGGGGCGCGACCACCAACGCCGGTCAGTCATGCCTGTCGATCGAGCGGGTCTACGTCGAGGAGGCCGTCTTCGACGAGTTCGTGAGTCGGCTGGTGGAGAAGGCGGAGCGGCTCACGCTCGCCTGTCCTCGGCCGGGCGACGGTCAGATCGGCCCCCTGATCGATCCCGCGCAAGCGACGGTGATCGAGCGGCACCTCGCGGATGCCCGGGAGAAGGGGGCCACCGTTCGATGCGGCGGGCGGATCGAACACATCGGAGGCGGCACGTGGTGCCGGCCGACCGTCCTGACCGACGTCGACCACGGCATGTCCGTCATGACGGAGGAGACGTTCGGACCTGTCATCCCGGTCATGGCCGTCCGTGACGCGGACCATGCAGTCGAGCTGGCGAACGACTCGGTCTACGGACTGTCGGGTGCGGTCTTCGCCGCCGACACCTCAGCCGCCCTGGCCGTAGCCGACCGCCTCCATGTCGGAGCGATCAGCGTCAACGACTGCGCGCTCACGGCGTTCGTCCACGACGGGGAGAAGAACTCCTTCAACAGCTCGGGGCTCGGCGGCTCACGCATGGGACCCGCGTCCCTGAACCGCTTCCAGCGCCGGCGCTCCTACTTGATCAACAATTCCTCTCAGCCCGACCCCTGGTGGCACTGACGCCGGCAGGATCGGTACCGGCGGCGACGGGCGCCGAAGAGCGCCAGACCGTACACGCGATGGAAATCCTCAGGGTGGACGGCATGCGTGGACGGCATGCGTGGACTGCATGGATGGACGGCATGGGTGGACGGCCGCGCAGTGACGCCGTCACGCGAGCCGGTGGAGGTCCACGCGGTCACGTCTACGCGGTTACCGAGCCCTTCCGCGCGGCCGTGCCACCCGCCGGATCCTTCGCGAAGAGGCGGCCGCGGAGGCAGACGAAGAAGAGGACCAGGGCGACGGTGAGCAGAATGTGCCCCATCCCGGCGATGCCGGAGATCGCGGCACCGGTCGTCTTGCCCAGCACGGTCATGGTGCCGTGCACGGTCATCATCGTGGCCGTCATCACGAGCCCGACGTTGTAAATCCAGAAGAACCAGCGGAACGCCTTGCTCTCGGAGAGGGTGAAGGCCCGTTCGAACAAGATCATGGTGAGGAAGAACGCCATACCCAGCACCAGGAGATGGGTGTGGACGACGCCGAGCTGTGTCTGACCGGTGAAGTCGTTCAGCTTGGTCAGTTCACGGTAGTAGAGCCCGCCCGCGAGCCCGAGGACCATGTAGACGGCTGCGGCATAGTAGAGCTTTTTCATGGATTCTCTCCTTTGAGGGGAAATGTCAACTGCCGCCGCAGGAGGCATGGGAGGGTGCGACGTCCATGCCCACAGGCTTTCGCGTACGGCGTCACGAGGGCATCCGCCGCAGGTGGTGTCGCGGCGTACAACCACCGGGGTACATGCGATGGAACCGGGTGGGGGCATCATGGGTACATGGCTGAACGTTTCGACGCGTTCAGGTCACTGGCGGACCGGCGGGGACGTCCCGGCGTCCGGCTGCTGGAGGCCCTCGCCGATGCCTCGGGCCGTACGAAGGACGACCCGCGGTCATGGGCGCCCGACGTCGCGCGGCGCTTCGGCCTGCCGGCCGCGGCGGGGCTCGGGCCCGCCACCTACTACGCCGACCTCGCCACCCCGCACGCCCCGCGCCACGTGCGGGTCTGCGCCGCCGCCGCATGCTTCGCCGCCCGCGCGGGACACCATCTCGCTGAGGTCGAGAACGCGGTCGGCGTCGCCGCCGGCTGTGCCGATCCCCGGAGGGGGGTCTCCCTGCAGTGCGTCCGGTGCCTCGGCTACTGCTACGCGGGCCCGGCGGCACTGGACGGAGACACGCCCTGCGCCGGCCCTGATCTGACCGGGCAGCTCTCCGGGCGGACGCCGCCGCACGCGCCGCCGATCCCTGCGGCCGACGCCACCGGAGACCCGGTGGTGCTCGCCGGGGTCGTGGCGGGGGAAGCCGCCTGGCAGGTGTGGCCGGACGTCGTGCGCGGCACCGGCGGAGATCGGGTCCGGGCCGAGGTGGCCGCCTCCGGGCTGCGGGGGCGCGGTGGGGCGGGGTTCCCGGTCACCGCCAAGTGGGCCGCTGCGGGCGGCTCACCCGGCACGGTCGTGGTGGCCAACGGCGACGAGGGTGATCCGGGCTCGTACGCGGACCGGTTGCTCATGGAGGAGGACCCCGGGCGGGTCCTGGAGGGCCTTGCCCTCGCCTGTCTCGCGTGCGGGGCGCGGCGAGGCGTCGTGCTGGTGCGCTCGGAGTACCCCCGGGCGCTGGCCCGGATGCGGACCGCGCTCGGCGAGGCGTACGCCGCAGGACATCTCGGGCGCCGGATCTGCGGCCGGGACGTGGACATGGACGTCGAGGTGGTGGAGGGCGCCGGGTCGTATGTGGGGGGCGAGGAGACGGCGCTCATCGCCGGGTTGGAGGGCGGCCGCGGCTGCGCCCGGCCCCGCCCGCCCTACCCGACGGACCAGGGGGTGTGGGACGCCCCGACCGTGGTCAACAACGTGGAGACGCTGGCCGCCATCCCGTGGATCATGCGGCTGGGCGGTGACGCGTACGCCCGGCGCGGCACGGCCGCCGAGACCGGCACGAAGCTGGTCTGCCTGTCCGAGCGGTTCTCCCGCCCTGGCTGCTACGAGGTCGAGCTCGGGACGCCGGTGCTGCGGATCGTCTCCGAGTTGGGCGGCGGGCTGCGCGACGGCGCGGAGCTGGACGTTCTGCAGGTGGGCGGGCCGCTGGGCGGGTTCCTCGCCGCCGGCGAGCTGGACGTGCCGCTGACCGAGGCCGGGCTGAGCGGGCGCGGTGCCGCGCTCGGACACGCCGGGCTGGTCGCCTTCGATCGGAGCTTGGCGCCGGAGGGGGTGCTGCGCCACATCTGGGAGTTCGCCGCCGCGGAGAGCTGCGGCGCCTGCTCACCGTGCCGCGTCGGGTCCCGCCGCGGCCTGGAGCTCGCCTCGTCCGGCGGGCCGCCCGGCGACGAGTACGCCCGGCTGCTCCGGGTGATGGGCGAGGCCAGCCTGTGCGCCTTCGGCAAGCGCGTGCCCGCCGCGGTGCGCAGCCTCGCCCGCGCGTACGGGGACCGGCTCGGGGGGTGGGCCGGATGAGGATGCGCGTCGACGGTGTCACCGTCCGGCCCGCCGAGGGCGCCTCGGTGCTCGACGCGGTACGCGCCGCGGGCGTCGAGCTGCCCACGCTGTGCCACGACGACCGACTGAGCCCGGCCGGCTCCTGCCGTACCTGCCTGGTGCGGGCCTCCGGGCGCGTCGTCGCGGCGTGCGTGACCCCGGCGGCCGACGGCGCGGAGATCGAGGTCGCCACCGAGGAGTTGTGGGCGCTGCGCCGCGACGCCGTGGAACTGATCGTGTCGGCCCTGCCGCCGCGAGCCCTGGACGGCGGGCCGGACGGCTGGGCGGGTGGCGAGCTGGCGCGAGTCTGCGCCGAGTTGGGGATCACATCCGAGGCCGCCCGAGGGGCCGGAGGACGTGGGCGGGACGACTCACATCCCTACGTCCACCTTGATCGTGATCTGTGCATCGCGTGCGGCCGGTGCGTGCGCATGTGCGCCGAGGTGCAGGGCACGTTCGCGCTCACGCTGACCGGCCGGGGCGCGGATACCGTCGTCGCGCCGGGTACGGGCGGTTCCTGGGCGGATTCCGACTGTGTCGCCTGCGGTGGCTGCCTCACCACCTGTCCCACCGGGGCGTTGACAGAGCCCGGGCTGGCAGGCGGCGTCCCGATCCCCGTCCTCACGCGGACCCGTACCACCTGCGGCTACTGCGGCGTCGGCTGCTCGCTGGAGGTGCTCACCCGTGACGGCGCGATCAGCGCGGTCCTCCCGGATCGCGACGGCCCGGTCAACCGCGGCCACGCGTGCGTCAAGGGCCGGTTCGCGCACGGCTTCGTGCGCTCCCCCGACCGGCTCACCCGCCCGCTGCTGCGCCGTTCCGGACTCCTGGAACCGGTGAGCTGGCCGGAGGCCCTCGACCACGTGGCGCGCGGGCTGCGGACCGCCGTCGCCGAAGGGGGGCCCGACGCGGTGGCGGCGATCTCCTCGGCACGGGCGACCAACGAGGAGAACTATCTGGTGCAGAAGTTCATGCGGGTCGTGATCGGCACCAACAACGTCGACAACTGCTCCCGGCTGTGCCACGCTCCCTCGGCCGCCGGGCTCATCGCCTCGTTCGGGCTGGCCGGGGGAACGGACGGCTTCGACGACGTCGAGAAGGCCGACTGCCTGCTCGTCGTGGGCGCGAACCCGGTCGAGGCCCACCCCGTGGTGGGCGCGCGCCTGCTCCAGCGCGTCCTGCGGGGGACCCGGCTGATCGCCGCCGACCCGCGCGCCGTGGGGCTGGCCCGGTACGCCGACGTCCACCTTCGGCCCCGCCCGGGCACCAACGTCGCCCTCTTCCACGGCCTCGCGCACGTCCTCCTTGCCGAAGGGCTGGTCGATGAGGAGTTCCTGCGCCTGCGCGCGGCCGGGCTGCCCGAGCTGACCGGCCTTCTCGCGGAATATCCGCCGGACAGGGTGGCCGCCCTCACCGGCGTCCCCGCCGCGGACCTGATCACCGCGGCCCGGCTCTACGGGCGGGCCGAACGCCCGGCGATCGTCTACGGCCTCGGCGTGACCGAGCACCTCCACGGCACGGACGGCGTGCGCGCTCTGGCCAACCTGGCGATCCTGCGCGGCGCCGTCGGCACCGACCGCGGCTACGGGGTGAACCCGCTGCGCGGGCAGAACAACGTCCAGGGCGCCTCCGACATGGGCGCACTCCCCGACAGCCTGCCGGGATACGGCAAGGTGACCGATCCCGCCGCGTCGGCCAGGGCGGCCGAGGTGTGGGGCGCGCCTGTCCCGCCCCGCGCCGGGCTGCGCATTCCGGAGATGTTCGCGGCGGCGCGGGACGGCCGGCTCGGCGCGCTGTGGATCATCGGGGAGGACGTGTGCGCGACCGATCCCGACGCCACCAGGGTCGCCGAGGCGCTGGAGGCATGCCCGCTCGTCGTCTGCCAGGAACTCTTCCTCTCCGAGACCGCCCGCAGGGCCGACGTCGTTCTTCCCGCCGCCTCCTGGCTGGAGAAGGACGGCACCTTCGTCAACTTCGACCGCCGGTTCCAGCGCGTACGGCCCGCGCTGATCCCGCCCGGGGAGGCCAGGACCGACTTCGCCGCGGTCCACGCGGTCGCCGAGGCGCTCGGGGTCGATCTCGGCTGCCCTACGCCCGCGGACGCGCTGGCCGAGTGCGCGCGGGTGGCGCCCATGTTCGCCGGGCTCTCGCACGCGCGTCTCGACCAGGAGGGCGCCGTCCCGTGGCCGTGCCCGGACCCGGACGGCCCGGGGGAGGCCACGCTGTACCGCGAACGCTTCGCCACCCCCGACGGACGTGCCCGTCTCGCCGCATGCCCCTACCTCCCGCCGGGGGAGACGCCGGACGACGACTACCCGCTCATCCTGGTCACCGGCCGCCGCTGGGCGCACTACAACTCCGGCAGCATGACCCGCAGGACGGACAACCTCAGGCTCGACGCCGAGGACCGGCTCGACCTGCACCCGTCAGACGCCGCCCGGTACGCGGTGCGGGACGGCGAGCCTGTCGTCGTGGAGAGCCGGCACGGCCGCGCCACGCTCACCGCCCGCCTCACCGAGGAGGCGGCGCCGGGTCAGGTCTTCTGCGCGTTCCACTTCCCGTCCAGTGGGGTGAACACCCTCACGTCCAGCCACGCGGACACCGCGACGTCATGCCCGGAGTACAAGGTCACCGCAGTCCAGCTGAAACCGCTCCCCGAATAACCCAGGGTCGTGGACGAGCCGGGCGGCGTGCTCGGGGCACACCTGGCCGGGTTCTTCCAGCGGGCCCGCCTCCGTGCCGGTGCCGGCGGCCGAGATAAAGTGTGAGGTGGTTCTGCTCCAGAACGACCTGCGGTCAGGGGTCTCGCGCCGCGCTTGATGTCCTGGCGGGAACCGATCAGTACCGGCGATGACCGGGAAGTCGCGCTCACGGGGCACCATCGGCGAACCGGCCGGATGGGGGATCTTGCTGGTGAAGAGCGACAAGGCTGTTGAGTTCGTCTCGCGCCTGTCGGCGGGTGCCGCTGGGGCGGGTGACGCCCGTCACGCGAGGCAACGACGGCGCTGAGCGGTGTCTCGGCTGCTGAGAGAACGGGCCCGCCCGTCATGGGTGCGGGCGCATCAGTATGCGCCCTGGTTCGCGGTGGGCTCGGTGTGCATCGGCGCGTTCATGGGGCAGCTGGACGCGAGCATCGTCACGCTGATATTCCCGGCCCTTCAGCAAGAGTTCCATGCTCGGCTGGCGGCGGTGCAGTGGGTGTCCCTGGCCTACCTGCTCACGTTGGTCGCCCTGCTGCTCGGGGCGGGACGTCTGGCCGATGTCGCGGGACGCAAGCTGATCTACCTGTACGGGTTCACCGTCTTCACCGTGGCGTCGGCGGCCTGCGGGCTCACGCCGTCGCTGCCGGTCCTGGTGGCCTGCCGGGTGGTGCAGGCGTCGGGTGCGGCGATGTTGCAGGCCAACAGTGTGGCCCTGGCGGTGACCAGCGTCCGCCGGTCGCGGATACGGACCGCGCTGGGGATGCAGGCCGCTGCTCAGTCGCTGGGATTGGCGGCAGGTCCCACGGTGGGCGGATTGGTGGTCGGCTCGCTCGGCTGGCGGTGGGTGTTCTGGATCAACGTGCCGGTCGGGCTGGTGGCCATCCTCGCCGGACGGTATCTGCTGCCCCGCACCCGCGAACGCAGTCGGGGCGGCTCTTTCGACGGGGCCGGGCTGGTCTTGCTCGCCGCGGCCACGACCGGCCTGCTGCTGGCCATCTCAGCGGCGTCCGGTCTGGGGTGGCCGTCCTGGTCGGTCGTGGCCCTGCTGGCCGTGGCCCTGGCATCGGCGGCCGGTTTGCGGGCTCGGGAACGGCGGTCGCCATCGCCACTCTTCGACCCCGTCGTGGTGCGTAGCGCGGTGGTGGCGGCCGGGCTCACCGGGGCGTTGTGCGGATATCTCGTTCTGTTCGGCCCGCTGGTGCTGATCCCGCAGGTGCTCATCGCGGCCGGTCTCGGCGAGTTGCACGCCGGGCTGGTGCTCAGCGCGTTGCCGGCCGGATTCGCCGTGGCCGCGCTCGCCGGCGACCATGTGCTGCCGCGCCGGTGGGGTAACCGGCCGCGATGCGTGAGCGGCGCCCTGACCGCGGCCTCGGCGACCGCGCTGCTGGCGATCGCCCCTACCGTGCCCGGCCTGCTCGCGTGCTTCCTGGTGTTGCTCGGTCTGGGTCTTGGGATGTTCGTCCCGGCCAATAACGCCGCTGTCATGGCCGCCGTACCGGCGCGAATGTCGGCGACCGCCGGAGGAATGATCAACATGGCGCGCGGCGTCGGGACCGCGCTGGGCATCGCCGCGGTCACGCTCGCCCTCTACTCCGCGGGAGGGCCGGGGGTCACCGGGGCCCGGGCCGCTTTGGCGGTCCTTGGCGCCGTCGCCGTGGCCGCCGCGTTCACCGCCGTCCCCGCCCGCACCGGCCCCGTACCGGACGCCAGATAGCAGCTCATCGAGCGTGCTCAGGAAGGGAGAGACACGTCAGTGGCCGCAAAGGTCCCAACGCCGGTACCTGTCTCGACGGGTGTGCCGCCGGCCGACGTCCAGGAGGCCGACCATGCGCACACCACTGACCTGATCAGACGACCTTGAGACCCAAGCACGCCGTCTCTGGTGGGAGTGGCGTCGGTGGCGGCTGCGAGCCGTTCGATACCCGCCGGCCTTCGAGCACGGTCAGGTAGCCGGCGGGCAGGCTCTGCAGGATGCACCGCCGGAACAGCCCGGCGGCGGCCGGCATCGCGGCGAGTAGGGCCGCGGACGCGGCGCCGGCGGAGTGGCCGAAGACGGTGATGTTGTCGGGTTCCCCGCCGAAGGCGGCGATGTTGTCCTGGGCCCAGGCGAGCGCGGCGAGTTGGTCCAGCAGGCCGCGGTTGTCGGCGAGCTTGGCGAGCAGGCTGTGCAGGGTCTTCCGCTCCTCGGGTCCTCCACGCCCGGCACCTGCCTTCCACCCGCGCTGCCCCCTTCACCGACGCCGAACGGGTGAAGAAGGAGGAGCAGAAGGTGCCGGACCATGCACTCGCCGGATGGGCCGACCGGCACCCGGCATCGAGCTCCTCGTCGGCGTCGCTGGGCCAGCGGCGCGATGAATATCCGTTATTCCCAGGTGCGGTGACGTGCCCGGGGGGACGTCACTCGGGCACGCATGGTGGGGCTTTACGATGCCCACGTCTCCAGCGCGAGTAGATCGCGCATCGACACCATGCCGACCATGCGTCCGTCCTGCTCTACAGGCAGATGGCGAATGCCCGCGTCCAGCATCCGGCGGGCAACTTCACGCGAGTCCTCCTCCAGGCCCGCGGTCTTCACCTCGGTCGGGGCGCACGCAGCGGCGTTCACGGAGGCCGGATCGATGAACAGGGCCATCGCCGCCACCAGATCCCGCTCCGTGATTATTCCGGTGACCTGGTCGCCTTCGAGCACAGCCAGAGCACCGACCTTCTTCTCCACCATCCGCCGTGCTACCTCGGACAGCCGTTCGTCCGCTCGACAGCCGAAGACCACTGGACGATAGACGTTGCCGATACGCATATCTCCCCTGTCCGTAGCGTCCACTCGATCGCCTTGTGACTGGCGGCCTCGCCGGCCTGGGGCGAGCGTCGCCATTGCTGAACCTGGTCTGATCGGCCGCTTGGCGCCGGCGAGAACGCCGATCCACTTACCGCGGCCGGCCCTGTCATCGACGAGAAGGTGCATGCGGGTTCGGCTTCGAGTCTACGACCTCAAGAAGGAGCGCATCGTCCTGGACTGCCCGGTAGACCTCTACCACATGCTGGTTCACGACACACCTCCCTGACCTGGCCCTGGTTGAGGGCGTGCCCTGGCGGACCGCGACTCGCGGACGATCAAGGAATCGCAGAGAAGATGCCGGCACGCTCTTCTTACCTGGCCGCCTTGTGATCGTGGGTGCGGCAGAGGAACAGTTTGATCGGGATGGCTCCGGGAAGGGGCTCTTACACCCTTTTCTGATTCGACGAGATCGCGCGACCGGCAATGCGTCCTTTCAAATGCGTCCTTTCAGTCGATCACCACCTCAGTCGACCACCGACGTGGCCTGGAAGCGAAGGACGACCGATATGCAGCGGTCGGATTGGGGGACCGGAACGTCGGCAACCGCGCATCCTTGCCGCCTGATCTATTCGACTGGCTGGGGTCGCCGTGCGGAGGAGTGAGGCATCCAGGGGCGACAGCGCGGTTCCGCCGGGTGGGCGGACATCGGAGGAGACGGACAGTCGCAATCAGAATCAAGGAGTCTGCCATGCTGACGATGACCCACGAGGCCGTGGAGGCGATTCGCGATCTAATGGTCGGCGAGTACCTGCCGCACCACCGGGCGGGCCTGCGGATCGCTGTGAAGCCAGGTGAAGAAGGTGCACTTGAGTTCTCACTGGTGAGCGACGCCTGGTCCGGAGATCAAGTGATCGAAAAGGAGGACGCACGCGTCTTCATCGACCCGGAAGCCATCACGTTCCTGGAGGACAAGACTCTGGATGCCGGGAGCGATGCTCGCGGTCGGCCGGTCTTCCGGCTGACGCCCTGACGTTAGCGCCTGGTCTCATATTCCGTTCTGATGCGTTGGCCTCATTTCCTTGGGGAGGTGTTGGACAGTGAACACCCGTTCCGCAGAAGAGATTAGTCACGCCGTTCACCTCGCCGTGGAGGCCGCGGTCTGGGCGCCCCCCACAAACAACACCCAGACATGGTCGTTCGTGTACCCGCAGATGATCCTGAGGTTCGGGGTCACGAACGACGTTGATCGAGGAGTGCGCCGTCCGGTTCCCGAGGTGCTGGAGGGCGACTGATGGCCGCCCCGATCGTCGTCGGCACCGACGGCTCGCCATCCGCCTCCGTCGCTCTGGAATGGGCCGCCGACGACGCCGCGCGTAAGGGGCTGCCGCTGAGAGTGGTCCACGTCGTTCATCACCTGCCGTACGTCGGCGCGACGCACGTGGTTCCCGGGCTGGAGGACGCCCTGACGCGGGCGGGGCGCCGGATCCTGGATGAGGCCGAACGGATCGCGTGGAGGGGGCGCCCTGACATAGAGGTGTCTGTCGCGCTGCTCGACGGGTCTCCCGAGCACGTCTTGGTCGCCGAGGCCGCTCAGGCGTCCGAGCTGGTGGTCGGCAGCCGTGGCAGAGGCGGTTTCGCCGGGATGTTGCTTGGTTCTGTGAGCTCGTATGTCGCCGGCCGGGTGGCTGTGCCCGTCGTCGTGGTGCGGCCGGACCACACGCCGGCCCGCGTTGAGGTGGTCGTCGGCATCGACGAATCGGGCGAGTGCGACTCCGCGCTCGGCTACGCGTTCGAGCAGGCGCGGCTGTTGGATTGCCCGCTACGCGCGGTGCACGGATGGCAGCTGGCTTCGGAGATCTCCAGCGGCTGGTTCATCCACGACCTTGAAGATGTGAAGCGGATGCGGGAGCGGCTCGCCAGGGGCGCGCTCGCCGCCTGGCGGGCGGCCTACCCGGGTGTGCCCGTGGAGGTCGAGGTTGTCCACGAACATCCCGTCACGGCACTGGTCCGGGCGTCCAGGGACGCGGTCATGCTCGTCGTCGGCTCCCACGGGCGCGGCCCGCTCGGTTCGGCGGTGCTCGGTTCGGTGAGCCGCGGCGTGCTGCACCACGCCCGGTGCCCCGTAGCGGTGGTGCGTCCGCCCGCTGCGGGCCCCACAGCTCCGACATGATCTTCGGGACGGCATGCCCGACGACGGGGGCACCGAGGCCGCACACGGAGCGCGGAACCGTCGAGCCGTACGAGGAGGGCGGGGACACTTACGTGCGGCAGGCTGCCGCCGCGGGTGACTGGTACTGGAGGAGCCGATTGTGGGCAGTGACCTGGGGAGTCGCCAGCCGACATCCGGGTTCGGCCATCGCGCGAGGTGCTTCGAAGGTTCTCCGGCGCGCGGCGACGTCCGAGAGCCTCTCCAGCGGAGGAGGACGGGGTGTTCGTTGACCGTCATGATGCGGGCCTGCGTCTGGCCGAGCGGTTGCGTGGGCTCGTCGGCGCGGAGAGCGTTGTCGTCCTCGGGCTTCCCAGAGGTGGTGTGCCGGTGGCGTTCGAGGTGGCGGAGGCCCTCGGCGCCCCTCTCGATGTGATCGTGGTCCGCAAGCTGGGAGTGCCGTTCCAGCCTGAACTGGGGTTCGGTGCCATCGGTGAGGGCGGAGTGCGGGTCATCAACGACGACGTCGTACGGCTCGCGGAACTCACGCAGGCGGAGATGGTCCAGGTGGAGGAGCGGGAGCGTGCCGAACTCGGCCGTCGCGCGCGCCGTTTCCGCGGTGATCGTCCTTCGGTCGAACTCACCGGCCGCACGGTGATCGTGGTGGATGACGGCATCGCCACGGGCGGGACGGCTCGCGCCGCCTGCCAGGTCGTGCGGGCCCGAGGTGCTCGCCGGGTGGTGCTGGCGGTCCCTGTCGGCGCACCGCAGACGATCGCGAACCTGCGTGACAGCGCGGATGAGATCGTCTGCTTGGAGACGCCCACGCACTTCTACGCGATCGGCGCCTGGTACGCGGATTTCACCCAGACCACCGACGACCAGGTGGTGGAACTGCTACGGCGAGCAGCGTCGGCCGGGTACGAGCACGATGAGGATGAGGCCGGGGTGGGAACCGATCCTCCCGGGCTCGCCGAGGAGGTCCAGGTGAACGCCGGACGGGTGCGGCTGCCCGGCCTGTTCGTGGTTCCAGAGATGGCCACGGGCGTGGTGGTCTTCGTGCACGGCAGCGGCAGCGGCAGGCACAGTCCGCGTAACCGCTACGTGGCCGCGGCGTTGAACGGTGCCGGTCTCGGCACTCTGCTGTTCGACCTCCTCACTCCCGAGGAGGAAATCGATCGCGGGAACGTGTTCGACATCGGACTGCTGGGCGCGAGGCTTCTTCAGGTGACCGCATGGGTGGATGACCAGCGGCTGGCGGCTCCCGGGCTTCCTGTGGGGTACTTCGGGGCCAGCACCGGGGCGGCGGCCGCGCTGTGGGCGGCGGCGGAGCCGGGCAACGACGTCGCCGCCATCGTCTCGCGCGGAGGGCGGCCCGACCTGGCCGGACCACGCCTCGCCAAGGTACGCGCCCCCACCCTGCTGATCGTGGGAGGCCACGATGACGTGGTGCTCGACCTCAACCGGTCGGCGCAAGGGCAGTTGCGCTGCGAGAACTCACTCAAGATCGTGCCGGGTGGCACGCACCTGTTCGAGGAGCCCGGAGCGCTGGAGACGGTCGCGCTCCTTGCGCGGACCTGGTTCACCGATCACTTCACTACGTACGTGGACTGAGCTTTCACACCACCTTGGGACGGCCTCGTGCGGCGGTCGGCGTCGCCGATCTGGCTGAACGGTCGCTGGACCGATCGGATGTGACATCAACCAGGACATCTATCAGGCTGGGGGACGGCGATGGCGCTGCGTATCGTGGCCGGAACGGCGAATCACGCGCTTGCCGACGCGATTGCCGCGACGCTCTACACAGAGGCGGCGTCGCCGATGGTGGAGCGATTCCCGGACGGCGAAGTACGCCCCAGCGTGAGCCGCGTGCGGGGCGCCGACGTCTATCTGGTCCACCCCACTGGGCCACCCGTGAACGATCATGTAGTAGAGCTCCTGCTGCTCTTGGACGCGTGCCGCCGGGCCCGGGCGGCACGGATAACCGCGGTCGTTCCCTACTTCGGATACGCCCGCCAGGACCGGCGTGCGGAAGCCGGGGACGCGATCGGTGTCCGCGTCATGGCCGACGCGCTGGCCCACGCCGGAGCCCAGCGTCTGGTCGTGGTCGATCCGCACACGGTGGCGCTGGAGGCGATGTGCGCCATACCCGTGGAGATGCTGACGGCCGTGCCCGCTCTGACCCGAGTTCTTGAGAAGGAGGCGCCGGCGGAGGCCGTCGTGGTCGCACCCGACCTGGGGGCGGCGAAGCTGGCCCAGCATTACGCCGCGGTGCTGTCGAGACCGGTCGCGGTGGTGCTCAAGACCAGGGTGAGCGGGACATCCGTCATGGCCGAGGATCTCATAGGAGACGTCGCCGGCCGCCCCGCCGTCATCGTCGACGACATGATCAGCACGGGAGCCACGATCGAGGCCGCGGTAGAGGTCCTGCTCAGCCACGGCGCGGTGCAGGAGATCGTCGTGGCCGCCACCCACGGGCTGCTCGTGGGGACGGCGAAGGAGCGACTCAGCCGTTCCCCGATCCGGAACGTCGTCGTCACCGACACCTTGCCACAAAGCGACGGCCAGGATCTGCCGATCCAGGTGTGCTCGGTGGCCCCGTTGCTGGGAGATGCCATCGGGCGTCTCCATCTGAACGAGCCGCTGGATCACGTGATGCTACGTGCCTGAAACCATGTAGTGGACAGAGCTACGCGGCCGCCGCTTCGCCTTCCGCGAGTCGTCCGACGCGATCCGCGGTGGTCCATGAGGGCGGTCCATGAGGTCGCGGCCGATGTCGTCCCGCAGTCGGTGGCGGGGTCCCGGTGCGGCGGGAGGCTCGCCCTTGGGCGGGACATCGTCGGCTCAGCCGGGAAGGTCGTCTTCTGTCCATCCCAGTTTGTCGATGACCTCCGTGACCCCGTTGACCCGTTCGGCCATCCGCACCAGGATTCGTGCGTCGCTGTGACGTTCCATCTGGCCGCCCAGGGTCACGACGCCGTTGGCCACCAGGACGTGGACGCCGGACGTGTCCGTCCACAGGGCGCCGTCGACGATCTCGTCGCGCACTTCGCGGGCGATGTCGTCGTCGGCGCGTGCGAACACCTTGAGGAGGTCGTGGCGGCTGACGATTCCCTCAAGTCGTCCGTCGTCGTCGACGACGGGCAGCCGCTTCACGCCCTTCTGGCTCATCATGCGGGCGGCGCCCACGACGCTGGTGTACGGCCGGACCGTGACGGCGGGAGCGGTCATGAGTTCGGCCGCGGTGTGTCCGCGGGCCTTCTCCGCCGGGTCCTGTCTGCCGAGGCGTTCGCGGAGTCGCACGCGGAGCGGTGGCTGGTAGCCCTCCTGGTAGAACTGCTCCCGGAACTCCTCCTTGTGCAGTAGGTCGGCTTCCGAGATCACGCCGATGACGTGGCCTTCGCCGTCCACGACCGGAACCGCGCTCACACCGTGTGCCATCAGCACCTCGGCGACATCCCTGAACGGGGTGCTGCCGTTGACGGACGCGACCTCGCTGGTCATGACGTCCCGCACCTTCTTGTGCACGATCGACTCCTTCCAGTTTCAGCCGAGCCGCCGCCGTATGGCCTCAAGCCCGTAGTGAGGACAAGGAAGCAGGCTGATCCGGTCTCCTTTCGACGATTGGTTGTGGCGAAGCCATGATTCGTAACGGTGCGGAGAGCCGGACGGCGATGCCCGTCTTGTCGATCTCGATCTGCTCCTGCGGCAACTTGATCAACGTTTGCCCTCCAGAACCCGCAGGAACGGCACGACGGCGGTATTGATCTCCTCGATCAGCGCCTCCAGGGCCGCTTGGGCGTCGGCGAGATTCGGCAATCCGTCGGCCTCCGGTCGGGTGGGGGTTGGCAGCCGATCTGCGGAGATGGGAATCCGAAGCTCAAGGGTGCACAGTGCGGCCTTCTCGTTGTACGGCGGGGCCGTGCGGGGGAACCCTGATTCGCCCTGCTGCCAGCCGAGCCAGCCATCGGGGATCCGCACCGGTGGTGGAGCAGCCAGTTCGACGACCGCCAGGGCGATGTGTGTGCCCTCCGGGCGATGGCAGGTCGCATCCAGCACCCGTGGATTGAATCGGACATACGGCGGTTCAGACACTGGGCGGGTGGCCACATCCCAGGCCGCGACGGCGCAGTGCAACGGGTCCAGGGTGATGCCGCCCGCCTGAGGTTCGCTGTTCGCGGCGGCGAAGGCGTGTCTCCATGCGCGGAGCCGCTGACCGTACCTCTCCTGCGGGTTGTCCCCTGTGGCGTCGATCCAGACCCCCACCATTACTGCGGTAATCCCTCGACAGTGAGCCGTTGGTGCGCGAGGCGCACCTTCATCGGTCCCCTGACGCCGACGGTGATCTGGCGGTCCGGCCGCACTTGGGGGCGGCTGCCGAAGGCGCCCCGCATGTCCGCCCGGTAACGGGAGAACAGCCGATGCGCAGGCCCGATGATCGCGTAGTTCGCCGTGGCGGGAGGCGATGTCGACAGCAGCACATGGCCAAGGGTCAACGTCATGGCCTTCCTTTCATCGGGTAAGACCCTCTCAACACCTACCCGGGCCCTCGACTCGAAACATGCGCGCGGCGGTGTGCCACTCTGGCGAGCGGACCGCAGAGCCTGCATGGGTGTGCCAGCGTCGGGAACAGGGCTTCTTCCTCATGTTCTCCATGACGGACGTCCTGCGGGTAACAACCTCTGATCTCGGATGTCCGTCGAACCGGACCAGGCGAGGACAGAACGTCGGCAGCGGGCTCCGAGTCCGGGCCTCGATCACGTCGGATGGCCGAGACGGGAGGACAGACCTATGAGCAAGCCCATCGTGGTCGGCGTGGACGGATCGGCACAAGCTCTACGCGCTGTGGACTGGGCCGCCGCCGAAGCCGGGCGGCGACGCCTGCCGTTGCGCATCGTGCACATCGCGGTCCGCTGGGAGTACAGCATCGCGATCAAGGAACCAGGCTTGGAGGCCCCACGGCCGGAGGCAGCGGGACTGGAGGTCCTCGAGATCGCCGAGGAACGCGCCCGGACCTTCGCATCCGTCGATGTCAGTTGCCGGCTCGGCATCGGCCCCATCCCCGCCACGCTCCTTCAGGAGGCGGCCGACGCCGCCCTGCTGGTGCTGGGCCCGCATGGGACCGGGGCCTTTCCTCGCCTACTGCTCGGTTCGGTGAGCCGCCAAGCGGCGGAACACGCCTCGTGTCCCGTCGTCATCGTGCCCCAGGAATCCGACACCCGACCCGGCCGATCGGGGATCGTCGTCGGCATTGACGGCTCTGAGGCCTCCGTCGATGCCGTGGGCTTCGCGTTCGAGGAGGCGTCCCTGCGCTCGGTCGGCCTGCGCGCCATCCACGCCTGGGCTCACCCGGCTTACCCACCGGAGATGCGCGCCGCCCGCTACGACACGACGGCGGTCGAACAGGAAGGCGCCAGGCTCCTCTCGGAGTCGCTGGCGGGATGGAAGGCCGAGTGTCCCGACGTCCCGGTCATCGAACAGGTGGTCGAAGGCGCTCCTGTGTCGATTCTGGCCGATGCTTCCGGTGACGCGGAACTTCTCGTCGTCGGTGCCCGAGGGCGCGGCGGTTTCCCCGGGCTCCGCCTCGGCTCGATCAGCCACGCCGTCCTCCACCATGCGAAAGGGCCTGTGGCCGTCGTACGCGGCCACCAGGCGACGTCGTCCGTGGGGTAGTGATGATCAGCCACTGTGAGATCATTCCGGCGTCGTGTAGGTGGTCCCACCTTTGCACATACCTCTCGCGCGCTGAGCTCAACGGTGGCCGCCGAGCACGCACTTTCCACTCGGTCGCGAACGACCAAGCGCGTACGCGGTTGCCGAAATTGCAGGTCAAAGATGCTTCTGGCAGGTTTCGCGTGCTATCGGCGGAGCAGCACCACGGTATCGGGGGATTCACAGGAAGGAAGCCCAGTCATGACGACAGCGCGTGATGTTATGCACCGTGGTTGTGAGTGCCTGCAGGTCAACGACACCATCGACGCGGCGGCGCGCCGGATGGCGGAGTTGAATGTCGGTGCACTGCCGGTCTGCGGAGAAGGAGGACGGCTCAAGGGCATCATCACCGACCGCGACATCGTCGTGAAGTGCGTCGCGAGAAACAAGAACCCGGCTGCGGTCGCTGCCGGGGAGCTCATCGAAGAAGAGCACGTGTGGTCCATCGACGCGAACGCGGACATCGAGGAGGTCCTGCACCAGATGGCCGAGCACAAGATCCGTCGGCTGCCGGTGCTGGAGAACGAGGAACTGGTCGGCATCATCAGTCAGGCTGATCTCGCGGCGAAGCTGCCCGAGGACAAGGTCGGCGAGCTGGTGGAAGCCATCTCGGCAACCTCCCACTGAAATCGCCAGGTCATAGCGATCGGCGAAGGCGTCAACGAGTCCATATCTGACCTGCGGTTATTCGAACAGCCGGCGATGCTCCTACGGATTTCAATCGGCCCGATATGAGATCGGTCGGGGCCTCAGCGGGTGGGACGAGGACGCGGTAGAACTCGAGGTGCGGCCGGAGGCGGCCGGCAGCAGGGGCGGCCCCGGCGACCACGCTGATGATGGGCTACTCGGCCCGGGCGCCTGCGGCGCGGATCGCCGTGGTCGCCTCTATCTCACGTTGGGTGAGTACGACCGAGTGGGTGACAGTGTCGGAACCGACGAAGTCCGGCATAGGACGGCGGTCGGACGATCAGCCGCGGATCTGGCGCAGGCTGTCGGCCAGCGGGCCGAGTGACAGGACGGGCAGGTAGCACAGGGCGCCGATGATCAGCGCGACGCCGACGGTCATGAGCATGAAGACTGGTCCGTGGCTGGGGAGCGTGCCCGCTGTGGAGATGCCGCGCGGTCGGCCCGCCAGCATCCCGGCGAGGACGATGACGAAGATGATCGGCAGGTAGCGGCCGACGAGCATGGCGATCGCGAGGGCGACCTGGAAGAAGACGCCGCTGGAGTTCAGGCCGGCGAACGCGCTTCCGTTGCCGTTGGCGGCGCTGGTGAAGGCGTACACGACTTCAGAAAGGCCGTGCGCTCCGGGGTTGCCCATAGCCGCGCGCGCCTTCGACGTGCCGACGGTGATGGCGGACCCGACGAGGATGGTGGCCGGGGTGACGAGGTGGTAGAGGACCACGGCTTTCATCTCACGGCCGCCGATCTCCTTGCGGAGGTACTCCGGGGTGCGCCCGACCATGAGCCCGCCCAGGAAGACCGCGATCAGCGAGATCATCAGGAGTCCGTACAGGCCGCTGCCGCAGCCGCCCGGGCTTATCTCGCCGAGCATCATGGCGGCCATCAGGACCCCGCCGCCCAGGCCGGTGAAGCTGTCGTAGCTGGAGTTGGCCGCTCCGTCGGCGGTGGAGGTCGCGGTGACGCCGAAGAGGGTGCTTCCCGGAACGCCGAAGCGGGTCTCGGTGCCCTCCGCCGCCGCCCCCACGGTGGCGGGGACCGTGCCCGGGTGGGCGTTCTGCACCATCCCCGCACAGGCGATCGCGAGCAGGAAGAGGGTGCCCGCCACGGTGAGCAGTGTCCAGCCCTGCCGCTGGTCGCCGACCATGCGGCCGAACATGCGGATGAAGCCGGCCGGGACCAGCAGCATCAGCACAATCTCGATCACGTTGGTGACCGAGGTCGGGTTCTCGAACGGATGAGCGCTGTTCGCGTTGAAGAATCCGCCCCCGTCGCCGGACATCAGTTTGATCGACTCCCACGAGGCGACCGGGCCGCCCAGGATCGTCTGCCTACCGCCCGCCAGTGTGGTCACCGCCGCCATCGTGCCGTGAAAGTTCTGTACGACGCCGAGCGCCACGAGCACCACGGCGAACAGCAGGGACAGGGGCAGCAGGATACGGATGACGCTTCGGACGAGGTCGACCCAGAAGTTGCCGATGTGATCGGTACGCTGCCGGACCAGCCCGCGGATGAGCGCCACTCCGGCGGCCATTCCCACACCCGCGCTCGCGAACGCCTGCACCCCCAGGCCCGTCGCCAGCGCGAGGTGGCCCATCGCGGCCTCACCCGAGTAGCTCTGCCAACTCGTGTTGGTGGTGAAGCTGACGGCGGTGTTGAACGCGGCCGCGGGGGAGAGCCCGGTGCGGCCAAGAGACAGCGGCAGCACCGGCTGCAGTCGCAGGACGGCGTACAACAGCAGCACGCCGGCGCCCGAGAAGGCGAGAAGAGCGGTCAGATAGTGGGTCCAGCGCTGGTCGGCGCCGGGGTCGGCCCCGCACAGCCGATAGATCACCCGCTCGGCGCGCCAGTGCCGGGGATCGGTGTAGACGCGGGCCATGTAGTCGCCGAGTGGAACGTGTAGCACGACGACCACCACGACGACGAACGCAGCCTGCGGCCAACCGGTCATCCCACGGGTTCCGGGATCGAGGGGGGTGCGTGGAGAGCCGGGCTGCGCGCGGGCGCGGTGAGGACCCCTGACATCAACTGCTCCTCGTCGAGACGATCACGCGCTGTGGGTATGGCCCCTATGGGCCGATGCCACGCCGTTCATTCGGCGGAAGCGCTGCTGACTCCGCTCACGGCGCCATGACGTCAGGTACATACCCCACTGCCGGCCGTGGGGTCAGCCCGCCAAATCGTGTTCGCGTCGATCTCGGCCTGCGGATCTTGTCTCATGAAGCGGCCAGGCAGCCGAGCAAGTAACGTGCTGAGTAGGTGATCCGAAAAGGCTTCCACCATCACCAGGGCATTACTCAGACACGGGACGACCCAGACAAGGTTCATTTTCTCCGGAACCGCATGAAGGCGATCACGACAATGATCGCGACGCCCAGCAGGAGAAGGGTCCCGATCAGGCTCGCGGTACGACCGTAGTGGGGTAGTCGCTCATGTTCTCTGACCGCGGAGGAAACCATGCCGGCAACATCAACGCTCATGAGCGAATGAGAGACGGTCGTCGCCCACATGTGAACCACCTTCAAATCTGGTTCAAAAGCCGGGCCCCAAACGCCGGCTATGCGCAATCCGGTCAATAGCACTTTATTCCCCTTTTCTGCATGGCCGGCATCATCCAGGGCCTCCCCCTATTTTGCGGGATTGTTGCCATTCGTTGGCGTTTGTCTCATGTCGCTAGGCTGGATATGTCCTTGGCTGGCGGCACGGCCGCTCTCGGCTATTGCGGCTGAGGTGATCGATGAGACGAGACGAAGGCTTCACGCTTCCAGGAGCGGTGAACACGACACAGGCGGCAGGGGTGCAGGCTGTCGGCTCGCGGATGTCACGTACCCGTGGTCGGCTCCATGTCTACCTGGCTGTCGCTCCCGCGGCCGGCAAGACGTACGCGATGCTGGCCGAAGGCCGTCGCCTGGTCGTCGCGGGTGCCGATGTGGTGGTGGGCCTGGCGGAGACCCATGGACGAACTGACACCGACGCGATGCTGCGGACGTTGGACCAGATTCCGCTGCGCCAGGTCACCTACAGAGGAAAGACGTTCGTAGAACTCGACGTTGACGCGCTGCTGGCTCGGCGTCCAGCGGTGGTCCTCGTGGATGAGCTCGCCCACACCTGCGTGCCCGGAAGCCGGCACGAGAAGCGCTGGGAGGACGTCGAGGAACTCCTCGACGCGGGGATCGACGTGATCACCTGTCTCAATGTCCAGCATCTCGACAGCCTCAACGACGCCGTCGAAGGGCTGACACGAGCGGCCCAGGCCGAGACGGTCCCGGACACGGTCGTGGCCTGCGCCGACCGCGTCGATTTCCTCGACATCACTCCGGAGCGGCTCCGGTCTCGCATCTCCGGCGGAGGCGTGTTCGAGCCCGGCTCGGCGGAGGCGGCGCTGGGCGGCTTCTACAGCGCGGACCGGCTTGCGCTGCTGCGGGAGCTGGCGACGGGCTGGCTGGGCGAGCGCGGCCTGCTGAAGACGGCGCCACCCGCCACTCCGAACTCCACGGCGGCGCCGCCGGTGACGACCGATCGGGTGGTCGTCGCGCTGACCGGTGCCCCCGAAGGCAGGCACGTCCTGCGCAGGGCCGCGCAGATCGCCGCCTCCGTCCGGGCCGAGCTGATAGGGGTGCATGTACGGGAACCCAGCGGCCTGATCGAAGCCGAGCCGGCGTGGCTGGACAGTCAGCGCAGGCTGCTGAGCGAACTGGGCGGACGCTACACGGCGTTGGCCGGCATCGACGTGGCGACCACCGTGCTCGATTTCGCCCGCACGGAGAACGCCCGCCAACTGGTGCTGGGCGCCACCCGCCGCTCCCGTTTGAAGGAACTGCTGCACGGCTCCGTGATCAACAAGGCCGTTCGCGCCGCCGGTCCCATCGAAGTACATGTCATCCCGTCGCGCGCGGGCAGGCGCATGGAGCCGGCCACGCTGGGGGCCCGTACGCGGCCACGTCGCGTGGAGCTTCCAGGGCCGCGGCGCCTCGCCGCCTGGGTGCTCGCCGTGATAGCGCCGGTGGTGGTCACCGTGGGGCTGGTGCCGTTGCGCTCCTCATTGGGACTCACCGGGGCGTTGATGTGCGCTCTGGTCACCGTGGTGGGAGTGGCCCTGCTCGGCGGCACCCGCCCGGCCCTGGTGGCGACCGGCGTCGCCGTTCTGGCCTCGGACTTCTTCTACACCGAGCCGCTTTACAGCCTGCGGATAGGGAACTCGACGGACGTGGTCGCGCTGCTCACCTTCGGGGTCGTCGCGGTCGCCGTCGGGGGCCTGGTCGACCTGCTGACCCGGCAGGGAGTGCGCGTCGCACGCGCGAACGCCGAGGCCGAGGACCTCGCCCGGCTCGCCGCCGACAGTTTGAGCGCCCCTGGCCGGTTGGCCGAGACCGTCGCCTCGATCCGGCGCACCTTCGACCTCGACGGTGTCACCTTGCTGCGCAGGAGTTCTGGGGGCTGGGAGGTCGAGGCGGCCGTCGGCGAGACCCGCCTGGAGCATCCTGACGAGGCCGCCTACAGCGTGGAGATCGCCCGCGAGCGTGTGCTGTGCCTGGTGGGGACCCGGCTTACCGACCAGGAGGCCACGTTGCTGCGGGTGTTCCTCGCTCAACTCCGGCTCGCGCGAGAGCGCGCCGTTCTCCACGCACTCGCCCACGAGCAGAAGGATCGGAGCTGAAAGGCGAGACGATGGAACGTGGCCGCTTGCGGGTGCACCTGGGCGCCGCGCCAGGGGTGGGTAAGACGTACGCCATGCTCGAAGAAGGGCAGCGTGTCATGGCTGGTGGCACCGATGTGGTCATCGGGCTTCTCGAACCGCACGGCCGCCGGTTGACGGCGAAGATGGCAGAGGGACTGGAGGTCGTCCCACGCCGCACTCTGGTGTATCGGGGCCACGTGTTCACCGAGATGGATACCGAGGCGGTGCTGGATCGCCGGCCGCAGGTGGCGCTGGTGGACGAGTTGGCGCACACCAACGTGCCCGGGGCCGGGAACGAGAAGCGCTGGCAGGACGTCGAGCGGATCCTCGACGCGGGCATCGACGTGATCACCACGCTGAACATCCAGCACCTGGAGTCGCTCAAGGACGTCGTGGAGCAGATCACCGGCATCAGGCAGTCGGAGACGATCCCGGACGAGGTGGTACGCCGCGCCGACCAGATCGAGTTGGTGGACCTGACGCCGGAGGCGCTGCGCCGCCGCATGGTGCAGGGATACATCTATCCGGCCGATCGCATCGACGTGGCTCTGACGCACTATTTCCGGCCCGGCAACCTCACCGCGCTACGAGAGCTCGCCCTGCTGTGGCTCGCCGACCGGGTCGAGGAAGGTTTGCAGCGCTATCGGATCGAGCACGGCATCGCGACACCCTGGGAGACCAAGGAGCGCATCGTCGTCGCCCTGTCCGGCGACACCGCCGAGCAGACACTGATCCGGCGCGCCGCGCGGATAGCCGACCGGATTCCCGGGAGCGAGCTGCTCGCGGTCCACGTGATCCGCACCGACGGTCGAGCCGGTGCCGACCCGGCGATCCTGGCCGGGCAAAGAGCTCTGGTGGAGTCGCTCGGCGGCTCCTACCACCAAGTGGTCGGCGCCGACGTGGCGACGGCGATCCTGCAGTTCGCCCACGCGGAGAACGCCACCCAGCTCGTCCTCGGCGGAGCCCGGCGCGGCCGCCTGGCCGGACTCCTGCTCGGCGACCAGGTGGTACACAAGACG
This sequence comes from Microtetraspora glauca, assembly GCF_040656155.1. Classification (NCBI taxonomy): domain Bacteria; kingdom Bacillati; phylum Actinomycetota; class Actinomycetes; order Streptosporangiales; family Streptosporangiaceae; genus Microtetraspora; species Microtetraspora glauca. Next base: position 151,733 of record NZ_JBFALK010000010.1, read on the forward strand.
ACCAGGATGGCGGGCCATATCGACGTGCACGTCCTGACACACGAGCGGATGGCCCGTGCTCCCAAAGTGACATTGCCGTCTCTCACGCGCGGACTCGGGCGCACCCGGTTCCGGTGGGGTGCCGCGCTGGCGGCACTGTTGCTGCCGGGCCTGACCTTGGCCCTGGTCTCGCTGCCCGGCTTCGGCCTGGCGGGGCCACTCCTGCTGTATCTGCTGGCGGTGGTGGCCGTCGCCTTGGCCGGAGGGCTGTACCCCGCGCTGGTGGCGGCGGTCGGCTCGGGCCTTCTGGTGGACTACTACTTCGTGCCGCCGGTGCATTCGCTGACGATCGGGCGGCCCGCGGACGCGGCTGTCCTGGCGGTGTTCATCCTCGTCGCGTCGCTCGTCAGCAGCGCGGTGGAGCGGGCAGCGCGAAGAACTCGCGCCGCCGCACGCTCCTCCGTGGAGGCCGCGACGCTCGCGGACCTGGCGACCGGGGCGCTGCGTGGAGGGAACGACCTGCCCGCCCTGCTGGAGCGGGTACGGACAACCTTCGGGCTGGACTCGGTCAGCCTCCTGGAGAGTGACGGCGCGGGCGGCCACCGCTGGTTCGTCATCGCCAGCGCAGGGAGCATGCCGCCGGAGCGCCCGGAGGACGCCGACACGGAAGCCTCGATCGCGGACGGCCTGGTACTTGCCGGACACGGCCGTTCCCTCGACGCCGGCGATCGGCGCGTTTTCACGGCGTGCGCCGCCCTCGTGGCGGCGAGCCTCGCGGACCACCGGAGCGAACAGCGAGCGGAGGAACGCGCGGCGGCCGACCGGCGTCGCGCCGAGTTGCTGCGGACGGTCGCCGGCGATCTGGAACCCGAACTCACCGTCGTGCACCGCGTGATCGAGGGACTACGCGACCGTAGGGCGCCTCATACAGAGGCCGAATGGGGCAAGCTGTGCGATCGCGCCGACGGTGCCGTCGAGCGCGTCCACGGTCTGGTCGCCGACCTCGTGGACGTGAGCCGCCTGAACGGGGCGCTGGACGTCTTCCTCCGCCCGGTCGACGTCGGCGACGTCCTGATCGTCGCCGTCGACGATCTGGGGCCCGGGGGACACGATCTGGTCCTGCGCCTGCCTCAGGAACTGCCGAACGTGATCGCCGACGCCGCGCTGCTGACCAGGCTGGTCACCTACCTGGCCGCCGACGCGTTGCGTCGGAGCCCCGCCGACGCGCCCCCGCACATCGAAGCGGCGCCGGTGAACGGGCGCGTGGAGATCCGGCTGATCGATCACGCAGCCCGCGTCCCCAGGTTCTGGGAGCCGGACGGCGACGGGTACCCGACGGGGATCGTGCCACGCGTGTGCGCCGACCTCGCCCAGGCGATCGGTGGCGTGCTGCGCTGGGCGGAAACCGCCGGCGGCGGTTTCACCGCCGTGCTCACTCTTCCCGCCGCCGCGACGCGCGAGGGGGCCAAGGTCACACCTGCGGATACGGACCGCCGATCGCATGTGCGACCGATCAGCGACCCAGCGCGTCGAGAGCCAGGTTGAGCCGCAGGACGTCGACCCTGACCTCCCCCAGGAAACCCCAGGCGCGTGGTGTGGCGTGGGCCTTGATGAGGTCGCGCACTCGGCTGAGGGGCAGGTGGCGCGCAGCGGCCACGCGCGGCGCCTGCAGGGTGGCGTTGGCCACCGAGATGTTGGGGTCGAGGCCCGGAAGCCGAGGCGGTCACCGAGTCGACCGGGAACGGAAGCACCAGGTCAGGTGTCCGAAGAGTGCCCGGACTGCTGTGCGGGCACCACCGCTACCGGGCAGGGCGCTTCGTGTAGTGCGGCCTGGGTCACGGGTCCGAGGAGCATCTTGGGCGTGGAGCCGATCCCGCGGTTGCCGACCACGAGTAGGGCCGCGTCTTCTGCGGCCTGGACCAGAGCGTGGCGTGGGGTCTCGATGACGAACTTCGTCTTGACCGGAATGTTGGGATGCTCCGACCTCCACGGTGCTACGGCGCGTTCGAATCGCGCGCTCGCTTCGTGTCTCAGCGACTCGGGCTCGATGAAGGGAACCCGATCGGGCCCGGGGAGCGCGGCAGGGTCCCACCAGCTACATACGGCCTCCACCCACGCGTCGCGCAACTCGGCTTCTTCGAAGGCGAACCCGAGGGCCGCCTCGCTTGCCGATGAGCCGTCGATGCCGACCACGATCCGCATGCCGTGCCGCAGGGCAGGCGGCAGACCCGACCGGATGACGATGACCGGGCGATCGGCCCGGGAGGGCACCTGCACCGCGGTGGATCCCACCGTTACGTCGTCGAATCCGCCGTGCCCTCGTGCGCCGAGCACGATCACGCTGGCGTCGCGGGACGCCTCCAGCAGCACACTGGGAGCCCATCCCTGCTTCAGATGCCGGCGGACGTCCAGGCCTTCGGCGAGTGAACGGGCCTTGCGTACGCCTTCCTCTGCCACGGCCTCGCCAATGCTCCTCAGGGTGTTGAGCGTGTCCTCTTCTGGAGGGCGGAAGGGATAGGGCCAGTGCCAGGCGTGGCAGACGGTGAGGGGCAGGCCACGGAGCCGAGCTTCTTCCACCGCCCAGCGCAGTGCGAGTTCGCCGGCCGGAGATCCGTCATATCCGACCAGGACGGTACGCGTCTGGTCATGTTCGCTCATCACTGCCTCCTCCTCAGGGCCGTGTCGGGCTGCAGCAGGCTGAGAGGGTCGGGCTGGAGGCCTGGAGTCCATCAGCTGCGGGATCTTCGATCCTGATTCTGAGGCTGCCGGCCCTCGGCAACCCGCGCTGGAGGAGTACACCTATCGGCGTGGTGAGCGACACGGAGCCGTCATACGGGAGCACACGATCATCGTCTGGGCGGGATCAACAGCCATGTGGACGCCGCGCCGATTGCGGTGTGCACACAAAAGACCTGTGATCGCCGTATCACCTTGCGGTGTTCCGGCCTGTCAGCCCAACTGCCATTCCTCCGTTGGAGGCTACTCCTTCGGAGGGTTGGCTCGGGCTCCCTCGCTCGTCCCACAGGCCTGCTACCACCATCCCCTGCGCCGGGGATGAGGCTCTAGGGCCGAAAGTCCCTTTTACCTTCGACATCAGGAGGAGTCCGCAGATCAGGACCATAATGAGGACAAGAGAACAGGCTGAGCCCCCTCGCGCCTGATCGCGGGATCGTGTGCCGATCGGGTCGCCTCGCGGCTGGCCCTGTGTCTGGCACCCAGATGCTCTCCCCGGCCCCGTACGGAGACGGCACATCCCGCCAGGCCGCACCCAAACTGATCTTCAGACGATGCCGTTCAGCATCCGGCCGTCATCATCCTGCGGGCGGCCCATACTCCTCGATGGGAGCAGCATCTCATCACCGCCGCTCACACCCAAGGCCGCAAGGTCGGGCTGTACGGCCAGCGCCCCAGCGATGACCCGAACTTCGCCCGCCTCCTCGTTCAAGCCGGTATCGACTCGGTCGCGGTCACGCCTGACAGCTTCCTCGCGGTCAAGACCAACGTCTCCGAGGCCGAACGCGAGACCGGTCCGGCTGGCACGGACGAGGCAAGCCTGGGGCGGAGGGGAAAGGGCTCCTGACAACAACAGGTGCCGAACGCTCCCGGCCTGCGGGCGGCCGATCTTGGCGAAGAGTTGGGATCGAGATGAGCGTGAAGCCCGATCCGAGGCGGCACGACGACGCGACCAGTGAGGCGCGCACTGACGGCCCGAAGCCGTCGAGTCGTACGAGGAAGGGCAGGGCACCCGACGCCGCGCTGGCGTTCGCTCAGGCGCCGCCTCACCTTTCCGGCAGGGCGAAGGTACGGCTGTCGCCGCGCCGGAGCCGGGCATGGTGGCCGTGCACGGCGACTTCCAGCGTTGGAGGGCCGTCGTCGGCCCGGGCGATCCGCACCCGGGTGGGGTCGGCGTCGATGGCCAGTTCCGCGCCGCGGTAGCGGACGCACAGCGACAGCGTCGTGAGGTGTTCGGGGAGCACCGGACTCAGGTGCAGGCCGTCATGCCGGGCCTCCAGGTCGAGATAGCAGCGCTGCACCAGATCCAGCGTCCCCGCCATCGCACCGAGGTGCACCCCCTCAGGGGTGGTTCCTCCCTGGACGTCGGTGAGGTCGCCGGTGAGTGTCTCCGTGAAGAACTGCCATGATCCCGCGCGGTCCGAGCGTGCGAGCACCCAGGCGTGCACCACCGCGCTCAGTGTCGAGCCGTGGCAGGTGCGGGCGAGGTAGTGGCGGATCGTGCGGCGGATCGTATCCGGCCCGGTCGGGTAGCCGAGCCGGTCCAAGATCTGCCTCAGTTCCCGGGCCGTGAGCAGATAGAACAGCATGAGCACGTCGGCCTGCTTGGACGCCTGGTAACGGTTGGGGTTGTCCCCCTCGGCCTCCAACGCTCTGTCCAACCGCCGCACGCCCCTATAGCGCTTCCAGTCCAGCTCCGCCAGCCGCGCATAGCCGGTGAACTGGCTGATGACCTCATCGTGGAAGTCCACACGCATCCGCCGGGTGATCTCGTCCCAGCGCTCGGTCTCCGCGTCCACGAGGCCGAGCCGGTGGCGCAGGTCCTCCCGTGCGCGCCGAGGTATCAGGTCAAGCGCCTGCCGTGCCCGCAGCAGCAGCCACACCGTCATGATGTTGGTGTAGGCGTTGTTATCCAGGCCAGGAGAAGAGACGCCGGGATAGCCGTCGTGGTACTCGTCCGGCCCCATCACCCCCTGGATCTCGTAGCGGCCCGACACGGGGTTGAGCCGCGCGAGCGAGGCGAAGAAGCGGGCGATTTCGGCAAGTAGGCAGGCGCCCGTCCCGGCCAGGAACTCCATGTCCCCTGTGATCGCGTAATGCTGCCAAGCGTTGTAGGCGATGGCCAGCCCGACGTGGCGCTGGAGGTGCGAGTGGTCGGGCGTCCACCGGCCGGAGCGGGGATTGAGGTGGAACCGCTGGGTCTCGTCCCGACCGTCGCTGCCGCTCTGCCAGGGGAACATTGCCCCGCGGAAACCCGCGGCGCGGGCGGCGGCCCGAGCTTCCGGCAGACGCCGCAGCCGGTACCGCAGCACGCCGCGGGCGATCTCGGGGAATCGCAGGGTCAGCCAGGGCAGCACGAAGATCTCGTCCCAGAACACGTGCCCCCTATACGCCTCGCCATGCAGGCCACGTGCGGGCACGCCGACGTCGAGGTCGGCGGTGTGGGGCGACAGGGTCTGCAGCAGGTGGAAGGTATTCAGGCGAATGTCCCGCTGGATGCGCGGCCCCGCGACCTCCAGCCGGGCCCGTTCCCACAGGTCGTGCCATGCGATCTCGTGCTGTTCCAGCAGTTCCGCGAAGCCGGGCGCGAGCTCGGCCCGGCGTAGCGCGGAGGAGGAGGCGTCGGCGATCGTGAGATCGCGGGATGTCGTGAGAGCGACGGTCTTGGTGACCGTGACGGGGCGGCCCCGTTCCAGGCGCAGCACACGTGTGTCGGCGATGAGGTCGTCGTGTCGCCCGATCTCGGCCGGGCCCTCGCTGTCTGAGGAGGTGTCGACGCGCGCGGCCAGCACGACCTCGATGCCGGAGGAACGGGTGCAGACACGGAGCCATGCCAGCGGCCCCTGGACCCCCGTCGCGTGCTGTGTCAGGTGGTCGCCGCGCAGGTCGCGATACCGGGCCACCCCCGTGTTGGCCACGCGTCCGTCCAAGCTGGACCGCACGCGAAGCGGCCCGGACCAGTTCTCGGCCGTGAAGGCCGTCTCCAGAGCGGCCAGGTACGGGTCGGCCATGGAGATCAGACGGCGCTGCCGTACCGAGGTGATGCGGCCTCCGGCGTCGCGGAAGCGGATCAGCCGGTGCAGGACGCCGTGGCGCATATCCAGCTCCTGCTGGTACCGGAGCAGATCGGCGGTACCGAGTGAGAACCATCCGGAGTCCGGCATAGCGAAGGTCAGGGGAAGCCAGTTCGGCAGGTTCACCATGTCCTCGTTGGTCACCTCGTGGTCGGCGACGGTCGAGGTGAGCCGGTCATAGCATCCCGCGACGTACGTCCCTGGGTAGTGGACCTCGTCGGCCACGGCTTCGGGCGCCGCACCCCGGGTGGCGAAGCGGCCGTTACCCAACGTGCAGAGGGCCTCCCGCAGTCCCTCACGCGCCGGATCGAACCCCTCATATACCAGCGACCACGGGTTCAACGTCGCTCCTTTCGGGCCGGCATGAGCACATCGGTCTCGCCGATGTCGCGCTTCGGCTCCTACGCATAGCTTCGCCTACCCCGAAATGCCCGTCCGGTCTTCGTCAGGGGAGGCGTCACGCTGTCCACGCGAGGAGCACGGAGACCATCCGGACGCGGTGGTGACGTCGGGCACAACCCCCGGCCGACGGGGAACCATGCCATGGCAATCCGTCCACGGACCTGTTCAACTGTGGGAACGCATGCGCGTCACCCGGTAGGGCAGAAGGACCTGGACTTCGGCCTTCCAGGACCACCGATTTTCGGCATGCTTTCCGCCGCCGGCGACCGGCACGAGGGGTGCCGATTGTGGGCAGGGGCGTGAGGACGGGCGCGGCGGTCATCTGGGACGAAAGTTCCTCCAGCCGGAGATGGAGGGCCCTGCGCCGCGAAAGGGTGGGCGCGGCAACCATGTGACGGACATCTGCCACGGAGGTCAGGGACCGCACCGTCTCCACCACCGTGAAGGAGGCCGCGATGACAGAGCAGCTCATCCTCAAGGCCGGAGAGCAGGCGGTGTCATGCAACTTGGTGGACTATCAGCATGAATATCGGGATTTTTCCTGGCAAGAAGCTCGCCGATCTCTGTCCGGCTTGCCGGGTGGCCGGGGTTTGAACATCGCGTACGAAGCCGTGGACCGCCACATGGACACCACGAGTCGCGACCACGTGGCCCTTCGGTGCGTCGGCAAAGACGGCATGGTCACCGACCTGACGTATGAGGACCTCTTCCTCGCCACCAACCGCTTCGCCAACGTGTTGCGCGAACTGGGTGTGGCGAAGGGTGAGCGGATCTTCACGCTGCTCGGCAGGGTGCCCGACCTCTACGTCACCGTCCTCGGCACGCTCAAGAACGTCAGTGTGCTGTCTCCGCTGTTCTCGGCTTTCGGCCCTGATCCGATCCGCGAGCGGATGTCCCTGGGAGACGGCCGGGTGCTGGTGACCACACCTGAGCTCTACCTGCGAAAGGTCGCCGCGATGCGGGAGTCCCTGCCCAGGCTGAGACATGTGCTGGTCACCGGCACGGGGCCCGCGCCCGAGGGCACGTCGTCATTGGGCGAGTTGATGGCCGGCGTGTCCCCGGATTTCGAGATCCCTCCGACCGACCCGGAGGACATGGCGCTGCTCCACTTCACCAGCGGGACGACCGGAACGCCGAAAGGCGCGATACACGTCCACGAGGCAGTGGTCGCCCACCGTGCCACCGCGTCATACGCCCTCGATCTGCGCCCCTCAGACGTCTTCTGGTGCACCGCCGACCCCGGCTGGGTGACCGGAATGTCCTACGGTGTCGTCGCGCCGCTCAGCATCGGGGCGACCCTTGTGACAGACGCGGGCGAGTTCGACACGCGACGCTGGTGCCGCGTGCTCCAGGAGCAGCGGGTGACCGTCTGGTACACCTCGCCGACCGCGCTGCGCATGCTCATGCGCCACGCCGGCGACCTGACCAGTGAGTACGACCTGTCCAGGCTGCGGTTCATCGCCAGCGTGGGGGAGCCGCTCAACGCCGAGGTGGTGGTGTGGGGGTTACGAGCGCTCGGCCTGCCGATCCATGACAACTGGTGGCAGACAGAGACGGGCGCCATCATGATCGGCAACTTGGCCGCAATGGATATCAAGCCGGGCTCCATGGGGCGACCGCTGCCCGGGGTCGAGGCCGTGATACTCGAACGTGGGGCGGACGGGCGGGCCCGCGTCATCGATGGGCACGTGCGGGTGATAGACGAGCCCGACGCCGACGGAGAGCTGGCGCTGCGCCCGGGCTGGCCCTCGATGTTCCGCGGCTACCTGGACGATCAGGAGAGGTACGGCAGGGCGTTCGCCGGGGGCTGGTACCTGACGGGGGACATCGCGCGACGGGATGGCGACGGCTATTTCTGGTTCGTCGCCCGGGCGGACGATGTGATCAAGTCCGCCGGCCACCTCGTCGGGCCCTTCGAGGTCGAAAGCGTACTGATGCGGCATCCCGCCGTCGCCGAGGCAGGTGTGATCGGCAAGCCGGACGCGGTGGCGGGGGAGTTGGTGAAGGCGTTCGTCACGCTGAACCCCGGCTTCGAGGCGACGGAGGCGCTCCGGCGGGAACTGATCGCGTTCGGCCGTCGCCACCTGGGGGCGGTCGCTCCAAAGGAGATCTCCTTCGACCAGAGCCTCCCGCACACCCGGAGCGGCAAGGTGATGCGCCGTCTGCTCAAATGCCGGGAACTCGGCCTTCCCGAAGGGGACGTCTCGTCCCTGGAGCGTCCGACCCACGACGTCTAGACATGCCCTGACCTGGTGGCGTGCGCATCGCGCGTCCGGGTCAGCCGGCTCCGCAGCGCGTGGCGAGGAAGCTCGCGCCGCCCGCGAGGGTGGACACGGTCGGGTAGTCGTCTTCTTCGACGCGGCACCCACTGAAGTCGCTCAACAACTGCACATAGTTGAGGAAGTCGAGAGAGTCCAGTTCGAGAACGTCACGGATGTCCGCGTCCGGCGGGAGCGTCGCCAGCTCGGCACCTGGTGCCGCCTCACTCAGCGCACGCTTGACGAGTTCTGCCGCTTCCTGCGTGTTCATAGCGTCTCCGGCTCGTTGAGCAGCCGCTCGATCAGGGCGAGGAACCGGCCGCCGGTGTAGCCGTCTGTCGCGCGATGATCGGCGGCCAGGGTGACGGTCACCACGGGCCGGACACCGAGAAGGCCGTCGACGGCCCAAGGCCGCTCCAGGATCTTTCCGAAGCCCACGAGAGCAACCTGCGGTGGATAGATGACGCCCTGAACCGACTCGACTCCCTGGTCACCCAGGTTGGTCACGGTGATGGTCGCCTCCGTCATCTCGGAGCCGCGCAGCCTGCCGGTACGCGCCCGGGCGGCCAGATCCTTCAGGGCGGCCATCAGGTCGTCGAGATCACGAACGGCCGCGTGATGGAGAGCCGGTGCGATCAGCCCGCCGCCTTTGAGGGAGATCGCCACCCCCAGGTGCACGGCATCACTGGCGACGAAGGCGTCATCGATCCAGAAGCCGTTCAGCCGCGGCACCTCCGCGGCGGCTCGGGCGGTCGCCTTGAGGAGCAGGACCGCTGGGAGCAGGCGCCGCGCCACAGGGAGATCCCGGTTGCGCGCGCGTAGCCATCCGAGCATGGCGTTCGCGTCCACGGTCGTGCTCAGGTAGTAGTGCGGAATCTCCCGCTTCGACTTGGCCATCGCCCTCGCGATCGCCCGGCGCATGGCGTCCTGCCGCTGTTCCAGACCGGACTCCTGCGTGGCTCGCGGCCTCTCGACCCCTGCCGCCGGCATGGCGACCACAGGCTCCGGCTCCGCGCGTGGCCTGCCGGTGCCACTCCGCGCCGCCGCTTCGCGCACGTCCTGGGCCCGGATCGCTCCGGTGTGGCCTGTGCCATGGAGGCCGGAAAGGTCGACGCCGAGTTCCGCAGCGAGCCTGCGCGCCAGCGGAGATGCCGTGACCCGCGATACGAGCTCCGCGTTCTCGACGTCCGCGCGGGTCACCCGCCCACCCGGCCCGGTGCCGCGCACGAGGGCCAGATCTAGGCCTCGTCGCTCGGCGAGGTGCCGTACCAGTGGAGACGCGACGGGAGCACGCGCGGGAGCCGGTGTCGTCTCGCGCGGCTTCGCTGACGGCTTGGGACGCTCACGGCGGCGAGGGGGTGTGACAGGAGGTGCCTGCGGTGGAACGGAGGGTACGGTTGTGGGCCCGGCGCCGGTGATGACGGCGAGGGGCGTGCCCACAGGCACCCGGCGGCCGGGTTCCACGAGCAGACTCTCCACCGTCCCGGTGTGGAACGACTCGACCTCGATCAGGGCTTTGTCGGTGTCGATGACCGCGATGACGTCACCCTTGCGGATCTGGTCTCCTGCTTTGACCAGCCACTCGGTGACGGTGCCCGACTCCATGTCCGCGCCGAGCGACGGCATACGGAAATCCGCGCTTTCCACGGTCATGCGGCCACCGCCTCTCGCGCGGCGGCGACGATTCCGATCACCTGGGGGATGGCGGCTTCCTCCAGGTGGCGTGCGTAGGGGATGGGGACCTCGGCGGTGCACACCCGCTGCACCGGCGCGTCGAGTTGGTAGAAGGCCTGCTCCATGATGCGGGCGCTGATCTCGGCGGACAGGCCACCCGAGCGCCAGCCCTCGTCCACGATGACGGCGCGGTGTGTCCTGCCGATCGACTCCATGATGGTGGCGTCGTCGAGGGGGCGCAGAACGCGCAGGTCGACCACGTCCGCCTTGATCCCCCGCGTGGCCAGTTCGTCGGCGGCCGCCAGCGTCTTATGGAGCGTCCCTCCGTAGGCGATGAGAGTGATGTCGTCGCCGGTCCGCCGGAGGGCGGCGGTGGCGATGTCCACGAGACCGGGGCGCGGCACGCCCGACATGTTGTACAGCCCGCCGTGCTCGAAGATCAGGACCGGGTCCGGGTCGTCCAGAGCGGGCGCGAGCATGCCCCGGGCGTCCTCCAACGTCGCGGGGGCAAGGATCTTCAGGCCGGGAATGTGGGCGTACCACCCTTCAAGACTGTGCGAATGCTGGGCGGCGAGCTGCCGTCCGGCTCCGGTGGTCATCCGGATCACCAGCGGAACGTTGAACTGGCCTCCCGACATGTGCAGGAGCGTGGCTGCGTTGTTCATGATCTGGTCGAGGGCCAGCAGGCTGAAGTTGACCGTCATGATTTCGACGATCGGCCGCATGCCGCCCAGCGCCGCTCCGATGCCCGCGCCGACGAAGCCGGCCTCCGACAACGGAGTGTCGCGGACGCGGCCCGGGCCGAACTCCTCCAGCAGTCCCAGGCTGACCGCGAAGCAGCCGCCGTACACGCCGACATCCTCACCCATGAGAAAGACACGGTCGTCACGGAGCAACGCCTCGCGGATGGCCTCCCGGATGGCCTCCCGATAGGTGGTCGTTCCGCGCTCGGTCACGGGGCCGCCTCCGCTGATTTCACATGTCCGGCACCTGTCGGCGACGTCTCGCTGTAGACGAAGCGCGTCAGATCCTCCGTCGCCTCAAGCGGCGCCTGCTCGGCGAAGGCGATCGCCTGATCGATCTCCACGCAGATGTCCTTGTCCATCACGGCGAGATCGTCATCGGAGATCTCGTTCGCCTCCTTCATCCGCGCGACGAGGGAGTCGATCGGGTCACGCTTCTTCCACTGCTCGATCTCCGCCTTGGTGCGGTAACGGTCCGGGTCGTACATCGAGTGCGCGCGGAAGCGGTAGGTCCGCAGCTCCAGGAAGTGCGGTCCGGACCCGGCACGGATCGACTCGGCCGCCCTCGCCGCGGCCTCGGCGACCGCGAGGACGTCCATCCCGTCCACCGGCCAGGCGACCAGGTCGTACGAAGCCGCGCGGAGCGCCAGATCGGTCTCCGCATGAGATTTCGCCAGCGCGGTGCCCATCGCGTACAGGTTGTTCTCACAGGCGAACAGCACCGGCAGGCGCCAGAGAGCGGCGAGATTGACGCATTCGTGGAACTCGCCCTCGGCCATCGCGCCGTCGCCGAAGAAGCATGCCGTCACCCGGCTTCTGCCCTGCATCTTGTCGGCGAGAGCCAGCCCGACTGCCAGAGGAAGGCCGCCCCCGACGATCGCGTTTCCGCCGTAGAAGCGGTGTTCGGCGTCGAAGATGTGCATCGAACCACCACGGCCCCGGCTGCACCCTGCGACCCGGCCGTACATCTCCGCCATGATCACCGTGGCCGGCACTCCGCGCACGAGCGCGTGCCCGTGCTCCCGATAGGTGGACACGATCGCGTCGTCCGGGGCGAGGGCGGCGCAGATCCCGACGGCCACTGCCTCCTCTCCGATGTAGAGGTGCATGAACCCGCGTATCTTCTCGTCGCTGTACAGCTCGACGCAGCGCTCCTCGAAGCGCCGGATCCGCAGCATCTGGTGCAACAGCTCCCGATGTGGGGAGGTCCGCGCGCTGTTCTTGGGTGCCATGACTCTGTCCTCGCATGCGGTGCGCGTCACTATTCACTGTCGATGCCCGGGGGCGTGACCAACAGTGACGAAGGTCCTGACCTCGTCAGGCAGTTCGGCGGCCGCACCCGTGTGCTGAAGGACCTTCGCCTCTGGGGAGCAGGGTTGCCGGGGCATGGGATGGAGACGTGGGGGGATCTCGATACGCGCATAGCCGCTCGAAGGAGGCGGCCGTCATGACAGACCGGGTGATTTGGTTCGCCGATCTCGACCGCTCCGACGTCGGCCGGGTCGGCGGCAAGAACGCCTCGCTGGGAGAGATGATCCGGTACCTGGCAGGAGCCGGGATCAGGGTGCCGGACGGGTTCGCCACCACGGCGGACGCTTACTGGGAGTTCCTGGAGCTCAACGAACTGCGCGAGAAGATCGCCCGCCAGGCAACCCGGCTGCGTGAGGGAGCCGATCTCGAATCGGTCGGACGCTCCGTCAGGGAGCACTTCCTGGCCGCCATACTTCCCCGGACATTCGCCGACGACATCGTCGCGGCCTACCGCGAGCTGGCGGAGCGGCTCGGACGCCCAGACCCCGAGGTGGCCGTCCGCAGCAGCGCCACCGCCGAAGACCTGCCCCAGGCCAGCTTCGCCGGCCAGCAGGAGACCTTCCTCAATGTGAGGGGCGTCGACGCGCTGCTGGACGCCTGCCGCAGGTGTTACGCGTCGCTGTTCACCGATCGCGCGATCAGTTATCGAGAGGATCAGGGATTTGACCATCTCTCGGTGGCGTTGTCGATCGGGGTGCAGCAGATGGTGCGTTCCGACCTCGCCAGTGCCGGTGTGATGTTCTCGATCGACACCGAGAGCGGGTTCCCCGGCATCATCCTGATCGACGCGTCATGGGGGCTGGGCGAGACCGTCGTCAGCGGACGCGTGGACCCAGACGAGTACGTGGTGTTCAAGCCGCTCCTCTCGCGCCACGGATTGCGCCCGATCCTGTCCCGGACGAGAGGCGGAAAGGAGCGCAAGACCGTCTACGACGCCGTGGGCGTCCGTACTGTGGAGACCACCGAAGAAGAGCGCGCCGCCTATGTGCTTGAGGATTCGGAAATCCTCACGCTGGCGCGCTGGGCCGTACTGATCGAAGACCACTACGGCACGGCGATGGACATGGAGTGGGCCAAAGACGGCCGAAGCGGTGAGCTCTTCTGCGTGCAGGCCCGGCCCGAGACCGTGCAGACGCGCAGGGAGGCAGCGACGCTGCGGGAATACCGGCTCACCGGATCCGGCAGGCGGCTGTCGCAGGGGCTGGCGATCGGCGACGCCATCGCGACAGGAATGGTGTGCGCTCTGGGCAGCTCCGAGGAGATCGACCGGTTCGTGGCCGGGGCAGTGCTCGTCACCGCCGTGACCGATCCTGACTGGGAACCGATCATGAAGAGGGCTTCGGCCATAGTCACCGACCACGGAGGCAGGACATCGCACGCGGCGATCGTCAGCCGGGAGCTCGGGGTGCCCGCCATCGTCGGCTGCGGAGACGCCACCGCCACCCTTCCCGACGGCCTGCCGGTCACCGTGTCGTGCGCGGAAGGCGAAAGGGGGTTCGTCTACGAAGGAAAGCTCGACTTCACCGAACGAGACATCGACTTGAGCGACGTGCCCGCCACTCGCACGGGAGTGATGCTCAATCTCGCCAACCCGGCCGCGGCCTTCCGCTGGTGGCGGCTTCCCGCCGACGGTGTGGGGCTCGCGCGCATCGAGTTCGTGGTCAACAACCATGTCAGGATCCATCCGCTCGCCCTGCTTCACTTCGCCGACCTCGACGAGCCCACGCGCAGCCGGGTCGCCGAACTCACCAGCGAATACGCGGACAAGCCGCAGTATTTCGTGGACACGCTGGCCCAGGGCGTCGCTCGGATCGCCGCCTCACGCTGGCCCGACCCGGTCGTGGTCCGGATGAGCGACTTCAAGACCAACGAGTACGCGCGCCTCATCGGGGGAGCACCGTTCGAGCCCGCCGAGGAGAATCCCATGATCGGCTGGCGAGGGGCCAGCCGCTACTACAGCCCCGGCTACCGCGACGGCTTCGCGCTCGAATGCCGGGCGATACGGAAAGTGCGCGACGAGATGGGGCTCACGAACGTGATCGTCATGATCCCCTTCTGCCGCACGCTGGAGGAGGCCGACCAGGTCCTGAAGGTGATGGGAGAGGAGAACCTCGTGCGAGGCCGCAACGGGCTGGAGATGTATGTGATGGCGGAGATCCCCTCCAACATCATCCTGGCCGAGGAGTTCGCCACGCGCTTCGACGGCTTCTCGATCGGCAGCAACGACCTCACCCAGCTCACGCTCGGGGTGGACCGCGACTCCGAATCCCTGGCCCACCTGTTCGACGAGACCGACCCGGCCGTCACCCGCAGCATCCGGCATCTCATCACCGCCGCTCATACTCAGGACCGCAAGGTCGGGCTGTGCGGCCAGCGCCCCAGCGATGACCCGAACTTCGCCCGCTTCCTCGTTCAAGCCGGTATCGACTCGATCTCGGTCACGCCTGACAGCTTCTTCGCGGTCAAGACCAATGTCTCCGAGGCCGAACGCGAGACCGGTCCGGCGGGCACGGACGAGGCGAACCGGGGCCGGAGAGGAAAGGGCTCCTGACAACGGGTGCCGAGCTCCCTCGGCCTGCGGGCGGCCGATCTTGGCGAAGAGTTGAGATCGACATGAGCGTGAAGGCCGATCCGAGGCGGTACGAGAGGGGTGCCGGCTGTGCCGGTGCCAGGCCCCCGGCATCGTCGTCGGATATGCGCAGGACGCCGCCGACTGCCTGACGTACGCGCCCGCTTAGCCGCAGCTGGGACCGGGGACCGGCCGTGAGGGGTCAGGTAGGCGAGAAGGTCTGCTGGCACTCCGGGCGCAGCGCCTGGACGCAGGCCGCGAGGGGGCGAGCACAGCGATAAGGGGGACGGCGGAGCCGATGGAGCGTCCAATCGTCGTTGGCGTTGATGGGTCACAGGGCTCGCTGGAGGCCGCCGCGTGGGCCGGGGCCGAGGCCGCGCTGCGCGGCGCGCCGGTCCGGATCGTGCACGCGGCGCTGCAGTGGGACTATTACGTCCCGCTGGTCCCGCAACCCGATCCGTGGAGCGCCGCGGTGGCCGAGGCCGCTCAGGAGATGCTGCAGGAGGCGGCCAACCGGACTCGCACCGGCCATCCGGGCGTGCAGGTCAGCACAGAGCTCGTCCAGGGAGGGACGTCGGAGGCGCTGGTCGCTGTCACGGAGGAGGCGCAACTGATCGTCGTCGGCAGCCGGGGACGCGGCGGGTTCGCCGGGCTGCTGCTGGGATCGGTGAGTTGGCAGGTCGTCTCACGGGCGCGGTGCCCCGCCGTCGTCGTCCGAGATCCGCACGCCCGCCCCACTGGGCAGGTCGTCGTGGGTGTCACCGGCAGACCCGACCAGGAGCCGGTCCTGGATTTCGCGTTCCGGGAGGCCGAGCTGCGCGGCGCGGACCTGCGTGTCCTGCACGCCTGGACCCGCCCCGCCGGAATCGGGCCCGGTGACACGTCACCCCTGCCGTACGCCGTCGAGGCTGTGGGCAGGGAGGAGGAGGTCCTGCTGGCCGAGAGTATCGCGGGATGGCGGGACCAATTTCCCGATACGCGTCTGATCCAGCAAGTCGTGCACGAACATCCGGCCAAGGCGCTGGTCGACGCGTCGGCAGACCACGACCTCGTGATCGTAGGGGCGCATGGCGGGGCCCGTGCCCTGCTCGGCCTGGGATCCGTGGCGCATGCGCTCGTGCACCACGCACGCGGCCCGGTCGCCGTCGTGCGCCACTAACCTGTGTCCGGTGGCAAGCCCGGACGATTGGCGGAGCCATATCGCTGAGGTGAACGGGACCTCTAGCCGGGGAGCGTCGCCTGCGCGTCACCGGGCGCCGGGCTGGCGGCATCTGTCTCTGGCCGACCTTCGACGATCACGACGGTTTCGTCCGTCATACCGAACGGACTGCCGAGGTCAGGGGCCGACGCGGTACGGGCGCATCATCTCGTTGTCCTCGTGTTCCAGGATGTGGCAGTGCCAGACGAACAGGCCCGGCCGGTCGAATACGGCGACGATGCGCGTGATTTCCCGCGGGTAGGCGATGACGGTGTCCTTCGGTCCGGCCTCCCAACGCTCCGCGGGACGTGGGGCGCCGCCGAACGGCTGGCGGCCGACGACCCTGAACTCCACCTCGTGGACGTGGATCGGATGCGCGTCCCCGGTGAAGTTGTGAAACTCCCACGTCTCTGTGGCGCCAACCTCGGGGTTCTCCGTCACGGGATCGGACCACATCTGTGCCCTGCCGGTGCCGTCGGCCGTGCCGAGGAGCACAGCCGATGATCCCCCGCCGGGGATGGCCGCCGACATGTGCTCGAGCAGGGCGAGCTTCCGAGTCCGGGTAGCCGCGCCGATCGGCGGCACCGCCGGAAGGGTGAGCCGGCCGGGGGGCACGGTCGTGTCCGGCCCGGCGAGTGGTCCTACGAGGAACTTCATCACCTGTCCCGTGATGGCGGGGTCGGCGGGCGCGGCCGCAGAGCTCCCGTTGAAGGCCCCGTCGGGGGCCTCGTTGATCAGGTAGAGCTGTGTGCCCTCCCGCGAGCCGGTGAAGTCGACGATCACGTCGGCCCGCTCGGCCGGCGCCAGCAGCAGCGTGCCAAGTTCCACAGGGACCGGCAGGAAGCCGCCGTCCCCTCCGATCTGCCAGAAAGGCAGCGCCGCGGCCACCGGGCGCTTCCCGCGAGGGTTCGCCACGATCTTGAGTTTCAGGAAGCGGGAGTTGCAACCGTTGAGGAACCGCAACCGGAAACGGCGCGGTTCGACCGTCAGGACCGGCCAGGTCCGGCCGTTCGCCATCATGGTGGTGCCGTAGAACTCTGGATTCCAGATGGGGGGCACGTCGCTGCCCGGGATGTACGGCCCGGCGAAGTGGTCGAAGGCGGCGCGGCCCGCCGGGTAGAGGAGCGAACCGTCCGCGGCGAACGATCGGTCCTGAATGACGATGGGTATCTCGTAATGCTTCGTGCCGCTTGGGTCGCCGAGCGCCGGCGCGGGACCCGGCAGCACACCGGCCGGGAGGTCCTCGGTTCCGCCGCGTAGCAGGTAGAAGCCGGTCAGCCCCGCGTACACGTTGAGCCTCGTGATTCCCAAGGTGTGGTCGTGGTACCACATCGTGGCGGCCCGCTGGTCGTTCTCGTAGCGGAACACCGCGGCGCCCGGCCTCCAGGAGACGCCGTACCCGCTCGCGAACGTTTCCGCGTAGTCGGCGTACTTCGACCCTTCGGTCGCGTAACCCGCTGGGACGTTGCGCGCCGCCGGCAGGTACCACGCCTCGGGGAAGCCGTCGCTGTGCTCCGCGTTGCGCCCGCCATGGAGGTGGGTGACGATCGGCACCGGCCCGCGATAACGGTCCGGGGTCGCGATGAACGACGGGCGCGAGTCCCGCCCCGCGACCCCGCCGGCGGGGTTGGCCCAGTGCAGCGTCGGGTCCACCGGAAGCAGGTGCGGCAGCGCGTCGCCGTTGCTGTCCGTCAGCTCGTTCACCCAGGTGACCTCCACGGGGCGGCCGAACCCCGCCTCCAGGGTGGGGCCCGGCGAGCCGAAGGTCTCCGGGTGAAGTACCGATCCATACCCCCAGACCGTGGTCGGCGGGCTGCCGGGCGGCAGGATTTGCTGCCGGAACTGCCGGACGCCGATGGTGTAGCGGTCCACCACGCCGCCCGCCGGGGAGACCGGGGGCATCACGGGCGGAACCGCCAGCGGTGTGACGTACTTGTCGATCGACGCCGGATCCATCATCCCGTCCGGCACCGCACCGGGCCGCCATGCCGCGGCGCCCTCCAGGAGAAGCGCTCCGGCTCCGCCCATGCCGGCCTTCAAGAACTGCCGCCTCGTGATCATGCGCCCCCCTGCGGTGGCCCAAGGGACCCGATTCCTCTGTTACTACCCGTTGTCGCCGGTCAACCGGACGATCACCCCGGCCGTGCCGGAGTCGGGCGAGGAACACCCGCAGCGATGGGGCCTGACGGTCGGCGAGCCGGATACCCGCCAGCACGGGACACGGTCCTAGGCGATCTCCGCGCTGTACATGGCCTCGTCGTCAGTCCAGCGCGTAGACGCGGTGGACGAACTCGGCGAGTTTGGTGTCGGACAGTTCCTTGGCGAGGTCGGCTTCGCTGATCATGCCGAGGAGGCGGTGGCTTTCGATCACAGGCAACCGCTTGATGTGGTGCTCCTCCATCGTGAACAGCGCCTCATCGATGCTGGCGTCGGCGTCCACCCACACCAGGCCGCGGGCCAGCTCGCCGGCGGTGGTCTGGTCGATGTCCCTACCCTGGGCGCAGCACATGACCACGATGTCGCGGTCGGTGATGATGCCCTTGAGTCGGTCGTCGTCTCCGCAGATCGGTAGTGCGCCCACACCCAGGTCGCACATCATCTGTGAGGCGGTGCGCAGGCTGTCGTGTTCGCCAACGCACTGAACCCCTTCGTGCATCACGTCTCGGGCCTTCTTCCCGGTTTGCGCGGTGCTCATCGCTGCCTCCAAACGCCGATGAACTGCTTACAGTGCTGATAGAGAACCGAAGTCAGGTGGCGCCCTCCGTTTCCCGTACGCGCCGCCACTCCTGGTCGACGTTCTGCGGCGGACGTCGACGTTGGCTTGCGCGGCGCAAGGGCGCGCCACGGGTCCGCCGAGGTGCTGAGCTTCACCCGGGCGTACGGCACGAGCTCGTGGGGCCCGGCTCCGGACTCGTGATGCGTCATCGGATCCCACCTTCTATGGGACGTGTCCTGCTCTCCAGCCTCCCGGGGCGCAGGTCATCGT
The DNA here is from genome assembly GCF_040656155.1 of Microtetraspora glauca. Taxonomy (NCBI): domain Bacteria; kingdom Bacillati; phylum Actinomycetota; class Actinomycetes; order Streptosporangiales; family Streptosporangiaceae; genus Microtetraspora; species Microtetraspora glauca. The sequence continues at coordinate 170,660 of NZ_JBFALK010000010.1, forward strand.
CCCAGGGACTTCTGTCCATCCGATGTGGGACCTTACGCCGTTTCCGCAGGTTGGCGGGTCGGCCGCTCCCGGCGGATCCGGACCTGGTCTGGACCGATGCGCGCCGATTCCGTGGCCGATCCGGGCCATAGGCGACCCGATTGGACCTGGGACCCGCGAGACCAGGGGCTTAGGTCCCTAGCTGCGGCGTTTCCAGGAGCGCAGCGTGGTTGAGAAGGGAGATTTCCAATGCCGAATCTTGGTGTCGCCATCGTGCGGCAGTATGAGCGCGGCGTGGTGTTCCGGCTGGGTGAGGTCCGCAACGTCCGCGAGCCTGGGCTGCGCTTCATGATTCCGCTGGTGGACCGAATGCGGAAAGTGAGCCTGCGCACCGTGACCATGCCCATCCCGTCGCAGCAGATCATCACCCGCGACAACGTCTCCATCGGCGTCGCCGCGGTCGCGTACTACCGCCGCGTCGACCCGGTGAAATCGATCGTCGAGATCGAGAACGTGGAGGCCGCCGTCGGCCAGATCGCGCAGACGACAGTCCGCAACGTCGTCGGACGCTCCCTGCTGGACCAGGTCCTCACCGACACGGAGAAACTCAACGAGTCGATCAAGCAGATCCTCGACCGCATCACACAGCAATGGGGCGTGTTCGTCCTCCTCGTGGAACTCAAGGACATCGAACTGCCGCCGACCATGCAGCGGGCGATGGCCCGCCAGGCCGAAGCCGAGCGCGAGAAGCGAGCGAAGATCATCGCGGCCGAGGGCGAGGCGCTGTCCGCCGGACGCCTGGCGGAGGCCGCCGACGTCATGGCCGACCACCCCATCGCGTTGCAGCTGCGTAACCTGCAGGTACTCAGCGAGATCGCCGTGGAGCACAACTCCACGATCGTGTTCCCCGCCCAGTTCCTCAGCAGCGTCCGCGCGGTGAAGCGGTTCGTGAGCAAGGAACGCCCTGAACACGCCGAGGCGCCGACGCTCGTGCCTTGAAAACTCCTGACGCGACGAGCCGACAGACACCGGGTGACCGGTGGTGCACCGGGAGCAGTGTGAGCGCCGGAGACCTCGAGTACCTCGGAGGAGAGGGCGATGGAGCGCCGGGGCTGTTTGCCTTCGGGGGGCCGAGTTTGAACGTGCTGTCGGCCTGTCGCTTCCAGGCCCGCCGTACGCGCAAGGTCGGGACGGGCTTGCCGAGGGCGCCGATGTCGAGTACCTGCAAGGCGGCGAGTTCCGCGTAGCGCAGGCCGGTGCCGAATTGCAAAGATCGTCCGTGGTCTGGTGATCCCACGGTGAGCCCGTGAAGATCAAAACTGTGGGCGATGATCACGGGATCTTCTGGTCAGGGGCGATACAAGCGTGGAGCGGGTGACGGGAATCGAACCGTCACCCGCCACTCGTCACGTCACCCGCCACTCCTCATGTCACTCGCCCCGCATGTCGGCGAGCGCCGACTCGAAGGCGTCCATCTCGCGCTCGATCCGGCCGAGCCCGGCGGACGGCAGCCACGCCATCACGCGTGACACCCCGGCCTTCTCGCACTCCTCCAGTACGGCGGGGTCCGAGGGGGCCGACAGCATCACGATCCGGATGAGCCTGCCCGCGTCGTCCGCCCGGCCGAGCAGTTCGGGGACCCGCTCCAGGACGCCGGGACCGTAGTTCGGCAGCCAGGCGTCGCCGTACGCGAGGACGCGGTCGAAGACGCGGGGACCGGTTCCGCCCACCAGGATCGGCGGGTACGGCTGCTGGGCCGGTTTGGGCCACGACCACATCGGGCCGAACGACACGAACTCGCCGTGGTACTCGGCGTCGCCGTGCGTCCAGATCCGTCGCATCGCCTCGATGTGCTCCTTCATCACGGCGAACCTGCGGGCGGGATCGACCCCGTGATTGCGGATCTCCGGATCGTTCCAGCCCGCGCCCACGCCGAGCTCGAACCGCCCGCCGGTGAGGGTGTCGACGCTGGCCACCGCCTTGGCGAGCGCGATCGGCTCGTGCTGCGGGATGAGGCAGATCGCGGTGCCCACCCGCAGCCGGGTCGTGGCCGTGCCCGCGGCCGTGCACGCCACCAGCGGGTCGTGGGTGTGCCAGTATCTGCGCGGCAGGGGCCCTCCGTCCGGCCCCAGAGGCGTGGCGCCGGTCACCGGGATGTGGGTGTGCTCGCTGAACATCAGCGCGACGTGGCCCCGTTCCTCGACCACCCGGGCGAGCGTGGCGGGATCGACGGCGTCGTGCGTGGCGAAGTAGCCAAAGCCGGAGTCCATCGCCCCAGCGTAAGCCGGAGGACGAGCATGGCCCGGGGACGACACTCGGCACATCCGCGCAGGTCCGGCCGTGTATCGGTGCTCACCATGCCCCATGGCGGCACATGCGCCGCCGGGTCGCCGCCGCCCACCACGACGACGCGCCGCCGCCTGTCAGTTCGCGGGGACCGCGTCCTCGGCGGGCACACGGGCGGGGACACGGGCGGGGAGCGGGGCGGGGGCCAGCGCCGCGACCAGGTCGGCGGCGTCGAGCATGCGCACCTCGGCCGGGTCGAGAGAGCCCGGGTGCAGCGCGTACACCTGCGCGCCCTCCCGGATCCCGACCCCGCCACCGAGTTCGCCCCCGGCTCCGGCGCTGTCACCGGCGTCGACGAGTACGGCGAACTCCGCGCCACCGAGCGACGTGCCGGACGACTCGCCCCGCGACGTACCGAGCGCGTCCTCGTACGGCGGAGCGGCGGCGTCGCCGGACGCCCCCGACGAGGGCTCCGCCCGCCCGGCCTCGTGCGATGCCGTCAGCCGCGCGGCGAATTCGGCGCTCTCCTCGTCGTCTCCCCGGACATAGTGGCCACGCGACCCGTCACGGTGCCGTACGACCACCCGCCGAGCGCGGGCGGCGGCGTGCCAGCGGGCGACCTCCCAGAGGGTCACCCGCTCGCCCAGACCGTACGCGTCCTCCAGCGTCGAGCCGAGCCGGGCGAGCTGCCCGTGGTAGGCCCAGACGTCGTGCATGAACCCGGACGTGGACAGGTTGAGGTCGGCCCAGCGCATGGTCCGCGACCACAGGTCGGCGACGAACGGCACCAGGATCTTGGCGGACCCGGTCAGGTCGAACCGCTGCCGTACGGCCAACGGGTCGAACGCGACACCGTTGCGCGCGTCGGAGGAGTCGAGGAAACCGGCGAAACCGCGGACGAGCCGCTCGAAAGGCACGTCGTTGTAGCTGAAGACGATGGGCACCGCGTACCGCGCGCCGTCCTCGCGCAGCGACTCGATGTCGAGATCCACGAACTCCGAGGCGCCGAGCGGCTCGGGCGCGGAGGTGAGGTCGCCGGAATGGACGGCGGCGTCTCCTCCCACCCGCAGGTTGGTGTAGTCGCAGAGATCGACGAATGACCAGCGCGTGTCGAACAGCGCGACCGAAAGGTCCAGGTCCACGCGCTCGCCGTCCGGTTCCGCCCAGTGCAGGAACAGCCGGAGACGGCCCCCTGGGGGGATCGGCCGCACGCTGCCGCGTGTGAGCCGTACCAGCGTCGCGGAGGCGGAGCGCTCGGCGGCGGGCGCGTGCAGGTCGTCGAGTCCCTCGTCGAGCAGCGCGAGCTCCACGGGCGGAAGCGCGGCGGCCCGGCGCAGCATCTCGGCGTCGATGGTGGCCGTGACCGACGCGACCACCTGGTCGGGGATCGGGGCGCGGTCGTCCGGCTCCGTCCAGATCCGCGCGGATCCGCCGCGTGGGAGGAACATGCGGCTGCCACCCGGCGGAGTGCGTACCTGACCGAGCGCGGCGATCAGCACCCCGGGAGACACCCGGGGCGCCGCTTCGGCCACCGCCGCGGCGAGCGGCTCGGCGGGAACGCGCCGGGCCAGATGCGCGACGCGCCGGGCGAGCTCTCCCGGCCGCGTTCCGAGCAGCGTGAGAGCCGTGGCGTGGTCGCCGTCGCGGAGCGCCGTCTCGACTCGGGAGGCCAGGCCGCTCGCGCGAAGCCGTACACCGTCGAACCGCAGCAGGCCGGGGTACGCGGCGGCGCGGTCCAGCAGCGCCGTGGCGAGCGGGCCGCCGCCGTCCAGCCGGGTGCCGCGCAGCGCGGCGAAGGCCAGCGCGGCGTCCGGATGACGGGTGTGGTGCTCGTGCGGGTGCAGCACCTCGGCCATGTGCTTCCACGCCTCGGGATGGCGGTGGAGGTCCTCGATCAGGTACGGCACGGGCATGCGGTCGAGATGGGACAACAGGGTGCGCCGGATCGCCCTGGACAGGCTGCTCCTGCGCGGAAGCCGCTCGCGCAGTCCCGGGTCGCCGCCCATCAGCGCGGTCAGCAGGCGCAGCACGTCGGTCGCCCTGTCGACGTACCGGTCCAGGAGTTCGGGTACGGCGTCGCCGCCGTGCCGCATGGCCGCCGCGAGGACGACGGCGCGTGTCTCGCGCACCGGGATCCGCTCGGGCAGCCAGGCGGTGGCACGCGGCCAGAATTCCCGGACCAGGACGCCGACGGTCGTCAGGTCCTCCTTGCGGAGCGGTGTCTGCCGGGACAGCAGCGCGCGCAGGTGGTCGCGAGCGGTCTCGGCGGGATCGGCGCACAGCGACAACAGGGTGGCGACCCGGGACATGGACCCGTTCGCGGCGCCGGCCTCGGCCACGGGGTCGTCGGCGGGCCGCAGGAACGGGTCGTCCGGATCGACGCGGCGGTGGCAGATCGGGCAGGCGCTGAAGTCGGAGCCGTCCCAGCAGGCCCGGCAGACGAGATGGGCGCACGGCGAGACCGGATGCACGGTGGTGACCAGCCCGCACAGCACGCAGGGCTGCTCGGGCCGTTGCAGCAGGAGCGTGAACACGCGCCGCACGTAGAACTCGGCGGTGTCGGCGGGCACGCTCGCCGGGAAGTTCCGGAACAGCGGAACGTGCTCCACGTAGCCGCCGAGTTCGGCGAGGACACCGTGGATGAGATGCCCTCCCGCGTTGGCGAGCTCGTCGGCGGTCAGCTCGGACAGCGCCCGGCGCAGCGAGGCCGACAGCACGTATCCGAGCTGGAAGAGATCGGCTTCGAGCGCCGCGAGGCCGTCCTCGCACGAGGGCGTGCGATCGGCGCCCTCCTGCTTACGCGGATGCGGCGCGGTCCCGGCGAATGCGGGCGCCGGATCCCGGGCGAGGAGGCCGGGCGCGACCAGACGGTGCCGCCGCAGCAGCATCTCGGCCAGTCCGTTCATGATCGCCCTCCCTCACGCCGGACAGCAGGAAGGGGCGGAGAGCGGACGCGCTAGATCATTAAAAGATGAGAAGGAAGCACGTCCAGGAGCCGCCCCTTGATCGCCAACACTACTGGTGAAACGGGCGGGTTTGTCCAGTCGATTACCCTCGATCATCCGAGGCGGCCACCCGAGCCGCCCGCCTGAGGCGCGGTACCACCGGGAGACCGGCGGCGGCCCAGGCGCGGAAACCGCCCACGAGGTCGGTCGCCCGGCGCATCCCCAGCATGTGCAACGTGGCGGCGGCCAGGCTCGAGCTGTATCCCTCGTCGCACATGACGATCACGTGCAGGTCATGGCCACCGGGCAGGGGAAGCCGCCACTCCGACGCCGGATCGAGCCGCCACTCCAGCACGTTCCTGCCGATGACCAACGCGCCGGGGACCTCGCCGTCCGCCTCGCGCTGCTCCAGCGGCCGCGTGTCGACGAGCACGGCCCCCTCCCGCATCGCCGCCGCGGCCCGCACCGGGTCCAGCCGCGCAGGCGGAATCTGGCCTCGGCGAGGAGCTGGTCGATTGTGCGTCGCATGGGGGCGATTAGACCAGACAGAGGCGGGCAGGACACGCATCATGGCAGGTGGCGGGTGGTTCGCGCGGTGGCCGGTGATCCGGCAGTTGCGGGGGCAGGACGGCAGGGGCGACGCCGCGCGGTCGGCGCGCACCGACGCGCTGCGGCCCCGCGTCGAGGAGGCGGACAGCGTCGCCCGATCCGTCTGCCCGTACTGCGCGGTCGGCTGCGGCCAGCTCGTCTACGTCAAGGACGGCAAGGTCAGCCAGATCGAGGGCGACCCCGACTCGCCCATCTCGCGAGGCAGGCTGTGCCCGAAGGGGTCGGCCAGCAAGCAGCTCGTCACCCACGCCGGCCGCCAGACCGCGGTGCTGTACCGCCGGCCGTACGGCACGGAGTGGGAGCCGCTCGACCTCGACACCGCGATGGACATGATCGCCGACCGGGTCCTGCGGACCCGGCGGGACACCTGGCAGCAGGAGCACGAGGGCAGGGTCGTGCGGCGCACCCTGGGCATCGCCAGCCTGGGCGGGGCGACGCTCGACAACGAAGAGAACTACCTGATGAAGAAGCTCTACACCGCCCTCGGCGCGATCCAGGTGGAGAACCAGGCGCGCATTTGACACTCCTCCACCGTCCCCGGTCTGGGGGCCAGCTTCGGGCGCGGCGGCGCCACGACGTTCCAGCAGGATCTGGAACGCGCGGACTGCATCGTCATCCAGGGGTCGAACATGGCCGAATGCCACCCCGTGGGATTCCAGTGGGTGGTGGAGGCCAGGGCCCGGGGAGCGAAGGTGTTCCACGTGGACCCGCGCTACACCCGGACCAGCGCGCTCGCCGACCGGTACACGCAGATCCGCGCGGGCAGTGACATCGTCCTGCTCGGCGCGCTGATCAACCACGTCCTGTCGAACGAGCTGGACTTCCGGGAGTACGTGCTGGCCTACACCAACGCGTCGACGATCGTGTCCGAGGACTACCGCGACACCGAGGACCTCGACGGCCTGTTCTCCGGATTCGACCACGAGACCCGGTCGTACGACCCGGCGAGCTGGTCGTACGAGGGGGCGCCCGAAGAGGCGGCGGCGGGGGAGCGCGCCGAGCAGGTCGAGGGCGGCAGGGCGCACGCGCGCACGGCGGGGCCCGACCAGTACGGCGCGGGCGGCGCGGCGGCGCTGCCGCGGCCGGCGGCGGACCCGACGCTGCGCCACCCACGCTGCGTCTACCAGATACTCAAGCGGCACTTCGCGCGCTACACGGCGGAGACGGTCGAGGAGCTGTGCGGCGTGTCCCGGGAGGACTTCGCCGAGCTGGCCGAGGCGATCACCGCGAACTCCGGCAGGGAGCGCACCACCACGTGGGTGTACTCCGTCGGCTGGACCCAGCACACCGTGGGCGTGCAGTACATCAGGACCGCGTCCATCCTGCAGCTGCTGCTGGGCAACATCGGGCGGCCCGGCGGCGGCATCCTCGCGCTGCGCGGCCACGCGAGCATCCAGGGCTCGACCGACATCCCGACGCTGTTCAACATCCTGCCGGGATACCTGCCGATGCCGCACGCGCACCGGAACGAGACGCTCGACGACTACCTGGCGAGAGCCGGAGGGGACACCGGCTTCTGGGGCAGGAAGCGCGCCTACATGGTGAGCCTGCTCAAGGCGTGGTGGGGCGACGCGGCGACCGAGGAGAACGGCTTCCGCTTCGACCACCTGCCGCGCCTCACCGGGGACCACGGCCACTACAACACGGTCATGGGTCAGATCGACGGCACGGTCAAGGGCTACTTCGTGGTGGGCGAGAACCCGGCCGTCGGCTCGTCGGGCGGGCGCGCGCAGCGCTTCGGCCTGGCCAACCTCGACTGGCTCGTCGTACGCGACCTGACCCTGGTGGAGACGGCGACCTTCTGGAAGGACGGCCCGGAGCTGGAGACCGGGGAGATGCGCACCGAGGAGATCGGCACCGAGGTGTTCTTCCTGCCCGCCGCGAGCCACGTGGAGAAGGAGGGCACCTTCACGAACACCCAGCGGCTGCTCCAGTGGCGGGAGAAGGCACTCGACCCGCCCGGCGACTGCCGTAGCGACCTGTGGTTCTACTACCACCTCGGCAGGCTGATCAGGGAACGCGTGACCTCCGAGGAGAGGGACCTGCCGCTGCGCGAGCTCACCTGGGACTATCCCGAGGAGGGCGAGCATCGGGAGCCCTCGGCGTCGGCCGTGCTGCGGGAGATCGGCGGAGTCGGAGCGGACGGGCAGGCCCTGTCGGTGTACACCGAGCTCGAGCCGGACGGCTCCACCCGGTGCGGGTGCTGGATCTACTGTGGCGTGTACGCCGACGAGGTCAACCAGGCGGCCAGGCGCAGACCGGGACGCGAGCAGAACCCTGAGGCCCTCGAATGGGGCTGGGCGTGGCCGGCCAACCGGCGCATCCTCTACAACCGCGCCTCGGCCGACCCCGAAGGACGCCCCTGGAGCGAGCGCAAGGCGTACATGTACTGGGACGAGGAGCGGGGCGAGTGGGCCGGGCCGGACGTGCCCGACTTCGAGAAGAACAAGCGGCCCGACTACCGCCCGCCGGAGAACGCGGCGGCGGAGGACGCTCTGTCCGGAATCGACCCGTTCATCATGCAGACGGACGGGAAGGGCTGGCTGTTCGCCCCGGCGGGCCTGTCCGACGGGCCGCTGCCCGCCCACTACGAGCCCTTCGAGTCTCCCGTGCGCAACAGCCTGTACGGCCAGCAGTCCAACCCGGGCCTGCGGACCTACCCGCGCCCCGAGTCGCCGTACAACCCGGAGCGGTCGCCGCGCTTCCCGTACGTGCTGACCACGTACCGGCTGACCGAGCATCACACGGCCGGTGCCATGAGCCGGCCGCTGGCCTACCTCGCGGAGCTGCAACCGGAGCTGTTCTGCGAGATGTCGCCGACGCTCGCCGCCGACCTGGGGCTGGCCAACGGCGACTGGGCCACGATCGTCACCAGCAGGACCGCGATCGAGGCCCGCGTGCTGGTCACGGAACGGGTCAGGCCGCTGCGGATCCAGGGGCGCGTCGTGCACCAGATCGGCCTGCCGTACCACTGGGGATGGGGATCCGGCGGTCTGGTCACCGGGGACGTCACGAACGACCTGTTGCCGATCGCGCTCGACCCCAACGTCTACATCCAGGAGAGCAAGGCGACGACCTGCGACGTACGACCGGGCCGGCGGCCACGGGGCGGGGACCTGCTCGCCATGATGGAGGAGTACCGGCATGGCTGAGCGGATGGGGTTCTTCACCGACACGAGCATCTGCATCGGCTGCAAGGCGTGCGAGGTGGCCTGCAAGGAGTGGAACCAGCTCCCCGACGACGGGTTCCTGTTCCAGGCGACCTCCTACGACAACACGGTCGCGCTCGGGGCGAGCACCTGGCGGCACGTCGCGTTCATCGAGCAGCAGCCTGTCTGGACGCCCGAGGGCGAGACCGGCGATCCGCTCCGGATCGGTCCCGACGGCCGCTGGCTGATGTCGTCGGACGTGTGCAAGCACTGCACGCACGCCGGTTGCCTGGACGTCTGTCCGACCGGCGCGTTGTTCCGCACCGAGTTCGACACCATCGTCGTCCAGCCCGACATCTGCAACGGCTGCGGCTACTGCGTGCCCGCCTGCCCGTTCGGAGTGATCGATCGCAGGGAGGACGACGGCCGGGCCTGGAAGTGCACGATGTGCTACGACCGGCAGCGCGGCGGGCTGGAACCGGCCTGCGCGAAGGCGTGCCCCACGGACTCGATCCAGTTCGGCCCGCTCGACGAGCTGCGCGAACGGGCCGCCGGCCGCGTGGCCGCCCTGCACGCCGAGGGCCGCACCGAGGCACGCCTGTACGGCGAGAGCCCCGGCGACGGGGTGGGCGGCATGGGGGCGTTCTTCCTGCTGCTCGACGAGCCCGAGGTCTACGGCCTGCCGCCCGACCCCGTGGTGCCCACGCGGGACCTGCCCGCGATGTGGAGGTGGGCCGGGGCCGCCGCGCTGACCATGGTGGGCGCCGTCGCCGTGTCCTTCCTCGGCGCTGCCGTTGGCTCCGGCGGTGGCTCCGGCAGGTCCGCCGGTTCGAGCGGGTCCAGGGCGTTCGAGCAGGTTCGAGGGGTTCGAGGGGTCCTGGTTCGGGGGGTCCTGGTTCGGGGGGTTCGGCGGTTCGGGGGGTTCGGCGGCTCGCCTCCGGCGGGGTGGCTTCCGATGAGGCGGTTCCAGGGGAGAGGCCGATGACCAGGAGGTCGCGGGAGCGGGCCACGACGTCAGGGACGGTGTCAGTGGCAGGGACGGTGTCGGGGGTGGCAGGGACGGTGGGGGGCATGGTCTCAGGGACGGGGCCGGAGACGGTGCCGGAGGCGGAGTTCCGCTCCTACTACGGGCATCCCGTGATCAAGCGCCCGATCTGGCACGTGCCGCACATGCCGCTCTACCTCTACCTGGGCGGGCTGTCCGGGGCGTCGTCGCTCACCGCGGTCCTGGCCGGGCTCACCGGACGCCACCGTCTGGCCCGCGCCGCGCGGATCACCGCCGCACTCGGGGCGTCCACGGGATCCGCCTTCCTGATCGCCGAGCTCGGCCGGCCCGCGCGGTTCCTGAACATGCTGCGGGTGTTCAAGCCGACCTCGCCGATGAGCGTCGGGTCGTGGATCCTGGCCGCTCAGGGCGGGCTGTCGGCGGCGGCGGCCGTGTCGGACGTGACGGGGATCCTCCCTGCCGTCGGTGACGCCGCCGCCCTGGCGACCGTGGTGACCGGCCCGTTGACCGCGACCTACACGGCCGTGCTGGTGGCCGACACCGCCGTGCCCGCCTGGCACGCGGGCTATCGGGAGCTGCCGTTCCTGTTCGCCGGCAGCGCGTTGGCCAGCGCCGGAGCGGCGGGAATGCTGGCCACGCCCCGGGCGGAGGCCGGTCCCGCCCGTGCCGTGGCCCTCCTCGGGGCCGCCGTGGAGACGGCCGCCGCCACGCTCCTCGAACAACGGCTGGGGCTGGTCGGCGAGCCGTACCGGCAGGGCAGGGCCGGACTCCTGCTGCGTGTGGCGCGTGCTCTGACGGCGGGCGGCGGCCTGCTCACTCTGCTCGCGGGACGCAGCCGCGTCGCCACCGCCGCGTCCGGACTCGCCCTCACCGCCGGGGCGCTGTGCACCCGGTTCGGCGTCCTCGAGGCGGGCCGCGCCTCCGCCGCCGATCCGAAGTACACGGTGGTGCCGCAGCGGGAGCGCGTCGAGACCGCAGGGCCGGCCTCCGTTCCCGGCCGATGAGTTCGGCTCTCGCGGACCGACCGCCGGTGCTCTCCGGCGGTGGTTCAGGCACAGAACGGCCCCCGCCCTCGTCGTTGCTTCTAGTGGTTGTCGCAACACCCCAGATGAGGGGATGCGATGGACTTCGAGCGGGCGGCATACTTGCGGCTCGTGCAGCAGGGCTTGAGCAACCAGGAGGCATGCCGGATCGTCGGCATCAACTCCCGAACGGGACGACGATGGCGTAACGGACGCAATCCGACCGGGGCAAGAACGTGGGGGCGCTACCGATCACATCGGCGGCGCCCCGAGATGCATGTGTGCCACGAGACCATCTACCAGGCGCTCTACGTCCAAGGCCGCGGCGAACTGCGCCGCGAGCTGACCCGGGCGCTGCGCACCGGCCGCGCCATGCGCAAGCCCCGCCGCCTGGCCCAGCAGCGCCAGCCCCGTTACAGCACACCCATGGTCATGATCAGCGAGCGACCCGCCGAGGTCGACGACCGAGCCGTGCCCGGCTACTGGGAAGGTGATTGCGCTTGGCTTCGTTCGCGAGATTGGGCGCCAGATGTTCGCGACTTTCGGCGCCGCGTTGCCGGCGCCGCGTGCCGAGATGTTCGTGAGAACCGGCACCACTTGTGGATCTTGCCCGCCGGTGGCGCCGGCGGTAGCTCCGGAGCCCGTTCACCCTCCGTGCAATCAATCATGAACCGAGCCGGGTGCGAGTGCGCGGGTCTGCCGATGAGCGCGCACCCCTGGCTTCCGGAGCGGCGTCACGTGACGAGCACGGCGGTGAGCGTCGAGAGATACGACTCATGGGCGAGGCGCAGGCTGTCAAGGTCGGACGTCTCGAACCACGCCACAGCGTCGTGCTCGTCCGGCGCGGCGTTGACGGGTGTTCCGGTCCACCTGTCGACCAACCAGATCTGCATGTCGAACGTCGCGGTCCGGATCTCATGCATCGGCGGGCCGGACGGCTCCGATGCCGTGATTCCCAACTCCTCCTGAAGCTCGCGGACAAGGCTCTCTTTCGGATCCTCCCCCTCTTCAACATGACCGCCCGGCAGGTCCCACACGTCGGGATACCAACGGCGTCCGGCGCTTCGATGACACAGCAACACCCGATCGCCGTCGCGAAGAACGGCCGTCACAATCCGGACCGGACCGGAGCCGTCAGTGGAGATCGTCATCGGCACATTCTGCCCCATGCGGATCTGCCGCAGACAAGGCGCGTCCCGCCTCCGACACCCGTCACCGTGCGTGAGCGGTGCGCTGGCCGACGACAGACATATCCCGCCCCCACCGAGGGGTGGCGCCCAAACTCACGAACATCGAGATCGGCGAGATTCCGCTGGTGCCGAAACTCACGAACAAAGCCAGGTGAGGCTGGAGTGCCTGTTCCTGCAACCCTTGATCACGGCGTCGTTTGCGTCAGTTCCTCAAGCTGCTGGACGACCTTGTCGATCGGCGCACAAGCGTCAATCTCGACAGTGGAGGTGGCCCTGAGCAGCGGCTCCACGTTGGCCAGGTCACGCAGGATGGCCTCACGTTCCTCAGGGCGCTTGCCGAAGGGGTTGTTGGTTCGCGTCGCGATGCGGGCAAGCATGATCTCAGCGGGAGCGCTGAGCAGGACGACGTGGTCGAATTGCGGGTAGAACCGACCCTGATTGGACTTGCAGCCGGCCACGAAGAGGGCGCCCTCACCATGGTTGGCGAGCAGGTCGCTGATAGCCGGCTCCCGCCACACCCAATCAGTGGATCCGTCCGACAGGGTCACCCAGTGGCTCCACTCGTCGGTGTCAGTATCGACGGCGCGATGACCCCGGGCCGCCAGCATCTCTAACGCCGTGGACTTGCCGGTGCCAGACATCCCCGTGACCAAGATCTTCGCCATCAGCCGAGACTACCGAACCGCCCCGATCTCGGCCGGCTTCATGTCACCCTCGTTGGCGATCTGCCGGCTTCCGGCCATGGGCTTCCGTAGCCCCTGCAACTCGGGGACTACGGAAACCCAGTCGGCTCGCTATGCTGGCCGTCGCCAGTAATGGATCAACGTGTTGCGACGACCCCTCGAATGCACCCGTCGGGGGCGGGGGCCGTTCTCGTCCGCGCTGATGCGATCAGCAGCGGTCGGCGCCGTCGAAGTTCCTGGGGCCCCGCGGCACTTTGCTCTTGATGGTGTCGCCGGGCCGCGCGGTCTGGCAGCTCCCGTCCACGCCGTTCGCCCAGACGATCTTCAGGTTAAGTGAGTAGCCGCAGTCGTTTCGGGCGTAGCCGGTCTTGGTGATGGTCCCGGTGTTCTGCCAGACGGCGACGCAGGACGGGGCGTTGCCCGCCGGGATCGCCGAAGTGGACGCCGCGGCGATGCCGTGGAGGGCGAAGACACTGATGCCGACGCCGAGAGTGGTCGTGGTGAGCGCGGTCCTGAGACGTGTACGCACGGCCGGTGGTCCCTTTCTCTGCCGGGGGAATGATGAGCGCGGTCCTCCCGTCCTTGCAGGGCTGTCGCGCATGGTGCGGGCAAGGCGGGAGCAAGGTCACGATCTCAACGGTGCCGGGGGTTCGGCTACGGCCGCGACCGACAAGGCGTTTCCGGCGGCTTGATGGCGTGGCGACCGTAACGATGTGCGGGTGTCGCTGGAAATGGGGAGGCACCGCGCATAGGGGATGAACTGCGGAGATGCCCGGGATGCGGCGGCCGCGGAGTGACGCTGAGCGCCCCCGTGACGGCGCTCAGCGCAGTCGCAGCGCGGCGCCGTCGCATGCGACGAGCTCACCGATGACGGGGGCGCCCGGAATCTCGCCCACCACGAGCAGGCCCCCTGACGTCTGCGCGTCGGCCAGCAGCAAAAGTTCGGCGGCGCCGCAGTGACCCGGATCGAGATGGGGTTCCACCCAGGCCAGGTTGCGCCGGGTGCCACCGCTCACATAGCCGTCCCGCACCGCCTCCCTCGCCCCCTCCAGGTACGGCACGGCCGCCGTGTCCACCACCGCCGTGACGCCGCTCGCCCTGGCCAGCTTGTACAGGTGGCCCAGGAGCCCGAAGCCGGTCACGTCCGTTGCACACCCGGCTCCCACGGCGAGCGCCGCCCGCGCCGCGTCCCGGTTCAGCGTGGTCATCGCGGCGACGGCCTGCGGGAAGACCTCGCCCGTCGACTTGTGCCGGGTGTTCAGCACGCCGACCCCGAGCGGTTTGGTGAGCGAGATCGGGAGGCCGGCCCGGCCCCCGTCGATGCGCAGCAGCCGGGCCGGATCGGCCAGGCCGGTGACGGCCATGCCGTACTTCGGTTCCGGGTCGTCGACGCTGTGGCCGCCCGCCACGTGGCAGCCCGCCGCCCGCGCGACGTCGAGGCCGCCGCGCAGCACCTCGCTGACGAGCTCCATCGGCAGCGTGTCGCGGGGCCAGCCCAGCAGGTTGACCGCCACCAGCGGCTCCCCGCCCACCGCGTACACGTCGGACAGGGCGTTGGTGGCGGCGATCCGTCCCCAGTCGTAGGGATCGTCAACGACGGGAGTGAAGAAATCGGCCGTCGCGACGACCGCCCGGCCGCTCTCGATCCGGATGACGGCGGCGTCGTCCCCGTCGTCCAGCCCGACGAGCAGCTCACCGGCGGGAGAGAAGGCGTCGTCAGGGCGGCCGATGAGGCCCGAGACGATGGCCTCCAGCTCGCCGGGAGGGATCTTGCAGGCGCAGCCGCCTCCGTGGGCGTACTGCGTGAGCCTTATCGTCCCGTTCGCCGTGCCGTCTCCCACGCGGGGTTCCCCGCCCCGGGGGGTGGTGATCGCCACCGGGCCGTTCCCCGCGCCGGATCCCGGCATGGAAGATCCGGGCTCCGTCGTCGTTCCGGTCATGCCGCCTCACTTGATCGATCTGGACAGAAGTGGGGAGTTCATGGGCGCCGTTCGTGATGGCCCTTACCCGCCTGCCGATACGTTCTCCCCTGGAGGCGTCTGGGCGCCTGGTGGCCCCCGCGGTCTTCAAAATCGTTGAGGTCGAGGATCTCGGCCTGGCGGGTTCGATTCCCGTCCGCCTCCGCTACCAGGGAGAACGTGCGGGGACTCGTGAGAGGCGATCACGGGTTCCCCGCTGAAATGATCTCTCCAGGGGGCCGATGCGAACAAAATGTGAACATCGCGTCACGATCTTGTCCGTGCTGCGTCATTCCGGTTCGGGAGGAGCGCAACGACACGCTCCGCTGCATCATTCAGAACCGCCTGGGCCGGTCTACGAAAGCGGCGCATGTGATCCTCCGTTGCAGTGCAGACCAGGAGGGGTATTCGAACAATATCGAACACTCCTGGGAGGTGCCACCACTGGCAGGATGATCGACATGCCGCACGTACAGCCCGGCGCGGCCTTGGGCATCAGCGCCACGACCGTCAAGGAGCACGTCGCCTCCATCTTGGCTAAGCTCCAGGTCCGCGACAGGCTGCATGCCACCATTTACGCCTACGAGAGCGGCTTCATCTGGTCGCGTGAGCCCTAACGGGCGATCACCTGCACCTCGGGAAACCGTGAGGAATGCCTGTCGAGCAGGTCGCCTTTGCGCCGTAGATGCAGATCGAAGAAGGCCATGGAGTAGGCGCGGGTGACGGCCACGGAACGCGCCGCCGACAGTGTGCCGTTTACCGCTTGCAGCTGCTCCTTTGACAGGCCGATCACCGTCGCCGCCTGCTCGTACAGCAGCGGCAGGTCGGTATAGGAATTGTGCTTGACGCCCTTGGTCTTCACGTGCAGCCGCCAGCCCTTCAGCCGGGACCAGAAGGCCTTCTGCCCGCGGATGGGCTTGTCGAAGATCTCGGCCTCCATGAGCATGTACGGCTTGGCCAATCCTTTGGCGGCAACCTTGCCGAGGGCGGGTCCGTCCAGGTTCAAAACCGCCTTGACCCGCCGATCCTCCAGCATCGTCGCGGCGGCCGTCGCTCCTCCCGCGGAATGGCCGAACATGCCGACCCTGCTCAGGTCGAACGCGCCACGCAGCCCCTCCGGCAGCTTCCGGCCTTCAACATCGGGGTTCTGCCCCTTGTTCAGCTCCTTGAGCCGGTCCAGCACGAATCGCGTGTCGGCCACCCGCACCTTGATCTCTTTGGCCTTCTCGTCCAGCCGGCTCACCGGGACTGGTTTCAGGACACGGCCGGTGACCGTGCCGTTGGGGAACTCCACCTCGCCGGCATCGCCCGGATGATCGATCGTGACCACCATGTAGCCCCAGCTGGCCAGTTCTTCGACCGTGGCGGTGTTCATGGAACGGTCGGCGCCGTTGCCGGGTGAGAACAGTACGACGGGCAGCCCTCGGCCCGCCACAGGGGCCCCTTCACGGCCATGGGTCAAAGGCAGGCTGACAGCCGCAGGCGAGAGGCTGCTGTTGCGATAGAAGGCCTCGGCGGCGCGAGGCGGCAGCCAAGGCGCAGCGGGGTGGCCGTCCGGACGACGGGTGGGGTACCACAGGCTGATCATCAGCTCACGCCGGTCATGTGCCTTGATCCACGGGTCGGCCCTGGAGCTGTCACGCAGGTGCAGCGCGACAGTGCCGATCTCGCGTGGACCTGTCGGCTGGGGCAGGGCCACAGTGACGGGCTTTGACATGGCCTGTACGGCGGGCCCGGTGAGCAGAAGGCCGACCGCCACCGCAGAGGCCGCGCCCCGTCTGAGCAATGCGCAATTCATAACGGCCACGCTAGGGAGGCTCGCTGTCCAGAAACTCCCCACCAGAGATGATTTTGGCACTCATACGAATGAAGGAAGCACCCGGCCACCCGGAGGGGAGGTCAAGGCCCGCTTGAGCTTGACACTGAGGACACTCCCCGCTACCTCGATGTGCAGCGTGCGACCTGCTACGGGCGTCTTGGACTGCACAAGGAGGCAGCCGTGCTTTGGGCTACGACCTTGACGGAGCAGCCGTCGACTTCAGCGGCACCGAAGAGATGCCGCTCCAGCTGCGGGAGTGTGAGCAGAGCCACGTACGAAAGCCCTTCAACCGATGTGTCTTGATGTGCCCTGGCCCACGCCATGAACCTGGCGGGCACCGTTCGGCATCTCGGACGACGGATAACCGACCGGCCCTTCCGGCCGCCCTGGGTCAATCCGGCTTGAGCGTCTCCGAACACGGGAAAAGGCTCTGCGGGCCGTCGTCCGCATCGCCCCTATGGCACACCAGGGCCTCCACGAAAACCGGATCGGTTCATCGAGCCGATCTGCGAAGTACTCCAGGTGGCGACCTCTACCTACTACGCGGCCAAGACACGCCGGCCCTCGGCACGGACGGTCCGCGACGAACAGCTCAAAGCCGAGATCACCCGCGTCTGGAACGACAACTTCGAGGTGTACGGCGTGCGCAAGATGTGGAAGGAACTCACCCGCCAGGGCGTCAGCGCAGCCCGCTGCACGATCGCCCGGCTGATGAGGCAACTCGGACTGACCGGCGCGGTCCGCGGTGACCACAAGAAGCGGACCACGATCGTCGAACCGCAAGCCCTGCGGCCTGCCGACCTGGTCGAGCGTGACTTCACCGCCACGGCGCCCAATCAGCTGTGGGTCGCCGATCTCACCTACATCCCGACCTGGTCGGGGTTCGTCTACGCCGCCTTCGTCATCGACGTGTACTCGCGGATGATCGTCGGCTGGCGGCTGGCCGATCATCTGCGCACCGACCTGCCGCTGGACGCGCTGGAGATGGCCATCTGGCGGCGCGGCGGCAACGTCGACGGGCTGGTGCATCACTCCGACAGGGGATCTCAATATCTGTCGATTCGCTACACCGAGCGCCTGACCGAGACCGGCGCCGTCTCCTCGGTCGGCTCACGCGGAGACAGTTACGACAACGCCCTGGCCGAGAGCACCATCGGCCTGTACAAGACCGAACTGATCCACCGGCGAGGGCCCTGGAAGGGCCTGGATGATGTGGAGATCGCCGCCATGGAATGGGTGGACTGGTACAACAACCGGCGGCTGCACAGCGCTTGCCAGGATCTCCCGCCTACCGAATTCGAGGCGCTCTACCGCGCACGGATCAACCCGGTTATCCTCGCCGGAGCCAACTAACCCCGGCCTCCACGAAACCCGGCGCAGTTCACTCCCTGCCAGGCTCCGTGCATGACCTGACCGCAGCCCGGATCTGGGGCATCATCCGCCGCTTGAAAGCCGCCGGCATGGTCACTCTCGCCGATAAGGGCTACGTCGGAGCCGGTGAGCCGGTCCGCGTGCCGTACAAGGGCCGAGGCAAGCCGGTCGGGCAGAAGATCGCGAACTCCGCTCACGCCAAGCTCCGCGGCCCCGGCGAGCGGGCCAATGCACAGCTGAAGAACTGGCGCATCCTCCAGAAACTACGCTGCTGTCCCAAACGAGCAGGTCAGCTCGTCAAAGCCATTCACGTCCTTCAGACTCGAGAAGCAGGATGAAAAAGGCTCAGTTGTCCTACGCGGACGCCCTCTACGATTAATCCCCCTCCCTGACGGTCCCAGCCGTATCCCGGCTGGGGCCCTTCTTTCTTCTTAATCGCCGCCGTCTCCCCCGTCTCCCCCGTCTCCCCCGAATCCGCCGTCTCCGCCTCTCCCGCCTCCGTCGTATCCGGCGCCTCCGTCGCCGCCGCCACGCCCGGTCGGTGGGTCGTCAGACGTGACCACGGCGAGTAGGAAGACCAGGAAGCCGAAGAGCATGAGGGCCCAGAGTCCGTCCGCGTCCGGGTTGACCACCACAAAAAGGATGAGACCGCCCATCAGCATCAGGATTACGCGCACGCTCACGACGACCTCCCTTAGTTTCCGGGGACCTCACTCTTTCTCGCTGAAAGTAATGAAGTCAATACACCCCATTTTCCGCCAGGCGTCGCGGGGCCTATCCGTTCAACGGCTTTTCTCTTTAATCAGGAGGTCTGCCCGTGTTGTTCAAGCCCACCATCGTGCAGTTGCGGGGGAGTGGACGGGTCTCTGTTCACCCTCACCGACGAGGCGTACAGCGGGCCCGCCATCCTGCTTCGCCGTGGCGCCAAGAGGCTCGACGCCCCCACCTTCGATGTGAAGGCGGACGAGTATCCGGCGATCGACGGTGGCTTCCTCCGCTTCGCCCGAGCCGGCATCCGTGAGATCTTCCTCCCGCTGACAATCACCGGCTCCACCAGGGCCCGGATGATGGCGCTGAAGAGGCGCTTCATCAGCAGCCTCGACCCGAAGAGGGGCATGGTCACCCTCCAGAGCATGGAGTACACCAACGTCGGCAACCTGATGGTCGCCGAAACCCCTCGGGTACCCACCTGCTACTACGTCACAGGGATGGAGGGCGGGGAGGGTTCCGATGGCGGAATCCACTGGGCCAAGTACGGCCTGGTGCTGCGCGCACCGCACCCCTACTTCCAGCACCCATCCCGCACCTACGAGAGCTTCATGACCTACGGGACCATGAAGCCCTTCATCGACCGCGTCGGGTCATCCACTGGCCCGTGTGTACGTGGCCGAGCTGGAGGAGCAGTGGCGCCGAGCCGCCGAGGCGGACGCGACAATCCTCCGTGCGATGACCGGCATGATCGGGCAGGCGTTGCCGCACATGCGGCCCGACAAGCTGTCCTGACACGAGCTCGTCCGCCTGGCCGACACGACGATGCGGCTGAAACGGCAGCTGTACGGCGACGCGTGGGAGCGACACCTAAGGCGTCATCGGCGGCTTCCTCGGCGACGACAACCGGGTGTGGATCACCCACGACCGGTCCGGGGTGATGTCGTCGACGGAGTGGTCGGCTGCCGCGTGCCAGCGCGCGCACGAGACGGACGCGAGCGTCATCTTCGTCGAGACGAACTACGGCGGCGATATGTGCGAGCTGGCGATCCGCACCTCGTGGGAGGCGCTGCAGAAGGAAGGCGAGATTCCGGAGAAGAAGCTGCCGCCGCTCGTGAAATCCGTGCGGGCGAAATAGGGCAAACTCCTGCGCGCGGAGCCGATCGCGCAGCAGATGATCCTCGACCGCGTCCGCCTGCGCGGCATGTTCACCGACCGGAACGCGAGTGGGCGACGTGGATGCCGACCGACCCGTTCAGCCCGGGCCGGATCGACGCGAACTACACCCGCCGTATCGGTGGCCGGTAGAAGGACTGCGGGAGAGGCTGCTTCTACGCACGCTCCCCTGTCCGTAGAAGCAGCCGCAGGTCAGTTCGCCGTTGTATCAGTCCGTCGGGGTGTCCGTCGCGGCGTTGAGGCGCAGGCACTCCTCATAGACGGCGAGCGCCTCAGCGGACGCCTTCTCGTGACTCCAGCCCCAACTGCGGAGGACGTTGTAGTTGTTGTTGTAGATCTGATAGCACTCCGCCTGGGCGGCAGCCTGGGCGGGAACGGTGGCGGGGACTATCCACGCGGCGGCCAGTAGCGAGGCGATGACGAGGCGACGTGCGTGACGCATGACGATCCTTCCTATTACTTGGTTCCCCAGCCGGGCGAATGGCACGCGGGACCGTTCGGGCCGGTGTTGCACGAGCCGCCTTCGGTCGCCTGGGCCGGGAGGGACAGTGCCCCCACGAAGGCCGCGGCCAACAGCGCGACGGTGAACGCGGGACGAAGACGGGTCACATGGACTCCTGCGGTGAGGTCGCGGCCAACGCGAGGTGCTGGTCCTACATCTGTGGCGGCCACCGGATGCCCCGATAATCTCCGATGCCGCACTGCCGATTGTCGGCCAGTGACAGCGATCCGGACTCCTCCCAGAAGGTGATCATCTGCGGCCTAAGGGAGGACTCGTCTCCGGCCTAAGGGAGGACGGCAACCCGCTTACTGCGGGCACCGGCCCGGCGTCGTGAGCATGACGAAGCCCCCGCCACCGGTGGGGACTTCGTCATGCCGCGCTCTTCATCTTTCCTGGGCCGGCTCCATCACGGCGTGCCGCTCGCGCCGAGCAGGCAACGCGGTCATGCACGCGCCGCTGCCGCAGCAGCCCTCCGGCGGAGGCCGGCCAGCGGGAAGGGGCGGCTGCGGGGCTGGTCGCGGTGGTGGGCTGCGGCACACGCAGTGCCCTGGACGCGGTCTTCGGCCCGGCCGGCGGGACCGGCAGTGGCGAGACCGCCTATGCGGAGCAAGCGACCCCCCGGGGGGGCCTGAAGCCCGGCCGAGGCCGGGCGGAGCTACGGTGTTCCGCCCGGCCTCGGGTTGATCGGTTCAGGTGTGTTGGGTTAGGGGCAGTTGCCGATATCGCTTTCGGAGGAGGCCAGGACGACGTTGGTCTTGGCCAGGCCGAGGGCGTCGACCGTGATGTGGACGGCGTTGACGGTCAGGCCCTTGTCGGGGGTGGTGAATGGGATCTGCTCGTTGAGGACGAGCTTGACGACGCCGACGTTGACCGTGGTGTTGGGTTGGATATTGGTGGGTTCTGCGATGACCACCGTGTTGCCGACCTTGAGGAAGGCGATCGTGGTGGTTCCGGTGGATCCAGCGCAGGTGGTGGTGGAGCTGGAGTTGACGGTCTTGACGGTGATCACCGGGATGCCGGTGATCCCGATGGTGGTGTCGTCGATGGAGGCGGTGGCCACGGATTTGCCGGGGAATTCGGTGGTGGCGACCTTTGCGCAGAGGGCGTGCGCGCTGATCAGTCCGCTGAGGGAGGCGGTGCAGGGCACCGAGGTGGTATTGGTCGAGGTGGTGGAGATGGGGCCGCTGTCGGGGGTGGGCGCGATGTTGACCAGTTGGATGCCGGCCAGGGTGGCGTCGGCGGTCAGGCCGTAGGCCCGTCCGGTCAGCCGCTGCGGCGTGACGGTGACTTGTTCGGCGCTGCAGGGTGAGGTGACGGAGTTGTTGTGGGCGTCACCGCTGTAGATGGCGGTCCACCGGTAGGTGCCGGCCGCGCCGATGGTCACGTTGCCGGATGCGGCGGTGCCGCTGCCGGACAGCGTCTCGGTGCGGGTGGCGATCGGCGTCGCACAGCTGGTGTCACCGGGCCCGAACAGCTGGAACGTGACGGTGCCCGTCGGGTGGTACCCGTCGGACAGGGTCGCTGTATCAGAGACGTTCCCGCCCGCGGGCACCGGGCCCGATGGCGTCGTGGTGATCGATGGGGTCGCCTTTGGGACGTGCTCGGTGATCGTTTCAGTGAAGCCTGGCGACAGGACACCGTTGAGCAGGAAGTCCACCTTGCAGGTAATGGTGCTTCCCGGTATGGCTCCGGCGCCGACGGAGACGGTCTCAGTGAAGGTGGCATCATCGCCGCTGGTCACCGTCCGACTGCCCGGGGTCAAGGACACCGACAGGTTCGGGTCGCAGTCGCGCGGCTGGTGGGTGACCGTGACCGGCAGGTTGTGCAGGGCCGCCAGGATGGTGTCGCTGACCTCCGAGGGGTTGATGCCGGAGAACAGCCGTCCACCCGTGGCGTTGGTGATCGCGGTCGCTTGCCCGGTGGAGTCCAGCCCGTACGGGTCGTTCAGGTCGAACGCGAGCACGGTGATGTCGGCTGCCTGCAGGGCGCTGATCGCATCGGCCAGCGTATGGCCGTTGCTGGGGTCATGGCTGGGGGCGTCCCCGATCAGCAACACGATCCGAGAGCTGTTCGGCCGAAAGTTGACCGCCCCGGACGCTACCTGGAACAGACCGTTGATGCCGTCCTCGGGGGTGTCGCCGCCGCCCATCGCGACCAGCGAGTTGAGTCCGTCGGTGACGTCGGTCTGGTTGGCGGTGAGGTTCTGCGCCACCCGGAACGACGTCGCGTCCCACGACACGTCCCTGTACTCGGCGACCGCGAACTGCGCGTCCGGCTGCGCCGAAGCGACGTTGGACAAGATGGTGTTCGCATTGGTCTGGACGTTCGAGATGACCTCGCCCATGCTCCCTGTTGTGTCGATCAGGACCGTGATGTCCGGCTTGGGTGGGATCGCCGGAGTGGACACGGTCTTGGCGATCGTCGTCGATCCGCCCGGGGCCAGGTCCAGCGTCACGTCCGCCGGGGTGACCCCGGGCGCGGCGGACGCCGTCCCTACCCCGGCCGCCAGCATTGCACCGGCCACCACCACGCACACGGCGGCCTGTAATCTTCGCGTCATTCTCACGGTGTCATTCCTTCTGGTGTGGCGTTATGCCATACCGAATTTGGGATCGCTGGCCGTGCAGAATTTCTATGATTGCGCTACCCGGAACGCCTTCTCCTCACGTGTTGGCGCGAGCGGATACCAAATCGCATTGGTTGGTAACCCCGGTGACTTTGTGGCCACGGCCATATGGTGACCGGTCGGCGAATAGATGTAAATAGGCCAGTTACGGCAAGTTCCCGACTGGCCGCAGTCGGCCACTACGTGCTGATGAGAGGCGCCCGCGAGAAGCGATCTTTGCCGAGATCTTTTTAGGTACGCCCGATGAAATGAGTGATCCTCAGTTTGCCGCTTCAAAAAGAGCGGCCGTTTCCAGTCCTCCGGGCCGTCTGAATTTCGGTTTGTGAGCATCGCCGCAGAGTCGACCGACGGCCTAACACGCCCATTCGGCATCGGTCAGATCCGACGGATACGACGGCTTCCGGCCATGACTCCGCTTCAGTCAGGGTGTGCACACCATCGGCGGGTAGCGACGATCCACCCGGACGTCTCCGGTCACCCGCAGGTCCTGCTCATGCATGAGCGCCTCATCGAGCACATCAACTGGTACGAGGGCGTCCGGTGGGCCACGTTCGACGCCATCGCGGACGACTTCCGGACGCGCTGCCCCCGGACGTAGACGTCTGGATCACGCCGCCGACGATGTGCGACGCGTCATTGCCGTCAACGAGATCGTGGCGCCGGCGTCAGTCCATGCCGCGTCGTCCCGGCGTCCAGAACGGTTTCACCACGACGTCCCGGCGGGACCAGCCGCGTTCGCCGACCAGATGGCCGTGCACCGCCTGACAGGCGCGTGCCTCGCCGGCGAGGTAGGCGGCACCCGGTTCGCCGGGCAGGTCCAGCGAGCGAACCGCGTCCGGCAGCGCGCGCAGCATCGCGCCGAACGCGACGGCCGCGGTCTCGCCCCCG
Source organism: Microtetraspora glauca (assembly GCF_040656155.1). NCBI lineage: Bacteria > Bacillati > Actinomycetota > Actinomycetes > Streptosporangiales > Streptosporangiaceae > Microtetraspora > Microtetraspora glauca. The sequence continues at coordinate 194,577 of NZ_JBFALK010000010.1, forward strand.
GCGAACAGGTGGTACGACGCGCCCTCGCGCAGCGCGAACCTCCCCTTCGGCCCGATGAAGGCCGCGGTGTCGCCGACACCCACCTCGCGCGACCACGACGCCCCGGGCCCGGCGGCGGGGTGGTCGAGCACGCATACGTCGAGATGGCCCTCGGGCGAGTAATCCCAGATCGAGTAGGTGCGCAGGAGACCTTGCGGCCATGAGCGGGGGCGGCGCGGGTCGCCGACCCGCAGCCGGATGTGCGTGCCCGGGGTCCAGCTCAGGTCACGTAGCTCCGGGCCGGAGACGCGGACGCGGCGCATGCGCTCGGCGATCGGCTCGATCTCCGTCACCGTCCCGTGTACGAACAGGTTCAGCATGGCGACTCCCACCGCTCACCGGTCGGCAGGTCGGTCACGAGCAGGTCCGGGCCGGCCAGCCGTACCGCGTCCGACGCGGTGCCGTTGGTACGGAACAGGCGTGACAGCGGATCGTGCCCGTGGGCGTCGTGCACGGGGACCAGCACCCGCGCGCCGAGCACGGACGACCCGGCGACGGCCTGGCTCGGGCCCATCACCAGGCGCGGGCCGAAGAACGGCCGCAGCCCGTTGACCGGCAGCAGGGCGAGGTTCACCGGCGGCTGCTCGGCCCGATACCGCTCCAACGGCGTGACCTCGGCGATCTCGCCGCCGAAGAACACCCGCCCGCCTGCGGCGTCGAACGCGTAGGCCATCGGCGAGCTGGCGGAACGGTTCGGACTCGCCACCCACGTGCTGCGCCACTGGGAGAGCATGGGCCTGCTCAAACCCGCACGGCGCGCGGGCGGTCAACGGTCGTACGAGCCGGCGGACCTCGAGCGTGTGGTGCTGATCCTGATGGGCAAGGAGGGCGGCTTCACGCTGGGGGAGCTGCGTACGCTGCTGTCCACCTCCGACCCGATGGACCATCGGGACCTGCTGCGCCGCCATGTCGACGAGCTGGAGCGGCGCATCTCACGGGCGCGGGTGGCCAAGGAGCTGATCGAGCACGCGCTCGCCTGCCCGTACCCCTTCGCCGGGTGCGAGCACGCCCGCGGCCAGATCGCGGCCCGAATTCCCCCGGCGAAGGGCTCGGACACCGGCGAAGCGGATGGCGCTCGTCCGGACGCGTCGGCAGCGGCGGTCACCACCGGTTGACAGAGGCCGTCCGCGGTTCAGGGCCCTGTGGGTGACCGGCCGGGCAGGTGGCGGTTCATGTCGAGGTCGAAGCAGTTTTCGAGATCGCGGTAGGCGCGCCGCTGCTCGACCTCGGCTGCGGCACGCCTACGGAGGTCGCTCCGGGCGGACGGGAGCGGCCCCGCTTACAGCATGCCGAGCATGGTGGGGTCCGGCGCGAAGATATTCGAGCGTGTGGAGAGGCGATCGATCAGCGATGGGCCGTTTCGGTGAGGCGTCGCAGTGCGGCGTGGGCGGGTGGGCCCCAGGTGGGCTTGCCGCCTGGGCGGCCGTGAACGCCGGCGTCTCCGATGAGGATGCCGGCGAGGGCCTGCCCCGCCGTCCATCCGCAGGCGCGGCGCAGGGTCGCGGCGTCCGGGGCCGGCCGGTAGGCGGCATGGAAGCGGTCGGCGGCGCCGTCCGGCAGCAGAATCCACGCGGCGGCGAGGTCGTCGCCGAGCCGCCACAGCGCTTTCCTTCTGCGCGCACGGGTTGATCAGCTCGGTGAGTGCTTGCCGGTCCTACGCGGGGAGGTTCTGCAGAAGGGCGATCGCCGGCTCCGGCGTCAGAACCGCTCACACACCCAGTCCGTAGCCCGCCGGATGCGCGCGAGATCGACGGGTCAGCCGCTCCTCGACGGCTTCTCCTGGCCGGATGGCGAGGCGGTACCGCGGAGCTGGTCGACTTGCTGCTGGAGGTCGACAACGAGCCGGTACAGGGCCTGGACGGCGACGAGCGTTACCCCGTTGGCGTCGACCGCCGGGATGCGGGTGTCCGGCTGGCCGAAGTCGAATGCAGCCTTCCAGTCCTGTGCCATCGGCCCCAGATGGTGCACCCCGTCGGGCTCCCACCCGTACCGCCATGTGCTGATGGGCAGTTCGGCGACCTTGGCGAGGATCTCGTAGCCGTTGACAGCGCTGGGGCATGGCTCGGGTGAAGCGTCGTCTCGATGGTCATGGAGAGGCTGCGCGATCGGCTGGTGGTGTCGATTGCGCAGCCGTATGAGCCCCGACAGCTTCAAGATCAGCGGACCCACTGCACGGGGACGATGTCGCGTTTGATGTTCCGGTCGCTGAAGAGAAGAGTGCCGAGAGGCACCCAATGTACGGTCGCGCCGGCGCCTGCCACGCCGACGCCGACGTCAGCGCTGGCAGCGGCTGCGGTAGCGGCGATCGTGCCTGCGGTGACGACCGCGGGCGTGGCGAAGAGACGGATGATCCTGCGCATGGCACCCTCCGGAGAACAACAGAATGAACACGAAGAGTACACGGATGATTATGATCCGTGTCTGATTTCTGATGTGTCGAGCCAGTCCAGTCGGTCCCGGATCGTCACCGACCGAACGAGCCGCGTCCTGACCGGACTCCATCACCAGCCGACCAGTCGCCCCCTTCAGTTCTTGCGGGTGCGCCGAGAGGCTGGCTATGGGACCGCCCGACGCCGGCTTCGGCGGCCCGCAGCCCACCCTCGTCCTCTGCCCCATCGGAACTCATCGGACCCCATTGAGGGCCATCGGCGTACGGCGGAAACGGGCCGCGCGACCGCAGAACGACGAACAGCGCGGAACCACGGGGGCGAGGCGATCGCGGCGGCCGTGGAGAACTGGCTAGCGCTGAAAGTGCCAGAACAGCATCGACGGCGTCCCGGCGATGGCCGCGTGCGCCGCCTCGGGCGCCAGGTCGCACAGAGCCCACGGCCACACGTCCCAGGGCTCCAGGACGTCGGTCCGCTCGCGCGGTTCCCCCGCCGGGCCGCAACACCCGGGCGAACTCGGACAGCACCGGATCCAGCACCGGCACATGCGTCAACGCCAGCGAGCAGACCACCAGGTCGACGGACGCATCGGGCACCGGCAGGGAGGACAGGTCGCCCAGCCGGAACTCTGCCTGCGGCACCCGCTGGCGCGCCCGCTCCAGCATGTCGGGCGAGAGGTCCACGCCGCGCACCCGATGGCCGCGACCGGCCAGATAAGCCGCCATCCTGCCGGTACCGCACGCCGCGTCCAGCGCGTCGCCGACCGGCAACGCGTCGACAATCTCCCTGATGAACGGCTCGTCGAGGTCGAACGCGGTGTTGGGCCCATCGTAGGTCTGCGCCCAGATCCGGTAACCCTCCACGGTGTCCACGCGGGCCACCTCGACGGCGGTGTCCGCCAGGGAGTCATCGTCGAGAAACGTGCGGATCTCGGCCAGGCGCGCCTCGACGAACGCGCGGTCATGCTCGCCGGTGTAGGACCGCATCAGGGCGATGCCCTCCAGCCCCAGCACGTACGCCAAAGGATGCTCGTAGGTCACCGCGACACGCTAACGACGACCGCCGCGCGGAAACTACCGAATTTCGAACCGGACGGACATGTGCTTGATGCCATTGATGACGTGCGCATCCGCTGGACCGGGCGGGTGGGCGGCGTTCCATCGTCCGGCGGGGATAGCGGCGAAATCGGTCATGAGTCGATCTTGACGCCTCGTTTCCCCAGGCAGTCCAGGCTCAGCGGTCAACCGTGATCAGCTTGTGGGCTTCTTCCTTGTCCTTGTCGGAAGGCAAGGCGTAGCGACGCGTGGTTTCCAGGCGGGTGTGGCCGAGGATCTCGCGACCACCACACCGACCGACACCAGGACCAGGTCGGTCCTGCCGCCGGACCACGGGGGTTGATACTGATGGGCTCGTCTGTTCAACTGTCGCGAGTTTTCGTTCCCGTGACCCGGCCCACGCCGGAGCGGGGTCAGTTACCGTGCTCTTCGTGAGCCCGCCCGAGGTGGACGCCAGCCGATTGTCGCGCCTGGCCGCCCGTGCCCGGTCAGCCGTACTGGTCGGAAGAGTGGGCGGGCGCCCCGCCCCGCTCGTCGAAGTGGCCGGTCTGCTGCTCGTGATCCTGACCTTCTCGTGGATCCATGCCGCCGCAGGGAAGAACGTGGCGGCGGCCGCCACCGTCAACGCACATTCCCTGCAATCCATCGAGCGTGCCCTCCACTTGGACATCGAGCTGGGGGCGAACCGGTTGCTGGCCGACCATGCGGCCCTGATCATGCCGGCGGTGTACTACTACCGTCTGTACTACATCGTGATCATCGGTGTGCTGGTGTGGGTCTTCGTCCGGCATGCCGAGTCCTACGCCAGGGTCCGCTGGACCCTCGTCGTGATGGCCCTCCTCGTCCTCCCCGTCTTCTGGGCGCTGCCCATGTCGCCCCCGCGGTTGGCCCAACCGGGCATCGTGGACATCATCGCCGAGTACGACATCCTGGGTGGCGGCCAGGCCACACGAGACGTCAACAGCGGCCGGAACCTGTTCTCCGCGATGCCCAGCATGCACGTGGGATGGTCGTTGTGGTGCGGGTATGCCGGGTGGTTCGCTCTGCGGGGCTCACATCCGCGATTGGCGTTGCTGCCGTGGGCCTTCCCGCTGGGTATGGCGGTGGTCGTGCTCATCACGGGGAACCACTACGTGCTCGATATCGCCGGAAGCGTCGCGTTGCTCGTCGTCTCCATCGTGGTTGTCTCAGCCTTGGACCGCCTCGCCAAGCGCCGGCGAACGGCCGCAGGGAGGTCGCGGGAACCCGTGCCCCTTCATCCTGCGGGCAACCAGGACGTTCACCTGGGATATGAGAACGAAGGTGGTACATAGCGCCCGCGCAAACGCGGGCTGAAGGTCGGAGCCGCCTCGAAGATCGCTCTCCACCGCGTTGGAGGGTGCGCGGACTCCGGTCGACTGTCGCATCCTTCCCGGGCGCCACCGAGCTCTCCGTACGGGCAACGGCGGGCCTCCCTGCCCCCGCCGCCGCAGACGTCGTGGCCCTGCCGACTGTAATAGTCGCTTCCCGAGCGGCATACCAGGTTCTCGTCCGAGAACTCTGAGCAGACGCTGTGGTTGCACCTTGTGGTTCCCGGCCCGCTCCTCGTCGCTGCACCTGGCGTAGCCGTCCTGCATGTCCTGGCAGAGGAAGCACGCTGAGGCCGATATCCCCTGCGGCGCTGAGAGTGGCGTGGTCTTCGCCGCCTTGCTCCCGGCGGACGGTCTCGTGAACGGCGGATGAATTCTGCCGTACGGTCGATGTTTCGCCGCTCACACCTGAGTTTTTCCGTCACATAATTCCACCACACGGTCTATTTGGTGAAATGGAGTGCGATGAAGCGGTGGATCGGCGTCATTCTGGCGGCTGTTCTCGCCGGAGTGGTGGTGATCGCGGTCGTCGTCGGCAATCGGGGCGGCGAGGTTCCGCAGCCGACCGTGGTGCGGGGTGTGATCGGCTCGGAGAAGAAGTCGTTCTTCGATGATCCGCGGGTCAAGGCGGCCTTCGCCAAGCACGCCCTGCGCGTCGAGGTGGACACCGCCGGATCGCGGCAGATCGCCACCGACGTGGATCTGAGCCGCTACGCCTTCGCCTTCCCCTCCAGCGTTCCTGCCGCGGAGAAGATCAAGCGTGACCGCAGGGCGACCGTGACGTTCTCCCCGTTCTACTCGCCAATGGCCGTGGCCACCTTCGAGCCGATCGCCGGCCTGCTGGCCAAGGTCGGCGTTCTACGCGATTCCGGCAAAGGTTATCAGGTCCTCGACATAAAGAAATATCTCGAATTAGCCGCTAAAGGCACACGGTGGGATCAGATTCCCGGCAACTCGGCCTATCCGGCGCGCAAGCGGGTGCTGCTCACCACCACCGATATTCGCACCTCCAACTCCGCGGCCATGTATCTCTCCGTGATCGGCTACGTCGCCAACGGCGACGACGTGGTCAGCTCCGACACCCAGATCGCCAAGGTCGCGCCGCTCCTCGCACCGGTGGTTCTTGACCAGGGTTTCTCCGAGACCACCAGCGAGGCATCGTTCGACGACTATCTCGCTCTGGGCGCGGGCAAGACGCCGATGCTCGTCATCTACGAGGCGCAGTACCTATCCCACGTCTTCGCCGGAGACGGGGCGATCAAGGCCGGCATGCGGCTGGTCTACCCCTCGCCGACCGTGCTCAGCAAGCACACGCTGGTCCCCCTCAGCGAGCCGGGAATCCGGGTGGGTGAACTGCTCACCCGGGATCCCGAACTGCTCGCTCTCGCCGCCGCGTACGGCTTCCGCACCGCGAGCCCCCAGGCCTTCACCGACCTGGTCGTCGAGACCGGTGCCCCGGCGGCGGCCGACCTGGTCGACGTCGTCGAGCCGCCTACCTACGAGCGCCTGGAAAAGCTGATCACCACGATCGGCGCCGCCTCCCGGCCCTAGCAAGGAGATCCATCACGTGTCCGATCTGGTGCTCACGCCACCCGCGCCGGTCACGCCGGTCCCGGCCGAGACGGCGGCCACCATGTTGTCGCTCCTCGACGAGCGCGCGGCCGAGCTGACCGCCAAGGCGCAGGACTTCGCGGGGGAGTTGAGCGGGCTCGATCCACGCTCACCGCAGTTCACCCGCAAGGTGCATGACATCTCCTCGATGGGCGACACCGAGATCAGGTCCGCGTCGCAGGTGGCCAACCGCATGCTCAAGCGGCCCGTCGCCGCGCTGTCCGCGGCCAGGGGTGAGGGCGCCGACGCCCAGGCCAGGGTCGCGGACCGGCTCGTGGCGCTCCGCCGTACCGTTGTGGACCTGGACCCGAAGCAGGCGACGAGCGGGACGCGCAAACTGCTGGGGCTCATCCCGTTCGGCGACCGGCTACGTGACTACTTCGCCAGGTATCAGTCGGCCCAGAAACATATCGACGACATCATCCGCGCGCTCAAGTCCGGCCAGGACGAGTTGCTGCGGGACAACGCGGCCATCGAGGGTGAGAAGGCCAACCTGTGGGAGACCATGACCCGCCTGCAGGAGTACGCGGTCATGGCCAAGGCGATCGATGAGGCCCTGGAGGAGCGCATCGCGCTGGCCGACGAGGAGCGCGCGACGGCGCTACGCTCCGACGCGCTGTTCGCCGTACGGCAGAAGCACCAGGACATCCTCACCCAGCTGGCCGTGTCGGCCCAGGGCTACCTGGCGCTCGACCTGATCCGCAAGAACAACCTGGAGCTGAGCAAGGGTGTGGACCGGGCCACCACGACGACGGTCGCCGCGCTGCGGACGGCGGTGACGGTCGCGCAGGCCCTGGCCAACCAGAAGCTGGTGCTCGACCAGATCACCGCGCTCAACGCCACCACGAGTGACCTGATCCTGGCCACCAGCGAGATGTTGCGCACCCAGGCCGGGGCGATCCAGAACCAGGCGGCCAGCACGACGGTCGACATGGACACGCTGCGCAAGGCATTCGACAACGTCTACGCCACCATGGACATGATCGACGCGTTCAAGGCGAACGCCGTGGACAGCATGGCGGCCACCGTCGACAGCCTGACGGTCGAACTGGCCCACGCGAACACCTACCTGGAGCGGGCGCGGGAGGCGGCGCGATGAGGCGGGCGCTCGCGGCCCTCCTCCTCCTGCTGGCCGCCGCCTGCTCGTCCGGAACCAAGCCACCCGACTCACCCAACACGCTGCGGGTGCTGGCGGGTAGTGAGATCAAGGACCTCGAGCCGCTGCTCCGGCGGGCCGCCGCAGAAACGGGGGTACAGGTGAAGCTGACCTACACCGGCACACTCGACGGTGCCGAGCAGGTCGCGAGCGGCCGCGCCGACGGTGAGGCGGACGCGATCTGGTTCTCCTCCAACCGCTACCTCTCGCTGATCGACGGCGCCCCCGCGAGGCTCTCCAGCCAGACCAAAGTGATGGTCTCCCCTGTCGTGCTGGGCCTCAAGCCGGCGAAAGCCGCGGAACTCGGCTGGGACAAGAGGCCGGTCTCCTGGGCGGACATCGCCGCGGTGGCCAAGGCCGGGAAGTTCAGCTTCGGCATGACCAACCCCGCCTCCTCCAATTCGGGCTTCTCCGCGCTGGTCGGGGTGGCCGCGGCGTTGTCGGACGCGGATGGGGCGCTCAGCGCCGCGCAGATCGGCGCGGTGACGCCCAAGCTCAAGGACTTCTTCTCCGCGCAGCGGCTGACGGCGGGCTCGTCGGGCTGGCTGGCCGACGCCTATGGCCGCGACACGAGCGTCGACGGAATGGTCAACTACGAATCGGTGCTGATGGGTCTGCGGGAGCCGGTCACTCTCGTCTATCCGAGCGACGGCGTGGTCAGCGCCGACTATCCGCTCACGCTGCTCGCCTCCGCCCCCGAGCACAAGAAGGTCCTGTACGGCAAGCTCACCGCCTGGCTGCGCTCGCCCGCCGTACAGAAGGAGATCATGAACACGACCCATCGGCGGCCGATCGTTCCCGGCGTCGAGCCGGACCCCCGATTCGGCTCCTCCCAGCTCATCGAGCTGCCCTTCCCCAATCAGCGCGGCACCGCCGACCAGCTGATCGACACTTATCTCAATCAGGTGCGGGTCCCGGCCCACGCGATGTTCGTGCTGGACACCTCGGGCTCGATGCGGGGCGACCGGATCGAGGCGCTCCGGCAGGCGCTCGTCACGCTGACCGGCGCGGACACCTCCGCATCCGGCGCATTCTCCCGCTTCAGCAATCGCGAAACCGTGACGATGATCCCTTTCAACAGTACGGCGGGACGGCCGACCTCGTTCACCGTCCCCGACCGGAACCCGTCGCCGGTGCTCGCACAGATCACGGAGTTCGCCGAGCGGCTGGACGCCGACGGCGGCACCGCGATCTACGACAGCCTCAGGGCGGCCTACGACCAGCCCGCCACGCCCGGCCACTACACGTCGATCGTGCTGATGACCGACGGCGTGAACATCAACGGCTCCGGCTACGCCGACTTCGAGGCTCACTATCGCGCGCTGCCGGAGGAGCGGCGCCGTACGCCCACGTTCGTCGTGCTCTTCGGCGAGAGCGACGTCGAGGAGATGCGCGAGGTCGCCGCCCTGACCGGCGGTGCCGTGTTCGACGCCCGCTCCACCTCATTGAGCAGCGCGTTCAAGGAGATCCGTGGGTATCAGTGACCGGGTGCTGCGCTACCTGGGCTCGACCCGGAACATCGTGGGCTCATCGCTGGCGCTGCTCGGCGTCGCGGCCCATTTCCTCGGGCTCGCGGGGGCCCTCTGGCCGGTGGTCGTGGCCGCGCTGTACGGCGTGGGCGCGCTGGTCGCCCCGCCCGACCGGGTTCGGCTGTCGATCTCGCCCGCCGAAGTGGAGACGCAGCGGCTCCGCGCCGACCTGGACGCGTTGCTTCAGCGGATCGACCGGCGATTCCCCGACGACGTGCACACCGCCGTCGAGTCGTTGGCCGAGATCATCGGCGACGTTCTCGGCCGGGCCGAGCAACTCGCGTCCTCGCCCGACCAACTACACGTCGTGTCGCAGACGATCCGGAGCTATCTGCCGTCGAGCCTGGAGGCGTACGCAAACCTGCCGCGCGGCTATGCCCTCGCGCGACGGGCCGACCGCGAGCGCAGCGCACACGAGGAACTGCTCGCCCAGCTCGAGCTACTGGACGCCCAGACGCGCAAGGTCGCCGACGCGATCCACCGCGGCGACGACCAGGCCCTGCGCGATCAAGGCCGCTTCCTGCACGACAGGTTCAGCGGCTCGGACCTCGACCTCTAGATGTCTCCCGGCAGGCCGGGGAAGCCTGACTGAGCAACGGCCTTTGACCACTTGCCACGCTCATGGATGTATCAGCTGTTCCGATCAGATGGTGGCCAGGGTCGCCGGCACCGCGGGGGCGCACGTCTGCGAGGGCCCGGTCGCGCGCCTGCGCGCGACCGGCTTACCCGAGCGTCGTGACCAGGACCGGAGTCTCAGCGGTGACCGTGACGGGGACGGCCGATGTCGGCGTTCGCTCGGCCACGTCGTCGGAGCGGACGGCGAGGACCGCCGGCGGGCAGCTTCCCAGGTGGCCGTAGTGGGCGCTGACCGCTGCGGTTATCGCTGCCCGGGCGTCGCTGACCACATCACGGGCCGATTCATGGGGCGCTGTGGCGGATAGGTGACCGAGCATCGCGGTGAAACGGAGTTCCTCCAGAGGAGCGTGTCCCCGCACAGGAGCGTCCAGCCAGAAGGCCGCCCCCTGAAGCAGTGCGGGATATGTCAGGTTGCCGCACCGGAGAGTGCACACCGCGTCGGCCAAGATCCGGCCGACATCGGCCAGATCGGTGTCCGCGGGCACGTCCGTGGTGACCAAGAGTGGAATGCGGTGGGCATAGAGCGGCATCGGCATGGCTCCCTTCGATCTGATCGCTGATGCTAGAGAAGGAGACCGACATTTTCGGCAGAATCGCTGGACGGAGATATCACCGCCTGCTTTGAGAGGCGACGGCAGCACCCGTCGAGCGTTGGGCCCCGCAACCTTCTTCAGCTCTGATCGGCCGGGCTCGTTCTTCCGCTCGTCTGGCTGATCATCTGGCTGATCGGGTGGCGGGCCGGCACGATCGCCGGCCCCGCCGCTTCGTCACACCGGCGGGCTCACCTCGCTCTTGGCCGCTGGCGGCGCAGAGGGCGCAGAGGGCGCTGGCGGCGCCGGTTCGGTGGCGGAGGCTTCCTGCAGTTCCTGGTGGGTGGCGAACATCTCGACCAGCGAGAGCAGCATGGCCACTACGGGCACGGCCAGCAGCGCACCCACCACGCCGAACAGCGACGTCCCGAAGATAACGGCCGCGAACGACACCCCGGGATGGATGTCCACCGTCCGCGCGCTGATTCTCGGCTCCAGCCCCAGGTTCTCCACCTGCTGGTACAGCACTCCCCAGGCCAGCACTGCCAGACCGACCCAGGGCCGGGGCGAGGCCAGACCTACCACCACCGGCAGAGCGATGGCGATGTAGGTGCCGATGGTGGGCACGAACTGGGCGACCAGTCCCGTCCACACCGCGAGCGCGAACCACGACGGCATGCCGAGCGCCAGGAACACCAGGGCCGAGGCGGCGCCGTTGACGGTGGCCAGGATGAGCCGGGAGGACACATACCCACCGGTCTTGATCGTGGACACGTCCCAGACGCTGATGAAGACCCGCTGGAACCGGCCGGGCAGCAGCTGCGCGATCCACCGGCGCAGCCTCGGCCCGTCGGCCGACAAGTAGAACGTCAACAACAGGAGGGCAAACCCGTTGAAGACCGCTCCGGTCACCGTTCCCAGCAGGCCCAGCACACCGCCGAGCACACCCTGCGCGTACTGGGCGGCCTGCTGCGGGGTCAGGTTGATGGAGGTGAGGATGTCGGAGATCTCATATCTCGTGCCGAGACGGGTGTTGAGCCAGTCGACGGCGCCGGTGACGACGCTGGGCAGCATCTCCAACAGCACGGCGACCTGCTGCACGAAAAGGTTGCCGAACAGGACCAGAAAGACCGCCACGGCAACGATGAACAACGTCATCACCAACAATGCGGCCCTGCCGCGGCGCATGCGCCGCGACAGGCGGCGTACGGCCGGCTCCATGGCCAGCGAGATGAACCACGCCATCACGAGCATGACGATCAGCGAACCCGCCTCGACCAGTACGTAGCGCGCGAAGAACAGCACGGCGGCGACGGCCGCTAGGGCGAGCCCTGCGCGCCAGATGCTCGCGGGCGATAGCAGCACCTCCACCGCGGGCCTTTCCTCGCGCCGCTCCATCAGCTTGTCCATAGCTCCTCAGGAATCTCGACGTCCGCCCCCTGTGGCACACCAGCAGGACAGTACCGAATTCTGTGGCCGACTCCCGCTCCGGGAGTTCGGTTGAGATCATGCGGCGGTTCGAAGAGCGCAGATACAGATCAGGGCGCCCGTGAACCTCGCCGTCGTCATCGACCGCAGCGCCTCGGACCGGCGCTGAGCGCGGCTGGTCGGGGCTGGCACTGGGACCGGTCTCCGTGCTGACACGGATCACTCCCGGCCACTCGCGAGCCTAATTTGAGAGTCGCGGCCACGACCACGATGCCAGGGAGGAGGTCGCGAGCAGCGCCGCGAGTCCGCGCCGGACAACCGGGTGATCATCGGTGAAGAGCGCCCGGATGAGCGCCCGGATCATCGGCCTCCTGGCGGCACGCTCCCCTCGCCGGCCCGGCGATCCGGCTGGGGCCGTGGCCCTACTGGCGCCGAACAACTCCCGGCGCGAGCGGGGCATCGCCTCATGCGTCCCGAGCGCGGGAGTCCGAAAGTGGCCTGTATCTCCACCTCGTCAATAGAACGCGGGTCTGCCGCCCCAACGATTGCCGCCCACCCCCGGGGCACGCCCGGCCCCGACCCTCATCGGAGAAGACGATGCGTACTCGACAGAAGATCACAGTAGCCGTCGCGATGGCCCTGGCCTTTTTCTCGGTGACCGTCCCATCGGCATCGGCGGGTGCCCGTGCCGAGACCACCACCCCATATCAGTACCGCGCTTATCACGACGTGAGCGGCGTGCGGGTGTGGGACAGGATTCCCATGAAGCGCTCGGGGTTACGTCCGGTGGTTCTCTCGGTCGGACGGCAGAACGAGCAGGAGAGATGGGCGATGTTCTCAGACAACAGGCCCGGCCCGGACTGGCAGTTGATCGTGAGGGCCAAGGGGGACGCCATCTATCAGCAGGAGTTCGACCGGTTCACCGCGATGGGCTATCAGCCCACCATGGTGACCGCGACAGGCAGTGGGTCGGCCGCCACATTCGCCGCCATCTTCCAGAAGAAGTCGGGCAAGTTCGTCGCCCGCCACGGCATGAGGGCGAACGAGCTCGACACGATCAACTTTGAGCTGCGGAACAACAAGGGCTACATGCTCAGCTCGCTCAACGTGTACGGCACGCCATCCGACCCGCGCTACGCGGCGGTCTGGGTGCCCAACCCATCGGGCATCTCCTGGAACTACAACCTCTCCATCAGCGCATCCGGCTATCAGAGCGTTTTCGATAACGCTGTCAAGGCCGGATACCGGCCGTCCGTCATCGGGGTCGGCCCTGATGGGAAGACGTACTCAGTTGTCTGGGTCAAGGACGGGATCCGCCCCTGGTACGCCTTCCACGGAATGAGCGCTGCCCAGTACCAGGCGCGGTTCGACGAGATGACGGCCAAGGGCCTGTACCCGGCCAGCATCGACATGGAGAACGGCGTCTACGCGGCCGTGTTCACCGCCAGGTGACAGGCCTTTGAAAGCGAGCCGCAAGGGAGCGCGCGGACGCTCCTTCTCGGTAATGAATCATCGGAAGGGGCCACGAATGAGCAACGTCCGGAAGACCCTCACAGCCGTCGCGGCGATCGTGTTTGTCTCCCTCGCCGCGGCCTGCGGCAGCGGCGAGGGCAGCGGCAGCGGCAGGAGCGGAGACGACAAGGCAGTCGGTGCCGCAGAGGTCGCCGGTGGTAGTGCCGACGGCGGCGCGGGAGGTGTCGCGGGCGGCGCGGACAACGCGGCGCTCTGCGCGGAGGCTGTCGCCGCGTCGGGCGACTTCATGAGCAAGGTGATGGCGGCGGTCGCCGACCCCAAGGGCATCAACACGGCGATCTCGGACCACGCCGGCACACTCAAGAAGATCTCCGAGCGGGCTGACGGCGATCTCAAGACGGCCCTGTCCGAGATGGTCGACGCGCTCTCCCAGCTCAACGTCGACTCCGTCACGGCGGCCGAAGTCAGCAAGAAGGCCGACGCGGCTACCAAGAAGCTCATGGCCGCCTGTTCCTGAGCCTCTTCAGTACTCCAGGTCCCAGCCAACGTCCGCGCCCGGAGCTTCTACCAGGCACTGGGATACGCGGAGGAGGAAGTACGGCTGAGCAAGCCGGTATCGATCGATGATCAGGCAGCGTCAGCAGCGCCTGCTGTTACGACCTTTGAGCTGGCCTTTGAGCTCGGCCGATCAGCCGATGCCCGGAACGCGCTCCCTCCTGCAGGGGAGACGCTTCCCTCACGGGAGGGAGTGATGCCCGGTGTGCCGTGTCTACGGTCGTAGCCATGGTTGATTTTGATCATCCACGACGCTGGCCGGCGTACGCGGTGGCGGTGCTGTTCCTCGGTTACGCCGCAGGGAAGGCCGCCTTCGCCCTGCAGGCCCGGCTCGGGTTTCCGGGCGGCCCGCCCGTATCGGCCGCCGAGAGCGGCAGGTACTTCATGGAAGCGGCCATGGCACAGTGGCTCGCGACCGCGTCGGGCGTGTTGGGTGCGTGCGTCGCCGTCGCGACGGTCACGGCGCTGGGGCGCAGGTTGCCGAGGGCGTTGATGCTGCTGGTACTGGTCGGCATGCTGCTGGCCGTCGGCGGCGGCGCGGGGATCATGATCGTGGATGGGTTCGTCGGCATCGGTGTGGGCTGGCAGTGGTACCACGGGGTCCTCGGGGTCGTCGTGATCGGCCTGTTCCTGGAGATGATCCGGTCCTACGCGGCGGCGACGAGACGTGTCGGGGGCTGATCGGATTCCCGGTGCCGTCGGGTGTCAGTAGGTGATGACGACGCAGCCGTTGCCGCCTACGCCGGTGCTGGTGGGGCAGGACTTGGCTACCCCGACCGCCGCGCCTCCGGCGCCTCCCTTGCCCGAGCTGCTGGAGGTGCCTGCCCGGCCGACGGTGAAAGCCTCCTTGGTGGGACCGCTGTCGCCGCCCCACCCGAAAAGGATGCCTCCCTTGCCACCGTGGCCGCCGCTGTATTTGCTGACCAACTCACCGCCGGCGCCGCCCTGGGCACTGGCTCCGCCGTGGGGGCCGATGAAGGTCGAGTTCTCTCCGGAGGTGCCGCCCTTCCATGCGGCTGCGGTTTCGTTGCCGGGCAAGCAGCCACCGCCACCGCCACCGCCACCGCCACCGCCTCCGGCCCCGGTCATGACTGCCGAGATCTGGGAAACGCCGTTGGGCACGATGAAGGGACTGGTGCCTGGTGCGCCGCAGGTCGCCGTGGTCTCAGCGTGGGCGGGAGCGGCCACACCCAGTAGCAGCCCGGCCGCCACCGCGACGCCCGTGACCCGAGTGATGAGCTGCCCGCTTCCGGTGTTGTGGGGCTGAGGGGTAGGGGTGTGCATGCGCTCTCCCGTGTGCGGTGGCTACGGATCTTGGGGGGCCGCCTCCAGCATATGACTACTCTCTGCGTTCTTATGGATACCTTCCGAAGCGGATTGTGGGTCGGCTGGCGACAGGAAGGCAGAGACGGGAGCGCGGAAGTCAGGCGGCGGAGGAACCCTCCGATCCGCTGCAGCCGCCAGCTGTTGGAGGAGCTGCGGCTGTTGAACGCCGCCGCCGTGGAGACCGCTACAAGGCCCCGGAGTCTGCCGCGGCGGCGGTGGTGCCGATCAGTCTCGAAGTCCCCGCGGACACGATCCCTTCGTACGCGCTACGTCGATCCAGCGTCGGGGGCGGGCTGATCTCGGGGCGCCGGGCGGAGCGGACGGGTGGATCAGGGAGTTCGGGTGAGGGGGAGGCCGGTGATGAGGTGTCGGCGGAGGGCGGAGCCGCGGATGCCGATCTCGGGGAAGTCGTCGGGGCGGAGGGCGCCGCTGATCAGTAGTTCGGGGACCAGGAGGCTGCTGAGCGGGGCATCGGGCGTCGGGTCGACGAGGTCGCCGATGGGGGCGGTGGGGAGGTCGAGGTAGGCGGGAGCGAGGGTCCTGCCATGGAGGGTGCCGGCGACCAGGTCGGGGCAGAACTCGTTCCAGAAGATCGCCACGGTGGTGCGGAGATCGCCGTGGATCATCACCAGCTTCTCGGTCATGTCGCCGACGAAGGTATCGGCCGTCACGTGACCGAGCACGATCAGCTTTGTGTCGCCCGCAAGGTAGATGTTCTTCGCCCGCAGATCCCCCAGGACGATCAACGCGGCGGCGCCGTCGTCCACGTCGGTGATATTGCCGTCGACGGTCAGGTCGCCGTCCACGACGTACCCGGTGGCCACCTCAGGCGTGTCATCCCGCCACGGAGTCCGCTCGTGCTCGTCGAGAGGGAGTTCGCCGGTTACCGAGGTATGACCGGGAACGAGGATGTACTCCTCCTCGTACAGGTTCTTGTACGTGCCCTCAGGCAGCCCCCGCCGCTGGAACAGGTCCACGGCGTCGTCCCACGCAAGGTAACTGGTTCGCATACGCGCGACCGTAACACCCACCCCCGACACATCACGATGGGTTGACGGGGCGTGGATCACCGGTGGAGGAAGGTGCGAACGCGAACGAGCGGTCGTACGGCGGCCCAGGTGGCAGCGGCTCCTGGGGGACCCGACCGGGTGGCCCGGATCGGCCCGCGAAGGTCGATCCGGGCTCTGGCCTGGGTCAGCCCAGGTTCTTGATCTGGCCGTTCTGGATGACCCACTTCAGGTTCGTTGAGGGGTTGGTGCAGTCGCGCCACAGGTAGGCGGGGACCTTCACCTGGGAGTTGTCGCCGCCGCTGTCCAGGCAGTAGCCGGTGGCGACGTTCTTGATCTGGCCGTTCTGGATGACCCACTTCAGGTTCGTTGAGGGGTTGGTGCAGTCGCGCCACAGGTAGGCGGGCACCTTCACCTGGGAGTTGTCGCCGCCGCTGTCCAGGCAGTAGCCGGTGGCGACGTTCTTGATCTGGCCGTTCTGGATGACCCACTTCAGGTTTGCTGAGGGGTTGGTGCAGTCGCGCCACAGGTAGGCGGGCACCTTCACCTGGGAGTTGTCGCCGCCGCTGTCCAGGCAGAAGCCGGTGGCCTCCTTCCTCGCCTGAGCTGCGGGGTGCCCGGTAGAGCCTGAGGCCAGGGAGGTGCCGACGCCGGAGGCCAGGGCGAGGGTTGTGAGTACTGCCAAGGTGGCAGCCCTGGGCCGTCGGGCAGTCGTGGGTGCGACTGGTCGCATGAACGCTCCGATCTTCTGTCGCTGATGAGGCGGTCGTCATGTGAGCCGCCTCAACCATTTACTTACAGCACATGAATGACTACTGAAAGTAACGACACGTTGTTGGGTCGTTCTGGCATGGATGCGTCGCGAGGCGGAGGGGAGGTAGGAGCGTAACCTCCGGCCGACGTGCGCGGGCCGACGCCGGCGCGCCAGCCGGCGCGAGGGTCGCAGGTGGTCCGACGTCATCTTCATGGACAGTGGTGATCGTCGACAGCGATGTCAGCGGCGGCTGCTAGCTTCCGGGGCATGGCTGAAATGGTGGGGAGCGCGGCGCACGGGGCGGCGCTGGCGGAGCGGGTGGTCGAGGCGGTGCGACGGGAGCCGGGACGGTCGGTGCTCGCCTGCCAGGACGTCCCGTGGGTGGCGGGAACCGCCAGACCGATGCCGGCGGACGCGCTGGCGGAGGCGGTCTTCCCGTCAGGGCGCCCGTTGCCACCCAGCCTGCGCGCATGGCTGGAGTTCGACACGAGCCTGCTGGAACGCTTCGGCTGGTTCGCCCCCGGCGGAGGCTTCGCGCCCCGGCCGCTGGACCGGCTGGTGGGCGAGGAGATGGGCACGCACTGGGGGGAGTGCTTCGCGCCGTTGGCCGATCGGTTCGCCGAGTGCTTCCTGCTGCCTGGAGGGTCGGACTCCCGGCGGGTCCTGGCGGTGGGTGAGCCGGACTCCGAAGGGGAATGTCCGGTGCTCGCCGTCGACGTGGACGACCTGCCGTTCACCGGCCTGATGTACCCCGGCTTCGACGTCTACCTGGCCCACGCGGTGGGGATCGTCCGCCGCGACCTCCCGTCCTACACGGCCCTGGCCGGGGACACGGTGTACGGCCCCCGGATGCGCGAGCACTCCGCCCACTGGTTCGCGGGGGAGGTGTACGCCGAATACCCCTTCTGACCCCCGCCGCGCGTCGCGCCCGACGTCCCTCACGCCGCCCCGTATGACGGCGCAATGAGCCCCTCTCCTGTCGTCGGCCGGAGAACGCGCCGAGCGCTCTTCCCGCGGCGCGCCGGAAAGGGGCCGCCCGCGCGCCGTCTGCTCACTCCGGACCTGGGATGGGGCGGGTCGATTCCCGTCCGCCCCCGCTACAAGGGAAGATGTGCCGCGACTTCGAGGAGCGTCGCGACCTGTCCGGCTGTCCGTGCCGCTCGGCCGGTGAACGCTCGGAGAGTCGGCGGGGCGACGTCAATGCACGGACGCGGCATGCGGTTCGGCGTGGGCGGCGCGTCGGCCGGACCCGGCCTTGCGCGCGGGGAGCGCGAGGCTGATCGCCGCGGCGAGGACGGCGACGGCACAGCCGATCACCAGGCTGACGCGGAAACCCGACTCGGAGGGCAGGGTGTGCCCGCCCATCCGCATGGTCATCTGAGACAGGACGACGCCGACCACGGCGGCCGAGACCGAGGTGCCGATGGAGCGCATCAGGGAGTTGAAGCTGTTGGCCGCGGCGGTCTCCGACTGGGGAACCGCGTTCATGATCAGTGTGGGCATCGCCCCATAGGCGAGTCCGACGCCCGTCGAGCCGACACAGGAAGCGATCATCAGACCCCAGGTCGATCCCATGACGGCCAGGGCCGCCCCGTAGCCGAGTGCGATGACCAGGCCGCCGACGATCAGAGTGGTCTTGGGGCCGCGAGCGGTCGACAGGTGCGCGCCCAACGAGGACACGGCCATCATCATCAGCCCCGAGGGAGCCATCCACAGGCCGGCGGCCAGCATCGACTGGCCGAGGCCGTAGCCGGTCGCCGCGGGGATCTGCAGAATCTGCATCACGACCAATGACTGGGCGTACATCGCGAAGCCGATCAAGATCGAAGCGAGGTTGGTCAGCAGCACCTGACGGCGAGCGGTGACACGCAGGTCGACCAGCGGGTCGCCGGACCGCAACTCCCACCACCCCCAGGCCAGCAGGATGACCAGCGCGGTGCTCAGCAATCCGAGAGTGGTGCCGCTCGTCCACCCCCAGTCGGCGCCCTTGGACACGCCCAGCAGCAGGCAGACGAGGGCGGCGCCCAAACCGAGCGCGCCGACGTAGTCGAGGCGTCCTGCGGTCTGTGCCGGGGTCGCGGGCACGAGGAGCAGGATCAGGGCCGCGATCATCGCGCTCAGCGCGGCCGAGCCCCAGAACAGCGCGCGCCAGCTCATGTTCTCGACGACAAGGGCCGACAGCGGCAGTCCGAGAGCGCCGCCGATGCCCATGGAGGAGCTCATCAGCGCGATCGCGGAACCCAGCCGGGCAGGCGGCAGCAGGTCACGTAGCGCGCTGATGCCCAATGGGATCATGCCCATGCCCAGGCCCTGGAGGCCCCGGCCGACGACCATCGGGATCAGTGAGCCGGCCAGGGCGCAGACGACCGAGCCCGCGACCAGCGGCGCCGTGCAGGCCAGCAGCAGGCGGCGCTTGCCGTACAGGTCGCCGAGCCGTCCGATCACCGGCGTGGCGACAGCGCCCACCAGCAGGGTGACGGTGATGGCCCACGAGGCGTTGGCGGCGCTGGTGTGCAGCAGCTGTGGCAGCTGGCCCACCAGGGGGACCACCAGGGTTTGCATGAGCGCGGCGACGATGCCGGCCGCCGCCAGTACGCCGACGATCCCGCCCGGGCGAGCGGTGGACGTGGGGTGTTCCACGTATCCCTCCTCTTCTCGACAGTCGAGTGATGATATGCACCATACACAAGACATGTAATATACATATGACATGTATGATGCATATCTCTGGGGGGCTGCTGCCTGTGAGCCGTTAGCTCGATCGGGGGAGGGGTCTGCTGCTCAGGGCGGACCGGCGGGCAGCCGCGCCGGCGCGTGAATCGACCTCACGCATCGCGGGGTCCGTGTGGGGGAAGCGGCGAAGCAGGCCCCGCCGGCCCCGATGACGGTGGCGGGATGAGCGGTAGGCGCGGTCCGTTTGCGGGGACGCGCCTGTCTCACCAGGTTCGCGGATTATGCAGCATGCATACGATGTGCGTGGCACAGGGTTCGCTCGCTGCCGCGCACCGGGACGGAACACACAGGACGCGCATGAGGGGCGCAGGCGCCTTCGGGAGGACTGGCATGGACAAGCCCACGCACCTGATCGAGTACGAGACCATGCTGCTGGGGCGGCATCGTCCTTCGGTCTTCCTGCGTGCAGAACGCGAGGGCGGGCACCTGGACCGCAGCGCGTACACCCTGCTCAGCCGCATTGGACTGGAAGGCCCGATGTCCATCGGGCAGCTCAGCGAAGCGTTCGGCCTGGACGCCTCGACCCTCAACCGGCAGACCTCCGCCATGCTGCGCGCCGGGCTGGTCGAGCGCATACCCGATCCCGACGGGGGTATCGCCCGCAAGTTCCGCATCACCGCCGAAGGCGAGCGCTGCCTCAACGATGAGCGCGCCGCGAACATCCGCAGCCTGGAGAGGGTGCTGGCCGACTGGACGCCCGAGGAGGTCGCCGCCTTCGCCGCCTGCCTTCAGCGGTTCAACACCGACATCGAACGCCTCGCCGGAAAGCCCTGGCCCCGCCCCTGACGGGGCCGTGTGCCGGGTGAGGAGCGACCGCCGCTGCTTGCCTGCTTAATCGCAGTGCATCCACTTGCCTTTCGGTGTGCCTCCGTGGACGAGGGGCTTGGAGCCGATCCTGATCGCCCCGGTGAACCGCACGCACAGATGGTCGGCGGAAGCGTAGACCGGGCCCGCGAACCACTTGTATTTCTCGCTGCCATTGGCGACCCCGATGTCGGGGTCGTCGTACTTCTTGTTCCCGTTCCTGTCGACGAAGAGCTCAACGTACATATAGCTCGTCTTTCCGACGTACGGGCCCGCCACCCGGGTAATGGCGCACTTCTTGTGCGTGATGCTGCTCTTGTACAGCGTGACGGTGCCGTACTCCTTCCCGTCCTTCGCCCCTTCGGTGATGGGATAGCTGGCCACCTTGTGGAACGGCCCTCGGCAGGTGCCTTGGGGAAAGGCCTGCGCGGGACCGGCGGACACCAAGGTGAGGGCGGCCGCGGCGGTCAAGGTCATGCCGCCCGCGACCCAACGGGTGATCTTCAAGGGTTCTCGCCTGACTGCTCAAGAGATAATCGTCGGACCATCTCAAGTAAGCAAATACGGACGTGATCACGCTAGCATGGCGGCCTTTGGAGCCCCTAACAGAATGATCTCCGTTGTCGTTGGTTAGCGCTTCCGCTGTGGCGACGACCGAGGTGCTGAGGGGGCGATCTCTCCCGCGCCCGGCGGCACGTCGCTGACCACGCACTCACCGCGAAGGCCGCCGACAAAGTGGTACAGTGGCGTTCCACTTGGTACTCCACTGTTCCAGTTCATGTCCAGGGTGGTCGCCTCTCCGTGTCCGACAAGAACCCCCTCCTTCGCTCCGATGCCCAGCGGAATCGCGATGCCGTGCTCGCCACGGCGATGCGTCTGCTCGGGCAGAAGCCCGAGGCGAGCATTCAGGAGATCGCCGACGCGTCCGGCGTCGGCCGCACCACCGTCTACCGGCACTTCCCCTCACGTGAGGATCTCGTCCGTGCGCTCTTCGCGATGGTCGTCGACGAGCAGCGGGCGGTCGTCGCCGCGGCCATCGCCGAGGGCGATACGGCCGCCGCGATCCTCCGCCGGCTCGGGCCCGAGATCGTGGGGATAGGTGAGCGCTATCGCTTTCTCGATACGCATCGCGACCTCGTCATCGACGACCCCCTGAAGCACCCCTCCCCGGCCGAGCCGCTGCTCGCCTGGCTGGTCGCCGCACACGGGCGGGGTGAGGTACGAACCGACCTGCCACCGGACTGGTCGTACGCGATGATCCGCGCCCTCGCCGTCGGTGCGAACGAGGAGGTGGTCGCCGGGCGCAGGAGCCCGGAGGAAGCGGGGCGCCTGCTCGGTGACACGCTCGTCCGGGCGTTCACGACATGATCAGGGAAACCACGTCGACGTTCCTGTGGCGCTGCTCGCCATCGCGGAGGCGTTTCCCGGCAGCGCCCGCCGGACGTAGCTCACGGAAGACGTACGTACGTCACGGAAAGCAGACGCGTCGTCATGCGTACCCGTCGACCGCATGTGAAGCATGAATCGCTGCTCCATATCCCCGGCCACCGCATTTCAGAACGGATTCAAGGCGTGAACATCGAAGAACTGCTGGCAGAGGGACGGCACATCGAAGGGCTCGATCTCTCGGGTGCGGCGCTCACCGATCTGCTGGCGGCGGAACCGTATGTCTTCAAAGACTGCGACCTGTCGGACGCCGACCTCGGGGAGGCCGACCTGGCGGGCTACGTCTTCGAGGGGTGCGCTCTCGTAAGAACCGATTTCCGCGGCGCGGACCTCGAAGGCGCCCGATTCAACGGCGGCGGAGGCGCGACGACCAGATTCGGTGGAGCCGAGTTGACCGACGCGGAATTCACCAGTGTCGACCTGTCGGGCGCGCAGTTCGGCAACGCGCTGCTGACGGACGCGCGCTTCACCGGCTGCCGCATGATCGGTGCCGCGCTGGGCGGATCCAGGGGGACGTCCTTCTCCGTCTCCCACTCCAATCTCACTCTGGCCGACCTGTCCGGATGTTCCTTCCGGAAGCAGGAGTTGGACGGAATCCGATTCGACGAGGCGAACCTCGCCGCCTGCGACTTCACCGGTGCCGTTTTCACCGACTGCCGCCTCATCCGCGCCAGGTTGGTCGGCACGAAGTTCGCCAGGGCCGACCTCCGGGGGGCCGACATAGGGGAACCTGACGACGGCCAACTCCGTGCTTTCGCCGGCGCCGTCATCAGTCCTGCCCAGGCCGCCGCCGTGCTCGCGGCACGTGGACTGACGGTTCTCTGAACAACTGCCACATCGCAGTCGCTGTTCTCATGACATGGGGCCAGGGCCTTGTCCTCACCCCCTCGGCCGAACTGTCTGCCCTTTGGATCCCGCCGCTACGTCGCGGCGGTCACCACAGCGCGGCCGTGGACGTCATCGCCCAGGGTGTGGAGCCTCCGGCAGACCTCCGCCCGGCCTCTGTCGTCGCCGACGCCATGTCGGTCGCCGCGCGGCGTTCCCAGGCACCTCCAAGTGGAACTCAAGATCAACCTTTTAGCGTGCTCCGGGTGCGAAGAGCGTTGTTGGCGACCGGCCTGTTGGCCGTGACCCTGACCGGATGCGGGATGGCCGGGGTTCCCGGAATCTCCGGGACGGCAGAGGTGACGGACACGGCAGGCGGCGGACGAGGGAGTGATTCGGTGAGCGTGGAACAGGCCGGCATCGGAGAGATCGAACCTGGTGTGCTCAAGGGACGGGTGGTCGACGGTAAGGGCACACCGCTCGCCGGTGTGCAGATCGTGGCGGACAACCAACTGCTGTACAACAGCAACCTCATCGTGCCGACCGACGCCGAGGGCTTCTACCGCGTGGAGACGAATGTCGCGGCCACGTTCCATGCGACGGCCACGGTGACCCGTCAGTACAACGGGCAGACGTACTCGCTGGACCTGGCGCCCGATGACGACATGTCGTTCGCCGGGCCCACCGGCGCGATCAGGAACTTCACCTGGAAGCTCACCGGGCAGAGAGCCGACGGCCTGGGTGTCCACGGAAGCTCGGTGCTCATCTATCTGGACTACCGCGATCCGCAGGATCCGGAGGCGTACCTGCAGGACGAGAACGTGGAGCTCACGCTCACCCCCGAAGGGCCGTTGATCGACGGTTCCCAGGGGAGCACCATCACCCGGAAGTCGACCCGGACCGGGGACGGCTCGGGCGTGCACGACGTGCCCCTCGGCCGCTACCGGATCACCGCGACCTACGAAGGCCGCCCGCTCCGCGTCAAACCGCGCAATCGCGGGGAATACGCGCCCGAGATCGTCGCGGACTTCGAGACCATCATGACCGGCATCTACCAGATCAACCTGGAACTGGCGCTCTGAGATGAGCTCGGCCGGACAAAGAGGCAGGCGGCGATCCGTGCGAGCGTACGGTGGCCACGCATGTGATCCGGCGGTGAGAACGCGACGGGCGGGCGGTGGGATCCGTGGGGCACAACCCCGTGATCCGATCAGCGGATCACGGGGTCCGGCAGGGCTGCTGTGCGCGTTCTGATCTAGTCCGTGCCGCCGGCGAGGGCGATCTGCTTGACATTGGTGTTCTCGGTCACCCAGGTGGCCGAGAGGCCGCCTTCTTTGACGAGGGCGGTGCCGTCGGCTTTGAGGACGCCGATGCGGTTGCCCGCGAGGGCGATCTGGGTGATGCCGATGTTTTCGGTCACCCAGGTGGCTGACAGGCCGCCTTCTTTGACGAGGGCGGTGCCGTCGGCTTTGAGGACGCCGATGCGGTTGCCCGCGAGGGCGATCTGGGTGATGTCGGCGTTTTCGGTCACCCAGGTGGCTGACAGGCCGCCTTCTTTGACGAGGGCGGTGCCGTCGCCCTTGAGCACGCCGATGCGGTCGCCGGAGAGCGCGATCTGCTTGACGTTGGTGTTCTCGGTCACCCAGTTCGTGGAGAGGCCGCCTTCTTTGACGAGGGCGGTGCCGTCGGCCTTGAGGACGCCGATGCGGTCGCCCGCGAGGGCGATCTGAGTGATGTCGGTGTTCTCGAGCACCCAGGTGGCCGACAGGCCGCCCTCCTTGACCCATGCCTTGCCGTCGGCGGTGAGGACGCCGATGCGGTCGCCGGAGAGCGCGATCTCCTTGACGTTGGTGTTCTCGGTCACCCAGTTCGTGGAGAGGCCGCCTTCTTTGACGAGAGCGGTGCCGTCGCCCTTGAGGACGCCGATGCGGTCGCCCGCGAGGGCGATCTGGATGGTGCCGGTGTTCTCGGTGACCCAGGTTGTGGAGAGGCCGCCTTCTTTGACGAGGGCGGTGCCGTCGCCCTTGAGCACTCCGATCCGGGGCTGGGCGACCGCCGCCGATGCCTGCGCCTGTACGGACGTCGCCGTGCCCAGCGCGGCCAGCAGCAGACCCGTCGTGCAGGCGAGCGCCGCCCGGTGGGGAGCCCGCCTGCGGCGGGTCGCTGAATCAGTGGTCATGAGTGCCTCCGCATCAGATCAGGTGGGTTGCGCATCCACCTAGGCTGGTCACGGAGAGTGTAAATATAAACACTCAATGTGTTCATGCTTTCTGGATCAACAGGCGAGTCGCGTCGTCGCGACGGCGTGGCCGTGTTCGACCGAGGTCGGCGGGGGACCGTCGGAGAAGTAGCGTGCTGCAAAAATACAGTCGACTTCATATTTGGAGTCTGATTAGATTTCTGCTCATGACCGAAGGGCTTCGGGAGCGGAAGAAGCGGCAGACGCGTCGGCGCATCGCCGACGTGGCCATCGGCCTGTTCGTGCGAAGGGGTTTCGACCAGGTCACCATCGCCGAGGTCGCGGCGGCGGCGGAGGTGTCGGTGAACACCGTCTACAACTACTTCCAGAGCAAGGAGGACCTGGTCCTGCCGCCGGATCAGGCGTCCCCGGACCGGCTCGCCGACATCGTGCGGCACCGCCGTCCCGGAGAGTCCGCCGCGCTGGCGATGCTGGCCCATCTCCGCGACGAGGTGCGTCACCGCGACCGCAAGTTGGGGCTGACCGAGAACTTCGGCCGCGTCTTCGAGATGATGCGGGCCGCCCCCACGCTCACAGCCCGGCTGGAGGACCTCGGCCGGCAGATGACCGACGCACTCGCCGTCGTCCTCGCCGAGGAGACCGGAGCCGCGCCGGACGACCAGTTGCCCCGCGTGGTGGCCTGGGAGCTCGGCTGCTTCCACTCGCTGGTCTTCGCCGAGATCGGCAGGCGCACCGCGGCGGGGGAGAAGCCCGACACGATCGCCGAGGCCGTGCTGGATCTCCTGGAGGTCGTCGAGAGCCTGCTCGGCGAACGCGTCCTCACCTATGCCATACGAAAGGACTGACTGTGTTCAGAGTGACGATCTCGGGCAAGTTCGACGGGTTGGGCGAAGAGGGCCGGGCCGCCGTCCTGGCGGCGGGAGGCACCGCCTTCACCGAGGCGGGGACCTTCACCCACGACCAGAGCGTTTCGGCGTTCACCTTCCGCTGCCAGGTGGCCCCGGGCCCGAACGACGACGAGAACGAGGCCGCCCAGGGGGCGTTCGCGGCGCTGGACGCGCACGGCCACCCGTACAAGGTCCTCCGCGTCGCCGTGACGGACATGCGGGACATCAAGATCCGTCGGAAACACCGGCGGGACTGAGCCGGTCAGCCGCCGTCGATATCGCCGTCGCCGTCGTGACTGAGGACGTGCCGCAGGTAGAAGTCCGGCTTGGCCAGGTAGCGCCGCCAATGGTCCACCACCTGCAACTTCTCCCATTGGATGGTGTGGATCCCGTTGTCGTCGAGCTCCAGGATCTGCGCGCCGGGAAGACTCGCCAGGATCGGCGAGTGGGTGGCGCACACGATCTGCCCGCCCTCCGCGGCCACGCGGTCCATGAGCCCGACCAGCCGCAGGCACGAGCCGAACGACAACGCCGCCTCCGGCTCGTCCATGAGATAAAGCCCCGGCCCGGCGACCATGCGGTCCAGCACGGTGAAGAAACCCTCGCCGTGGGACTGCTCGGTGAGGTCCTCCTCCCAGAAGCCGTACCGGCCGGACACGTTCTGCCCGAGGTTGAACAGCGTCTCGGCGCGGAAGAAGAACGCCCGCCGCTTGAGCCGCGGCCCATGGACGAGCCGCCTTCCCGTGGTGGTCAGCTCGGCGTCGAGCACCTCCCCGAGCGGAGTCGCCGGGCCGGTGCTGGAGTACCGGGTTCCCGCCTTGCCGCCTCCTGAGCTGATGCCGCACACGTCGGCGATCGCTTCGACGATCGTGGACTTGCCGGAGCCGTTCTCGCCGACGAGGAACACCACCGGCGCCGTCAACCGCACCCCGCGGGTCAGATGCCGTACGGCCGGGAGGGTGAACGGCCATTCGTCCGGTACGCGGCCGGGGACGCGCAGACGGCTGAGCAGCATGCGTTACCTCCTCACCCATGAGCCGTGTGACGTCGACGAATCCGCCGACCGGCCACCGCAAGCATCCCGTACGCGAAACGAGTGACGGGAAGCCGCCCTTCCGGCCGGCTCAGCGGGCGCTGCCGAACCACCGCTCCAGTGCCGCGCGGAGGGCCGCTCGCTCCTCCGGACCGGGATGGGGCGAGGTGGAGGCCCAGGCGACATAGCAGTCCGGCCGCAGCAGCAGGGCGGCCGGGGCGGCGGGGTCGTCACAGCCTGCGGCGACAGTGTCCACCCGGTCATGCCATCCGGACAGCTCCGGGGTGAACGACGCGCCCTCGGTCAGGTCGAGCAGCAGCGGACGGGCGTTCGTCGTCAGGTCGGCGAGCCGTACCGGGCCGTTCCCGGTGTCCAGCGGCAGGTCGGGCGCCCATCGGCCGGCCAGGGGGTGCCCGTCACCGGGTCCCATGTCGTAGCGGATGTCCGCGCCCGACATCAGGTCGGCGATGCGCTGAATGTTCCGCCGATCGCCGAGCAACTCCGCGAACAACACGCGTAGCGCGGTGACCTGGCTGCCCGGGGCGATGAGGGCGGACTGGGCCTGGGTGTGCATGACCACCCGATCGGCGGCCGGTCTCCGTTCGGTCTCGTAGGTGTCCAGCAGGCCGGGAGGGGCCCAGCCGTGGACCTCGGCGGCGAGCTTCCAGCCCAGATTGACCGTGTCCTGCAGGCCCAGGTTCAGCCCGGGGCCGCCGATCGCGGAATGCACGTGGGCGGCGTCACCGACCAGCAGCACCCGACCGTCCCGGAACCGGTCGGCGATCCGGGTATTACCGCCGGTCAGCCGGCGCAGCATGTGTGGCCCCTGCCCCTCGGGCGGGCCGAGGGGCAGGTCCGTCCCGAGCACCCGGCGTACGCTCTGCCGCAGCTCGTCGAGGGTGAGCGGACCGGCGTCGGCCGCGGCCGGGTCCCACTCCGTCGTGGACACCAGCGATCCTGACGGGAACGGCGCGTACACGAACAGTCCGCGTTCCGTGCGGTGGTGCATGAACGGCGGGACGGGTCCGTATCCGGGAACGTCGAGCCCGCCGGTGGCCGGGTCGATCAGCGAGGCCGGCACGGAGGCGTGCGCGGTGCGGGACACCGTGTCGTCCGTGGTCACTCCGGGGAAGTCGATGCCGGACAGCTTGCGGGTGAGGCTGCGTCCACCGTCCGCGCCGACCAGGAAGCGTGCGCGCAGCCGGTAGGGGCCGTCAGGCCCCGCGACGTCGAGGGTGACCGCGTCGGCGTTCTGGTCCAGCCCGGTGAGCTCGTGCCCGCGGCGGATCTCGACGCCCAGCTCGATGGCCCGCTCCTCGAGGGCCTGCTCGATGCGGCGCTGCGGTACGGGCAACCCGTAGAGCGGATTGTCCTCAAGAGTGCTCAGGTCCAGTGGCAGCGCGCCGAACACGAAGCTCGGCCCCGGGCGCGGAGGTTCGGTGCTGCCAGTGAGGCGCCGGTACAGGCCGCGGCGGTCGAGCATCCGCACCACCTGGCCGACCAGACCGTTGGCCCGGTTCTCCTCGGTGCGCTCGGGCAGCTGCTCCAGCACAAGCGGGCGTACTCCGGCCAGGCTCAGCTCGCAGGCCAGCATCAGCCCGTTGGGGCCGGCTCCGGCGATGATGACGTCGGAATACATCGGAGGTCCTCCTCGGACGACGGGAACAGGACAGCAGGGAACAGACGGTGGATCAGGGCACAGACAGTGCGGTCAGGTGCGGTAACGGAGGGCACAGACAGGCACCGAGCAGGTACGCGCGGGAAGGTGCGGGCACGCGCGGGAAGGTGCGGGCACACGCGGGAACAGCCCTCGGGTCAGGTGCGGTCAGGAGCGGGAACAGAGCGCAGACAGTTATGGACAGTCACGGATAGGCGTGCGCGGACATGCGCGGGAACAAACGCTCGGGTCGGGTGCGGGAACAGAGCACGGGCAGGTACGACACGACGGACAGGCTGCGGGAACAGAGCGCGGGCAGGTCGGGGGAGCGGAGCCGCGGGGCAAACTCGGAGGAAAGCGCGAGAGTCGGGCCCGCCACGCGGACGCAGGACATGGGACGGATAGGGGGACGGGCGATGGACTCGGCGAACAAGGCCACACCTGATGTTTCGTCAGGCGCTCGGTCCCGCAGCCCCCGGTAGCTCGGCGGATGTCGGGGGCTGCCGGGAGACGTTCGCCCGGCATTCTTTGGGGTGATCGTGGGCTGCCCGGCAGGGTGGCTCGCGGTCCGGATGGCTCGCTGGTCGGGGTCAGGGAACCGGCAGCCCTTGGAAGAGTCGGTGGAGCGCGTCGCGGAGGATCCCGGCGATCGGAACAGGCGGGTCGGCCTGCAGCCACCGCTCCATGGCCACCCGGATGGCGGCCCCGACCACACCGGCCACCAACTGTGGATACAGGTCGAGGGCGGCGTCGGTTCCCGTGCGCTCGGCGATCGCCGCCGCGAGTTCGGCTTCGGCGGCCGCGGCGGTCTTGGAGAACGCACCCATCAGTGACGGCTCCGTGATCATCAGACGGACCCCGTCGATCCATTGCCGGTCGGGGACTCCCTCGCCACCGCCTTCCTGTCCGAGCGCGAACTGTGTCAGGGCCGCGTTGGTGATGGCCTCCCACAGCGGTTCCGACGCCGGTCGGGCGCGGAGCTCCACCGCGATCAGCCGCGCACGGTCTTGGTGCCGGGCGGCGATGGCCTCGCCCTTGCTGGAGAAGTAGTTGTTGAAGGTGCGGGGGGATACGCCGACCTCGGCGGCGATGTCCTCCACTCGAACGTTGTCCAGTCCGCGCTCCACGGCGAGGCGGATGGCGGCCCAGCTCAACGCGATGCGGGTCTCCTGCTTCTTGCGCTCGCGCAACCCCATGCGCTCACCTTCGGTGCCCATGATGTCGACCCTAGCACTTCTTGCGTCCTCCGCAAATCTGCTTAATCGGAAATGTTGCTGAGCGCGCAGCTTGCGGGACGTGCTGTTTGAGGCGTCTGCGGGCCTATGGCGAGTTCATGGGCGATGCGATCCCTGGAGCGGCTGGCCGGAAACTGCGGAGGCGTCGGGTTAGAGGAGCTTGGAGAGGGTGCGGAGGCTCTTGCGAGGTGTCGCGGGGCATGGAGTCGCGCGTCATGGTTCCCGCATGCGTCCGCCCCGGACGGCCGGTGACATCGCTGACATCGGCCGCCGGGGCGGTGGCGCTTGGTAACGATATTTCGGGGTTAACGGGATCGGTCAGGGGCGGGACGGCGTCCAGGGCCACCCGAGGCCGTCCCCCCGGAAGGGCATGGAACGGATCGGCTCCCAGCCGGGCTTCTCGCATGGTTCGAGCTCGTGATCGAGACCCACCGCGGCGAGGAGTCGCTCGACGACGTGCGGGACGTGCGTCAGGACGAACGTGCCACCCTGCTCCCTCGCGTGCTGCTTGATCGGGATCAGAGCGCGTATGCCCGCGCAGTCCATGAACGACACATCGCTCATGTCCACCTCGATCTTCGGGACCGACGCCTGCTGGATGACGCGGTCGAGCGTGTCCCACAGGATGCCCGTGGTCGTCAGGTCGATCTCCCCGTACGGATGGATGACAGCGTGGGGGCCTTCGGCTTCCACCGCAACGTCCAGCCACACCATCACGACCTCCCTGGGTCGGCTTTGGATGTTTGCGGGGGTATGTCTCCTTCGTAGCAGGGAAGTCGGCGCGCCGCCTCCTCGTCATTCTCCCGAGCTGGTAAAGGCTCTGTCGGTCGTCCGCGCCGCCGCGACCCCTCAGACGAGCGTTCGGAAGAACTCCCGTACGTCGCCGACGAGCAGGTCGGGGGCCTCCAGAGCCGCGAAGTGGCCCCCGCGCCCGAACTCCGACCAGCGCACCACGTTGTGCACCTTGTCGGCGAACCGGCGGATGGAGAAGTCGGTGGTGAACACCGCGACGGCGGTCGGCGTGGTCGAGCGCTCCCTCGGCGCCCACATGCCCGGATCGGTGAACCGCTCGTAGTAGGTGTGTGCCGCCGAGCCCGCCGTACAGGTGAACCAGTAGACGCTCACGTCCGTCAGGATCCGGTCGCGGTCCACGGCGTCCTCGGGCAGCTCGGCCGCCGGATCTGTCCACTCCCGGAACTTCTCCACGATCCAGGCGAGCTGCCCGGCCGGCGAGTCGACGAGGGAGTGCGCGATCGTCTGCGGCCGGGTTCCCTGGAGTTGCATGTACGCGCCCGACCGCTCCTGCCACTCCTTCATGGCCGCCAGCCGCGCGCGCTCCTCCTCGGTCAGCGCGGCCATGTCGGCGGGGTCGCCGGTCGGGAAGGTCACCAGAGCGTTGACGTGGACCCCGATGACCCGATCGGGTGCCACGGTGCCCATCCGCGGGGCGACGAAGGCCCCCACATCGCCTCCTTGCACGCCGTACCGGTCGTATCCGAGCCGGGCCATCAGCTCGACGAGCGCCTCGGCGGTGCGCCCGTCGGTCCAGCCCGTGCCCGGCAGCGGCCCGGAGAACCCGTAGCCCGGCAGGGACGGGATCACCAGATGGAAGGCGTCGGCGCGGTCACCGCCGTGCGCCACGGGGTCGGTGAGCGGCCCGATGACGTCGAGGAACTCCACGACGGAACCGGGCCAGCCGTGAAGCAGCATCAGCGGGGTGGCGTCGGGCTCGGCGGAACGCACGTGCAGGAAGTGCACGTTCACCCCGTCGATCGTGGTGGTGAACTGCGGATAAGTGTTGAGCGCCTTCTCATGGGCCCGCCAGTCGTATTCGTCGGCCCAGTAGTCGGCGAGGCCGCGGAGATATGCGGTCGGGACGCCCCGCTCCCAGCCGGTCCCCGGCAGGTCGGAGGTCCACCGGGTGCGGGCCAGCCGTTCGCGCAGATCGTCGAGCTCGCCCTGCGGGATGTCGATGCGATAGGGCCGGATCTCGGCGCCGGCGGCGACCCGCTGGGGGGAGGTGTTGTCGCTGTTCGTCATGTCTCCGACCGTACGAGCCATTGGTGTCAGGTTCAGGCACCAATCGGCCTCATGGTGCGGCACGATGAGCACATGCTGGAGACATCGGCTCGACTGCTTCGCCTGCTCTCCCTCCTGCAGTCGCGCGGCGACTGGACCGGCGCCGAACTCGCCGAGCGGCTCGGGATCGGCCTGCGGACCGTTCGGCGGGACATCGACCGGCTACGCGACCTGGGCTATCCGGTGGACGCCACGCCGGGAGTCGCGGGCGGGTACCGGCTCGCCGTGGGCGCGTCCCTGCCGCCGCTGCTGCTCGACGACGAGGAGGCGGTGGCGGTGGCGATCGGGCTGCGCACGGCCGCGACCGGCGGGGTGGCCGGACTGGAGGAGAGCTCGGTTCGCGCCCTGGCCAAGCTGGAACACCTGCTGCCGTCGCGTCTCCGGCACCGGGTGACCGCCTTCCGGGCGACGACCGTGCCGCTGGTCGGGCCGGGACCGGCGGCCGAGGCGGTGGATCCCGACCTGCTGACCGCCGTCGCGGCGGCCTGCCGGGACCGGCGTCGGCTCCGCCTGCGGTACCCCGGACGTGACGGCGTCACCGTCCGGAACGTCGAGCCGCATCGCCTGGTCCATACGCCCCGCCGCTGGTACCTGCTGGCCTGGGATGTGGACCGCGCCGACTGGCGGACCTTCCGCCTCGACCGGATCGAGGGGCCGCCCGGCCCGCCGGGGTCCCGATTCACGCCGCGCACCCCTCCGCACGACGACGTGGCCGGGTACGTCTCACAGGCCATCTCGTCGGCGCCGTACCGCTACCGGGCCCGTATCCTCTTCCACGCGCCCATCGAAGCCGTGGCCCGGCGCTCCTCACCCGCGGCGGGACGGCTGGAGGCCGTGGACGCGGACACCTGCGTGCTGCACACCGGCTCCGACTCCCTCGACAATCTCGCCCTCTACGTCGCCGTCAAGGGCTTCGACTTCCAGGTCCTCGACCCGCCCGAACTCGTGCCGGTGCTCCGAGCCCTGTCCGACCGGCTCCGCGCCGCCGCCGAGGCCGGGAACCACGGCTGAACGGCAGCGGCGGAGGACGACGCGGCGCGGTACGGGTGCTCCGCTGTCCGTGCTGTCAGCAGCTGTCTGAGCCGCCTTCGCCTCCGCTCGGGCTCGCCGCTCCCTGCGGAAGGAGTTCGCCTCCGGGGCGGGTCAGCCCCTTGTGACGGTACCGGAGTGCGGCACAAGGCCCGGCCCCGGGAGACTCAGAGGTCGTCCTTCGCGGGAGGCGGCAACGGAGCCTCTGACGTGCGGTGATGTCGAACGGCATCGGCCCGGCGGGTTCGGCTGCCGCCCGGTGCCGTTCTATGTTCGGAGAGTGGATCAACGTAGACGGGTGCCCCGCACCGACACCGTACTCGCCGCACCGGAGCTGATCGCGGCGGAGGGAAGGCTCGGGCGGGCGGCCGTCAGGGAAGCCGTCGCCTCCGCCCAGCGGCGGGTACGGCAGGGCGAGCTGGGACCGGACGACGTCGTCGGCGCGGCGGTGGCCGCGCTGCCCCCGCGTGCCACCAGCCTCCGCCCGGTGATCAACGCGACCGGGGTGCTGCTGCACACCAATCTCGGCCGTGCGTCCCTGTCCGCCGCCGCGATCGACGCGGTGACGGCCGCGGCGGGCGCGGCCGACGTGGAGTTCGACCTGGACAGGGGGACGCGGGCCAGACGCGGGCGCGGCGCCATGGACGCGCTGGCGCGGGCCGTGCCCGCCGCCGAGGACGCGCACGTCGTCAACAACAACGCCGCCGCGCTCGTTCTCGTGGCCACCGTGCTGGCCGCGGGCCGCGAGATCGTGATCAGCCGCGGCGAGCTGGTCGAGATCGGGGACGGTTTCCGGATCCCCGAACTGCTGGTCTCCACCGGGGCGCGGCTGCGCGAGGTGGGCACCACCAACCGGACCTCACGCGCCGACTACCTCGCGGCGGTGGGACCGGAGACCGGGTTCGTGCTCAAGGTGCATCCGTCGAACTTCCGTGTCGAGGGCTTCACCGGCTCCGCTTCCGTCGCCGAGCTTGCCGGGCTCGGCGTGCCCGTCGTGGCCGACATCGGCTCCGGCCTCCTCGACCGCGAGCCGCTGCTGCCGGACGAGCCCGACGCCGCGGGCGTGCTGCGGGCCGGAGCCGATCTCGTCACGGCCAGCGGGGACAAGCTGCTCGGCGGCCCGCAGGCCGGGTTGCTGCTCGGCCGCCGCGACCTGGTCGAGCGGTGCAGGCGGCACCCGCTCGCCCGCGCGCTGCGCGTGGACAAGTTGACCCTGGCCGCACTGGAGGCCACCCTGCGGGGTCCGGCGACGCCGCTCGCCGAGGCGTTGCACGCCGATCCGGAGGCGCTGGAGGCCCGTGCCCGCGCCCTCGCGGGCACGCTCGCGGGGGCCGGGCTCGACGCGCGCGCCGTGTCCAGCGAGGCGACCGTGGGCGGAGGGGGAGCGCCCGGCGTCACGCTGCCGAGCGCCGCGGTGAGCCTTCCCGAGCGGTTCGCGGTCCCGCTGCGTACGGGCGAGCCACCCGTCGTCGGCCGGATCGAGGGCGGGCGGCTCCTCATCGACCTGCGCGCCGTCCCGGGGGCGCGGGACGGCGACGTGGCCGGGGCGGTCCTGGCGGTGAGGGACTGATGCACGTCGTCGCCACGGCGGGTCACGTCGATCACGGCAAGTCCACGCTGGTGCGCGCGCTCACCGGGATGGAGCCGGATCGGCTGGAGGAGGAGCGGCGACGCGGGTTGACGATCGAACTCGGCTACGCGTGGACGTCGCTGCCTTCGGGGGAGCGGCTGGCCTTCGTGGACGTCCCCGGGCACGAACGGTTCCTCGCCACGATGCTGGCCGGGGTGGGGCCCGCGCCCGCCGTGATGTTCGTGGTGGCCGCGGACGAGGGCTGGATGCCCCAGTCGGAGGAGCACCTGGTGGCCCTCGAAGCCCTCGGCGTACGGCACGGCCTGCTCGCCGTCACGCGCGCCGACCTGGCGGACCCCGCATCGGCGACGGAGCGGGCGGCGGCCCGGCTGGCCGAGAGCGGCCTCGACTCCGTGGAGCGGGTGGCGGTGAGCGGGCGCACCGGCCAGGGCCTGGCCGAGTTGCGGGCGGCGCTGGACCGGCTGGTGGCCGGGCTGCCGACGCCGGATCCCCGCGCGCCGGTTCGGATGTGGATCGACCGCGTGTTCACGGTGCGGGGGAGCGGCACCGTCGTGACGGGAACGCTGCCCGCCGGCACGGTCACGACTGGCGACGAGCTGGCGCTTCCCACGGGCACGGCGCGGATCCGCGCGGTCGAGAGCCTGAAGGAGACCGTGCGCTCGGTGTCCGGCGTCGCCCGGGTGGCGCTCAACCTGCGCGCCGCCGTGCCGCCGGAACGCGGCCAGGCCCTCGTCACGCCGGGCGCGTGGATCTGGACCGACGCCGCCGACGTACGGATCACCCCGGTCGGGGCCGCGGCCACCGTGCCTGACGTCGTGCCTGACGCCGTGCCTGATGTCATGCCTGGCGGGCGCGGTCTGCCGTCGCGGCTGACCGCGCACATCGGGTCCGCCGCCGTGGTCTGCGACGTCCGGCCGCTCGGCGGGCGGATCGTCCGGCTCCGCCTGGCCCGGCCGCTGCCGCTGCACGTGGGTGACGTGCTGCTCCTGCGCGATCCCGGCCACAGTGTGCGCATCGGTGCGGGGAACGGCGGGGTGCGGGTGCTGGCCGGCGCGACCGTGCTCGACGCCCGGCCTCCCGCGCTGCGCCGCCGGGGCGCGGCCGGGGAGCGCGCCGCCGCGCTCGCCGCCGCCGGGACCGACGCCGGATCGCTCCTGCGCACGCACCGGCTGCTGCGGGAGGGTGATCTGCGGGCCATGGGGTGCGCGCCCGACGGGAGCCCGGTATCCGGGGACTGGCACGCCGATCCCGCGTACTGGTCCCGGCTCCGGGAGCTGCTGCCCCGCGCGGCGCGGCGGTACGCGGCTGACCACCCGCTGGAGCCGGGGATGCCGGTCGAGGCGGCACGGCACGAGCTCGCCCTGCCCGACCGGCGGCTCGTCGCCGCCCTCGTCGAGCTGCCGCTCACCGTCGCCGACGGGCGGATCGTGAGCGGACCCTCCGGCCTGCCCGCGCCCGTCGCGGCTGCGGTGGAGCGGCTGCGCGCCGAACTGGCCGTCCGGCCCTTCCTCGCACCGGAGGCGGGACGGCTGGCCGAGCTGGGCCTCGGCCCCAGAGAGGTGGCGGCGGCCGTACGGACCGGAGTGCTGCTGCGGGTGGCCGACGGTGTCGTGCTCCCGGCGGGGGCGGACGTCCGCGCGGCGGAGCTGCTCGCCCGGCTGCCGCAGCCGTTCACCGTCAGTGAGGCGCGGCGGGCGCTGGACAGCAGCCGCCGGGTCATGGTGCCGCTGCTGGAGCACCTCGACCGGAGCGGGCTCACCGAACGCGTGGACGAGCTGCGTCGGCGCTGCCGTACGCCTTCCCGACCCCGGATCGAGTGACCGATTTCATCATTAATGGGCGTTTTACAATGAGAAGAAGGCCGTGATCTCCGGCCCAGCCCGGGGCTCCGCGGTTCACACGGGGAAGGCCCAGCCGTCCCGCGCCGTCTCGCCGCCGCCCGCGGCGGTCGTTGACGCGGGGACAAGGAGGGACACGCCATGCCTGGGAACAAGGGCGTCGTTTACGAAGGTCCGGGCAAGGTCGAGGTGCACGACACCGACTACCCGGAGTTCGAGCTCAAGGACGGTCCCGGCGTGAACCCCGCCAACGTCGGCCGCAAGGTCCGGCACGGCGCGATCATCAAGACCGTCGCCACCAACATCTGCGGCAGCGACCAGCACATGGTACGCGGCCGCACGACCGCCCCGCAGGGCCTGGTACTCGGTCACGAGATCACCGGCGAGGTCGCCGAGGTGGGGCCGGACGTCGAGTTCACCAAGGTGGGCGACCTGGTGTCGGTCCCCTTCAACATCTCCTGCGGCCGCTGCCGCAACTGCAAGGAGGGCAAGACCGGCATCTGCGAGAACGTCAACCCGGATCGGCCCGGATCGGCGTACGGGTACGTCGACATGGGCGGCTGGGTCGGCGGGCAGGCGGAATACGTGCTGGTGCCGTACGCGGACTGGAACCTGCTCACGTTCCCCGACAAGGACCGGGCGATGGAGAAGATCCTCGACCTGGCCATGCTCGCCGACATCTTCCCGACCGGCTTCCACGGCTGCGTCACCGCCGGGGTGGGGCCGGGCTCGACCGTCTACATCGCGGGCGCGGGCCCGGTCGGGCTGGCCGCCGCGGCCTCCGCGTTCCTGCTCGGCGCCGCGGTCGTCATCGTCGGCGACCTCAACAAGGAACGGCTGGCGCAGGCCCGCAGCTTCGGCTGCGAGACCGCCGACGTGTCCGAGGGGGAGCCGTGGGAGCACATCGAGCGCATACTCGGCGTGCCCGAGGTGGACTGCGCCGTGGACGCCGTGGGTTTCGAGGCGCGCGGACACGGGCGCGAGGCGGACACGGAGCACCCCGCCACCGTGCTCAACGCGCTCATGGAGGTCACCCGCGCCGGCGGCGCCCTCGGCATCCCCGGGCTCTATGTGACAGGCGACCCGGGGGCCAAGGAGGAAGCGGCCAGGCAGGGCTCGCTGTCGATCAGGATCGGCCTTGGCTGGGCCAAGTCACTGTCCTTCGCCACCGGCCAGTGCCCGGTCATGCGCTACAACCGGCAGCTCATGATGGCGATCCTGCACGACAGGGTGCAGATCGCCAAGGCGGTGAACGCCACGCCGATCCCGCTCGACCAGGCGCCCAGGGGATACCAGGACTTCGACAAGGGGGCGGCGCGCAAGTTCGTGCTCGACCCGCACGGAATGCTGGGCAAGGCCGGCTGACGGACAAGACGCCGGACAAGACCCAGACAAGGCCGGCTGACGGACAAGACGCCGGACAAGACCCAGACAAGGCCGGCTGACGGATGAAGAAGCCCTCGTCGGGGCGCCGGACGACCCGGCGCTCCGACGAGGCATTGGCACGCCGTTCAGGTGGATCGGTACGCCGCCTGGCGGACGGCGCCCGCCTCCTCCATGCGGGAGATGTCGGACGGGGCGAAGCCCAGCTCCGTCAGGACCTCCCGCGTGTGCTGCCCCAGCAGCGGCGGCGCCGCGATCTCCCTGTCGGCGGGAACGCTGTCCAGGGTGAAGCCGGTGCGGACCAGGTCGAGGGTCCCGGCCGTGGGGTGCTCGACCTGGAAGGTCGCCCCCTCGGTCGCCCGGAGCGCTTCGAGCACGCCGCGGATCCGGCCCACCGGGACACCCGCCCCGTCGAGCAGGGACGTCCACTCGGCCGCCGTACGGGTGGCGAACAGCGCGCTGAGCTCGGGGATCAGCACGTCGCGGTTACGCACCCGATCGCCGTTGGTGGCGAACCTGGCGTCGGTGCCCAGGTCCGCCCGCCCGATCGCCTCGCACAACGTACGGAACAGCCGGTCGTTGCCCGCGGCGATCACGAACCACCCGTCCGACGCCGCGAACGTCTGGTACGGCACCACCGTCGGGTGGGCGTTGCCGTACCTCGCGGCCTCGGTGCCGGAGACGAGCGCGCTCTGGGCCACGTTGACCAGCCCGGACAGGGCCGAGTTCATCAACGACACCTCGACGCGCTCGCCCTCACCGCCGGTCGCCCGCCGGTAGAGCGCGCCGAGGATCGCGACGGCCGCGTTCAGCCCGGACAGCACGTCGGTGATCGCGACGCCGGGCTTGATCGGCTTGTCCTCGCCGGTGATGTGCATGAGGCCGCTCTCGGCCTGGATCGTGGCGTCGAAACCCGGCCGGTCGTCGCCGGTGTAGCCCCTGATCGAGCAGTACACCACCGAGGGGTTGGCCCGCCGTACGGTCTCCTCGTCGAGGCCGAGCCGCGCGGCGACGCCGGGGCGGAAGTTCTCGATCACCACGTCCGCGCCCGCGCACAGCCGCCGGGCGACCTCGCGGCCCTCCGGATGCTTCACGTCGAGGGCGACGCCGCGCTTGCCCCGGTTCGCCGACAGGTAGTAGGCGGCCTCGCCGCCCGCGTGCGGCGGGCCCCAGGCGCGGCTGTCGTCGCCGTGCACCGGATGCTCCACCTTGATCACTTCCGCGCCGAGTTCGGCCAGCAGCATCGTGGCGTACGGCCCGGCGAGCACCCGGGAGAAGTCCGCGACCCGGACGCCCGCCAGCGGCCCCGTCGTGGTCCCGCTCGGCGATGCTCCGGTCGGCGACGTCCCGGCCGTCGGTGCCGTCATGAGCCGAACCTCCGCACCGCGTCCACCGCGTCGAGCCAGCGCCGGTAGCCGTCGTCCGGCAGCGGCCGGGGAGAGAAGACCCGGCGGCCGTCGCCCGTCTCGGCCACCTCGTCGAGGTTCTTCCAGACCCCGGCGCCGAGCCCGGCCAGGAAGGCCGCGCCCATCGCGGTGGTCTCGGTCGTCTCCGGCCGGACGACCGGCCTGCCGAGGAGGTCGGCCTGGATCTGGCAGAGCAGGTCGTTGGCCGCCGCCCCGCCGTCGACCGCGAGCCGGGCGATCGGGATGCCCGCCGTCCCGGTCACCGCCTCCACGACGTCGCGGATCTGGTACGCGATGCCGTCCAGGACCGCACGGGCGAGGTGGGCGTCGGTCGTGCCCCGGGTGATGCCGAGGATCGCGCCCCTGGCATGGGGGTCCCAGTGCGGCGTGCCGATGCCGGTCAGCGCGGGAACGAAGATCAGGCCGTCGCTGTCCGGCACCGACGCCGCCAGCCGCTCGCTGTCGGAGGACCGCTCGATCAGCTTCAGGCCGTCGCGCAGCCACTGCACCGCGGCTCCGGTGACGAACACCGACCCTTCCAGGGCGTACTGGACGGGCTGCTCCTCAAGCTGCCACGCGACGGTGGACAGCAGCCCGGCCCCGGCCGGAGCGATCCGGTCGCCGGTGTTGACCAGCAGGAAACTGCCGGTGCCGTAGGTGCACTTCATCGCGCCGGGCGCGAACCCGGCCTGCCCGAACAGCGCCGCCTGCTGGTCTCCGGCCACGCCGGAGACCGGCACGTCCAGGCCGAGGAAGTGCTCGGGGTCGGTACGGCCGATGTTCCCGCTGGACGGGACGATCTCCGGCAGCGCCTCCACGGGCACCCCGAACAGGTCGGCCAGCTCACCCGACCAGCGCGCCGAGGCGAGGTCGAGCAGCAGGGTGCGCGAGGCGTTGGACGAGTCGGTCGCGTGCAGCCGCCCGCCGGTCAGCCGGGCCAGCAGGTAGGAGTCGACCGTCCCGACCGCGACCCGGCCCGCGCGCACCCCGGCCCACACCTCGGGGAGGTTCGCGCTCAGCCAGGCCAGCTTCGTGGCGGAGAAATACGGGTCGAGGGGCAGCCCGGTGAGCTCGCGAACGCGTGGCTCGTGCTCCCGCAGCCGGTCGCACTCCCCGGCCGAGCGGCGATCCTGCCACACGATCGCCCGGGTGGCGGGCCGCAGCGTCTCTCGGTCCCACAGGACGACGGTCTCGCGCTGGTTGGTCAACCCCACGCAGGAGACGTTGACCCGGTCCCCCCGCGACGAGGCCGCGTCGATCGCGTCCGAGGACGCGGCGAGCACGGCGGCCCAGATCTCGTCCGGGTCGTGCTCGACCAGCCCCGGCGCGGGGAAGTGCTGCGGGAACTCGCGCTGGCCGCGCGCGAGCACCCGCCCGTCCTCCGAGACCAGCAGGCAGGTGACGCCGGTCGTCCCCGCGTCGATGGAGAGGACGGTCATGCCGCACCACTCCTGCGGCCGGCCAGGTCGTCGAGCAACGGGACCAGCTCGGCGTCCTCCGTGGCGGCCAGCGCCGACCGGCGCACCTCGGCCGCGTGCAGGTAGCCCGCCGTCTGCTCGCGCGCCCACGCGTCGGTACGGCCCAGCGCCCCGGCCAGCAGCGCGGCCACGTGGGGCGCCGCGGCGGTGCCGCCGTCGGCGGTCTCCAGTCCGGCCCTGCTGCGGCGCAGCAGCACGTCGTCCACCGTCATGGCGGCCTCGTGCCGCGCGGCGTAGAGGACCTCGGCGGCCAGCAGCGAGGGCGCCCCCGTCACCGGCTTGAGCAGCTCGGGATCCCGCCGCCCCATGGTGAGAAGCGCCGGGTAGTCGGAGCCGTACCGCCGGGCCAGCCGCTCCACGGCCGACACCGGCAGCCCGGCGGCGGCCGCCGCCGCGTCGCGTCGGGTCCAGGACTGGACGAAACCGCTCGACCCGACCAGGCCGAGGTGCTCGGTGGCCGAGGGACGCACGGCGCGCAGCCCGCCCGCGACGGCGTCGACCGCGTCACGCGCCATCACGCGGTACGTGGTGAGCTTCCCGCCCGCCACGACCACGCAGCCGGGCGCGACCTCGCGTACGACGTGCTCACGGCTGATCGCCTGGGTCTTCTGCCGGTCGGGCTGGTCCACGAGGGGCCGCAGGCCGGCGTACACGCCGAGCACGTCCGACTGCCGCAGCGGCTCGCGCAGCCACTGGTTGGCCTGGTCGAGCAGGTAGCGGACGTCCGCGCCGGTCGGCAGCACCGGCCCGGGGCCGATCTCCCACGGCGTGTCGGTGGTGCCGAGCAGCACGACGTCGCCCGTCGGGATGACGAAAAGCACCGACGTGGGCGTGCGCACGATGAGGGCGCTGTCCAGCTTCAGCCGCTCACGGGAGAACACCAGGTGCACGCCCTTGGACGCGCGCACCCGGACGTCTCCGGCGCCGAGCATCTTCTGGGTGAGCCCCGACCAGGGACCGGTCGCGAGGACCACGCGCCGGGCCCGGATCGTGAACTCCTCACCACTCAGCACGTCCACGCAGGTCGCCACGGTGTGGTCGGAGCGGCTGGACAGGCCGGTGACCTTCACCCGGCTGAGCACGGTGGCGCCCTCACGCGCCGCCGTACGGGCCAGGGTCAGGACGAGGCGGGCGTCGTCCACGTGCCCGTCCTCGTAGCGGAGCGCGCCGACCGCGGCGTCCGGCCGGAGCACGGGCGCCTGCCGGAGCAGGCCGCGGCGGCTCAGGTGCCGGTGCCTGCGGAAGCCGTGCCGGTCGCCCATGCCCGCCAGCGCGTCGTACAGCGTGAGCCCGGCCCCGATGTACCCGCGCTCCCACACCCGGTGGGTGAGCGGAAGGAGGAAGGACATCCGGCGCACGAGGTGCGGCGCCAGTTCCTGGAGCAGCCCGCGCTCGTGCAGCGCCTCGCGCACCAGGCCGAACTCCATCTGCTCCAGGTAGCGCACGCCGCCGTGCAGCAGCCGGCTGGAGTTGCTCGACGTGCCGGAGGCGAGGTCGCCCCCCTCGACGAGCGCCGTCGTCAGGCCCCGCGAGGCCGCGTCGAGCGCGGCCCCCGTGCCGGTCGCGCCGCCGCCGACGACCAGGACGTCGAGCAGGTCCCGGCCCAGCTCGGCCAGGTCGGCGTCCCTGCGCAGCGGGTCGAGCGCGGCGCCCGCGCCGAACGGCAGGCCCGGTGCGAACGGTTCCGGCCCCGCTCCGTTGTCTGTGTCCATCATCTGTCCCGTCATCTGCCTCGTCCCCCTACCAGCGTCGCTGGACTTCTTCGGCCCACCCGAACAGGTCGCTGACCTCGATCACCGTGCCGTCGTCGGCGACGACGGTTCCGCTGTAGTGCCCGAACGCCTGGTCCTCCCGGCTGCGCATCAGATAGAGCCGCCGCACGTCGGCCGAGCGGACGTACTCCGGGGTGAAGACCAGGTCCACCCGCTCGCCGGTGATCCGCCAGGGGGCCATCCAGTCCGAGGTGTCGTAGTGCCAGACCAGCTCCTCGCTGATCTTGTGCAACCGGCCGTCGACGATCAGTCCGTTCTCGACGCTGCCGGTGCCGTCGGTCCACTTGCCGCCGATCTGGACGGCGATCTCGTGGTCGCCCGCGCGGCCGTAACCCGCCCCCCAGTTCCACACGATGTCGCCCGGCCAGCGGCCCCGCCCGAGGTCCTGCGTGGCGCGCGCCTCGTCCGGCGAGAACCGGATCCGCCGCCCGTTGACCACGACGGTGCCCTCCGCGGGCCTGCCCACGTCCTTCACGGTGTACTGGAACCTGCGCGAGGACCAGGGCACCACCACGCTCAGGCTCTCGCGGCCCTCGATCCGGTGCACCAGCAGGTCGGCGTCGAACTCGGGGGAACGCACCCGCAGCCGGGTGCCCTCGGCGGTCTCGTCCACCGCGATCCGCACGTCGCCCCTGCCGATCCGTACGCTGC
This sequence comes from Microtetraspora glauca, assembly GCF_040656155.1. Lineage (NCBI taxonomy): Bacteria > Bacillati > Actinomycetota > Actinomycetes > Streptosporangiales > Streptosporangiaceae > Microtetraspora > Microtetraspora glauca. The sequence goes on from NZ_JBFALK010000010.1 coordinate 237,459, forward strand.
CCTCCCCGCCGCGCGGCGAGAACGCGACGCCGCGGCCCGGCACGAGCAGGCTGCGACTGACCACGTCCCGCTGGGTGGTCCGGTCCAGGTACCACGCGGACTCGCCGGCCAGGTAGTCCAGGCTGGAGGCGCTGAACGCGAAGATGTGCTCGGCCGTGGCGACGCACCAGTAGTCCCAGCGCATCGTGCGGCCCCAGCCGCGGATGTTGGCCCGGTGCAGCGGGGTACGGCTCCAGCCGACGGCCTCGGGGTTGAGCCGCCCGTCGGGGCGGCAGAGATCCACCCGGCGGGTGATCTCACGCTCGGCCACCCTGCGGGGGGAGCCGGTGTTCGCCGGCCTGGCGCTGGCCGTGTTCCCCGTCATCGGCCCAGCCCCACGCTGACGTACTTGTGCTCCACAAAGTCCTCCACTCCGTGATGGCCGCCCTCGCGGCCGTACCCGCTGCCCTTGACCCCGCCGAACGGCCCCTGCGGCGGCGCGAGCGGCGCCCCGTTGATCGAGAGGATCCCGAACCGCAGCGCCTCGCTGACCCGCACCACCCGGGCCAGGTCCCGCGTCCACACGTAGGCCGCCAGGCCGTACGGGGTGGTGTTGGCCCTGGCCACGACGTCATCCTCGGCGTCCCTGGTGTCCCCGCCGAAGGTGAGCACCGGCGCCAGGGGACCGAACGTCTCCTCCTGGCAGACGAGCATGTCGTCGGTGACTCCGGCCAGGACGGTGGGCGGGTGGAACCGTCCACCGGGCCCGCCACCCGCCTCACCGCCCGGCTCGCGTGCCGTCACCTGGCGGGCGCCGAGCGCCAGCGCGTCCTCGACGTGCCGCCGCACCTTCGCGACCGCCCGCTCGTTGATCAGCGGGCCCATCGTGACGTCGGCGGCACTTCCGTCGCCCACCACGATCGCGTCGGCCAGCCGGGCCAGCTCGGCGGTGAACTCCTCGGCGACCGACTCGTGCACGTAGATCCGGTTGGGCGAGGTACAGGCCTGGCCGGCGTTCATGAACTTGGCGCGGGCGACCCCCGCGGCCGCCGCCGCCACGTCCGCGTCCGGGAAGACCAGCACCGGGGCGTGGCCGCCGAGCTCGACGCTGAGCCGCTTCACGTCGTCCGCGCTCTGCCGGATCAGGTTCTTGCCGACCGCGGTCGAGCCGGTGAACGAGATCTTCCGTACTCGCGGGTCGGCCATGACGACCTCGGAGAACTCCTGCGGCCTGGTCGTGGTGACCAGGTTGAACACGCCCGGCGGGAACCCCGCGTCCGCCAGGCACGCGGCCACCGCGATCGCCGACATCGGCGTCAGCTCGGACGGCTTGAGCACGACCGTGCAGCCCGCGGCCAGCGCCGGGCCGAGCTTGCGGGTGACCATCGACACGGGGAAGTTCCACGGGGTGATGCCCGCGACGACGCCCACCGGCTCCGGCAGCACCATGATCCTGGTGTCCGCGCTGGTGGACGGGATCGTCTCGCCGTACACGCGGCGCGTCTCCTCGGCGGACCACAGGAGGTGGTCGGCTCCCGCGACCACCTCTCCGACGGCCTCGCCCAGCGGCTTGCCCTGCTCGGCCGTCAGCGTCGCGCCGATCTCGGGCGCGCGCTCGGCCAGCAGCGCGGCGGCCCGCCGCATGATCGCGGCGCGCTCGTGGGCGGGCATCGCCCGCCAACCCGGCAGCGCCGAGGCCGCCGCGTCCACCGCCTCGGCGGTGACGTCCGGACCGCAGTCGGCCACCTCGGCCACCGTCTCGCCGGTGGCCGGGTTGGTGACCGCGAAGGTCTCCGCGGCCGTGTGCCAGCGCCCTCCGACGAGGGCCTTTCCTGTCGTCGTTCCTGTCTTCATCGATTTCCGTCCATAGCGTGGATCAGGGCGTCCATGGCGGCCATCTCGTGGGCGTGCTGCAGCTCGCTCGCGCGGGCGATGTCCCCGGCGACGAGCGCGTCCCTTATGGCCATGTGCTCGGCGTGGGAGTGCGGCAGCCGCCAGGGGACCAGGCGGAAGCCGCGCTGCGCCGTCTCGGTCTTCGCCCACAGCCCCTGCAGCATCCGGTGCACGATCCGGGACTCCTCCGTGTCGCACAGGAGCGAGTGGTAGCGCCGGTTCAGCCGGGCGAACGCCGCGACGTCGCCGTCCGCGATCGCGCGCGCCGAGGCGGTGAGGACCTCGTCGACCGCGACCAGACGCGCTCCGTTGAGGGGGGCCGCGTGCAGTTCCAGCGCGAGCGAGGTGAGCGCGGCGCGGATGCTGTACAACTCCCGTACGTTGGCCACCGTGAACTCGGCGACAACGGCGCCGATGTGCGGGCGCTCCACCAGCCACTCTTCTGAGACGAGCTGCTTGATGGCCTCGCGTACGGGGGTGTCGCTGACCCCCACGGCCTCGGCCACCACCCTCGTGATGATCTTCGTCCCGGGAGGCGTCTGGCCCGACATGATCATCTGCTTGATGTGCTCGGCGGCGAGCTCCGCCTTGGTCCGGAACGGCCGGTCCGGCGCGAGGAACGTTTCCGTCATCGTTTGCGACACTCCTCAGACCCGTAGGACGGTCAGCGGTTCGACCACCGCGTGGTCCAGCTCTACACCCAGACCCGGACCCTCCGGAACGGTCACGAAGCCCGTGGAATCAGGCAGAAGCGGCTTGGTGAGCATCACGTGGAACACTTCCGGCACGATCACCGGCGGATCGTACGGATACTCCAGCCAGTCGCAGGTGGGCAGCGAGGCGGAAAGGTGCAGATTGCCCGCCACGCCGAGCCCGGTCGCCCACGCGTGCGGGACGACCCGGCGCTGCCGCGCCGCCGCCATCGCGCCGAAGTCGCGCAGCGCGGCGATGTCCTCGCTCTCGTTGGCGTCCGGCTGGTAGATGGTGAAGCAGTCGTCCTCCAGCAGGCGGACCAGCTGGCCGATGCCCCGGTTGTGCTCGCCTCCCGCGATCGGGAGAGGCGACCGCGCCGTCAGCTCGCGCAGCGCCCGGTAGTCGTGCCGGGGCAGCGGCTCCTCCAGCCAGGCGACGCCGAGATCGGCCAGTTCCCTGGCGGTGGTGAGCGCCCGGTCGAAGTCCCACATCAGGCGGCTGCCGTCCGGCCGGTAGCGCCAGCGCGCGGCGGCCTGGTTGGCGTCCACCATGATCGCGATGTCGGGGCCGACGGCCTCGCGGACCGCGGCGACCTGAGCGATGTCCTCGGCCACCGTGTCCGCGTGGACCCGCAGCTTGAGCCCGGTGAAGCCCTCGGACACCACGAGCAGCGCGTCCTCGACCCGCTGCTCCGGGTCGCGTACCTCGCCGAAGCTGGCGTAGGCGCGGATCTGGTCGGTGTGCCCGCCCCACAGCTTGTGGAGCGGACGCCCGCAGGCCTTGCCCACGGCGTCCCAGACGGCCACGCCGACCACCCACGGGCGGGGGAAGACGTACTCCGCGACGTAGCGGAGATGGTTGGCGATGTGCTGGGTGGCGAACAGGTCCATCCCGACCAGCCGGGGCCGGATCCAGCCCCTGATCGTCTCCAGGAGCAGCGGCCCGGTCGAGTGGCCCATGTCGCCGCCGGACACGCCGACGACCCCCTCGTCCGTCTCGACCTCGACGATCACCGCCGACATGCTGCGGTGCGCGCCTTCCGGTGCCCAGGAGGGGACGAAGGGACGTGGATAGGGCAGCTCGATGAGCCGTGCCCGAACGTCGCGGATCCTCATCCCTTCGTCGCTCCGTCCGCGAGACCCTTGACGAGGTACTTCTGCACCGCCAGCGCGAAGATCACCACAGGGAGCACGGTGAGCACGCCCACGGCCGCCAGCGGGCCCCACAGGCCGCCGTTCTCGGTGTCGGCCGCGATGCCGGCGATGGCCACGGGGATGGTGACCGCCCTGTCGTTGGTGAGGATCAGCGCGAAGAGCAGTTCCTCCCAGGCGAGGATGATGCAGTAGATCATCGTGGAGATGAGCCCGGGAAGGCTGCACGGCACGATGATGCGGAAGAAGGCGCCGAACCGGCTGCAGCCGTCCAGCATCGCGGCCTCCTCCAGCTCCTTCGGCAGGCCGCGGAAGAACGCCCGCATCAGCCAGACCACGTACGGCACCAGGAACGTCACGTAGGCGAGGATCACGGTGATGTACTGGTCGGTCAGGCCGAGCCGCCGCGCCACCAGGAACATCGGCACGACCAGCGCGATCGGCGGCACCGCGCGGGACGCGAGGATGAGCCCGGCCATGACGCCGGCGCCCCGCATGCGCAGCCGGGTCAGCGCGTACCCGGCCATCGCGCCGGCGACCATCGAGATGATCGCGGACCCGGCCGCCACGATGACGGTGTTCACCATGCGCGGCAGGATCCGGGCCTGGTGGAAGTAGCTGGTGTAGTTGTCGAAGGTCAGCTCGCTGAACCAGCGCGGCGGCACCGTGAAGATGTCGCGCGGCAGCTTGAACGAGATGCTGGCCATGTAGATCACGGGGAAGAGGAAGACGAGCGTGGCCAGGATCGCCCCGCCGATCGCCGCCGCCCGTCCCAGGCGGCTGCTGCTCACCATCGGTTCTCCAGATAACGGCTCAGGCGGAACAGGAAGAAGGTGATGATCATGGTGATGATCAGCACGATGGTCGCCATGGACGACGCCGACCCGAACTCCAGCCCCCGGAACCCCTTCTCATAGATGTAGAGGTTCACCACGTCGGTCGCCTGTCCGGGACCGCCCTTCGTGGCCGCGAGCGCGATGTCGAACATCTTGACCGCGCCCAGCCAGCGGACGACGAAGGCCGCCGCGATCACGGGGACCAGCAGCGGCAGCGTGACGTGCCGCAGCGTCTGCCAGCGCGACGCGCCGTCCGACCTGGCCGCCTCGTACACGTCGGACGGCAGGGCCATGATGCCCGCCGACGCGACCAGGACGATGAACGGCGTCCAGCGCCAGCTGTCGATCAGGATGAGGCTGACCATGGCGAGTGTGGGGTCGCTGATCCACTCGATCGGCCCGATCCCCACCAGTCCGAGGGCGTAGTTGACCACGCCCCACAGCGGGTCGAGCAGCATCCGCCAGACGCCGCCCGCGACGACGGGGGCGACCACCATCGGGATCAGGAACAGCGCGCGCAGCACGCCCCGTCCGCGCCACTCCACATTGAGGAGGAACGCGATGGCGAAACCGAGGATGAGCTGCACCGGCAGGGCGATCACCAGGTAGATCCCGGTGACCTTGAGCGACTGCAGGAATCCGGGGTCGTGGATCACCGCCTCGTAGTTCTTCAACCCGATCCAGTCACCCGGCTGGAAGGTCGAGAGGTCGAAGTCGGAGAAGCTCACCCAGACCGTGTAGATGATGGGATAAAGGAGCATGCCGGCGAGCAGGACGATCGCGGGCGTGAGGAACAGCCACGCCGTGCCCGGCTCACCGAGGCGCACCTTCCGCGCCCGTGGAGGACCCCCGGAGCCCCGGGTGGGGCCGGAGGCCCTCACCCGGGACGACGAGGTGCGGACAGCACTCACTGCTGGTAGCCCTTGGACTTCAGCAGCGCGGAGATGTCGGTGGCCGCCTGGTGGACCGCCTCCTGGGCCGTGGCCTGGCCGGAGATGGCCCGGCTGGTCTGCAGGGCGAGGATCTGCTGTACGGCGTCGGACTCGGGCAGACGCGGGCGCCACATCTCGCCCTTGGCGATCGCGTCGTAGCCCGCCGAGATCGCGGTGTAGACCGGCTTCAGCCACGGCGCCGGCGGCGTGCCGTTCAGGGTGGAGTTACGCGCGGGGAAGGTGCCCAGGTTCGCGCCGACCCACTGCTCTCCCTCCTTGGAGGTCGTCCACTGCAGGAACGTCCACGCGGCGGCCTGGTGCGTCGACTTCTTCGCCACGCCCGCCGTCCAGATGCCGCGGTGCGCACCGGGGCCGGTGCTGCCGGCCGGCAGCGTGGTGATCCCGACCTCGTCCTCCTTGAGGGTGGTGGTCGTGGTGTCGATGGCCGTGCCCTTGTAGACGCTGCCCCACATGAACATCGTGGCGACCTTGCCCTGGCGGAACGCCTCCAGCGGCTCGTTGAACTGGTACGTGGCCGCACCGGGCGGGGCGTACTTCAGCATGTCGACCTGCGTCTGCAGCGCCTTGACGCCGGTCTCGTTGTCGAACTGGACCTTCAGGTTCTCGTCCAGCAGCTTGCCGCCGTTCGAGTTCAGCGCGGTCTGCCAGATCGTGGGCGTCAGCGGGTCCTTGGTGAAGTAGGTGCCCACCGCCCAGGCGTCGGTCTTGCCGTCGCCGTCGGTGTCCTGGACGAGCTTGGCCGCGTCCTTGAAGTACTGGTCCCAGGTCGTCGCCGTCGTCGGCTCGTCGACCTTGGCCTTCTTGTACAGCGAGCGGTTGTAGAACATCAGCAGCAGGTTCGAGCGGACCGGCACGCCGTACTGGTGGCCGTCCCACTCGCCGGCGGCCAGTGCCGCGGAGTTGATGTCGTCCCAGTCGTAGTTCGCGTCGGCGAACTTCGTGAGGTCGGTCTTCAGGTCGACCAGGCCGCCGGTCTTGGCGAGCTGCGGCATCCAGGGGTCGTCACCGAGCACGATGTCGTACGTGGCGGTGGGGCTGGTCAGCTCCAGCATCGACTTGGCGAGCTGGTCGTTGTACGGCACGCCGTCCACGGTGACCTTGATGTTCGGGTACTTCTTGTTGAACTCGGGGACGAGCTGGTCCTGCCACTGCTTGGCGAAGGCGTCGTTGGCGAGGACCCGGATCGAGACCGGGTTCTGCGCTGTGCCCAGCCCGCCGCCATCGGCGGCGGGGGCGTCGTCGCCGCCGGACGAGCCGCAGGCGGTGACGGTGAGGCTGAAGACGGCGGCGGCCGCCGCCAGCCGGAGATAACGGCGCATGGCCGGTTCTCCTCTCAAGGGGGTTGTACGGAATTAAGGGGAGTTACATGGAGCAGGGGACGGGGGAGAGACTCAGGCCCAGGGATCGATCGCGAGCTTGACGATGTCCCGGCCGTCGAGGGAGAAGCCGCCGCCGAGCGCGGTGAGCGCTTCGCCCACCCGCTCCAGGGGCACGCGATGGCTGACCACACGGTCGTACGGCCAGCCGCCGCGCTCCAGGATGAGCAGCGCGTCGTGGTATCTGCGCTGCATGTCGGGGCCGGCGCCGTAGACGCCGGCGATGGTGATGTCACGCTTCAGGAGGTCGCTGAAGGGGTTGAACGGAACCGTTCCCCGGTCGGTGAAGTTGCCCAGCTCGGCCAGGACGCCGCCGTCGGCCACCAGCCCGATGGCCTCCATGAAGGCGTGCGGCGAACCGCTCGCGCCCACCACGCAGTCGGCGCCGGGCGCGTCCAGCGCGTCGAACACCGCGCGCCGCCGCTCGTCGACGTCGCCCACCTCGGCGATGTCCACCACGGCGTCGGCTCCCAGCGCCTTCGCCAGCTCCAGCCGGGCCCGGGGAGCGCCGACCGCGACGACCCGTGAGGCTCCGGCGGCGCGGGCGGCGACCACGGCCATCAGTCCGATCGCGCCCACGCCCTGCACGACGACGGTCGAGCCGAGGCGGACCCCGCCGCGCTCGATCCCGTGCAGCGCGACCGACATCGGTTCCTGGAGCACCGCGACCTCGGGCCGCAGGTCCGTACGGTAGAACACGGTGCCGGTGTTGGCGGCGTGCAGGTACTCGGCGAACCCGCCCGTCAGGTGGGGCGGGTTCGTCACCGGGGACTTGAAGCCGTAGGAGGGGCGGCGGTCCGGGCAGTTCGCGGGGCGGTGCCGCACCTGGCACTGGTAGCAGTGGCCGCAGCTGGCCGCGGGGAAGACGCCGACGCGGTCGCCGACGGTGACGGGACGGCCGCGGTGGTCGGTCGTCACTCCCTCGCCGAGCGCGGCGACGGTGCCGACGATCTCGTGTCCCAGCAGCGCCGGGAAGGCGATGCTGGGCAGGCGCCCCTGGTAGACGTGCGCGTCGGTGCCGCAGACGCCGCACAGCTCCAGCTTGAGCACGAACTCGCCGGGGCCGGGTTCGGGAACCTCGTAGGAGCGGATCTCCACCTCGCCAGCGGCGTCAAGGACGATCGCTGCGCGCGAAGTGGTGCTCATCCGGGTCCTCCATATTCTGGATTCTATAGAATATGGAGGAGACCATACGGGTCCCCCGCAATATCGGTCAACCAGGACGTTAGGTCTGTTACCGATATGTTTCGTCCATAGGTTGCCATGCGCTGACCTGGGGCTCGCACCCGGGAGCGGCCCCTCAGTCCTGTCGCAGACCCACCCTCAGGCCCGCTTCAGGCCGGTTCGCGCCGCCTGTCAGGCGGTGCGCGCGCCTGATCGGGACAGCCGATCGGCCTGGCGGATCGGCTCCGGCAGCCGGTAGGCCGGGGCGAGCCGCAACACGTGCCGGCAGGCGTTGTCCAGCCCGACACGATGCCCCTGGGAGACGAAGACCGGCTTCACCCCGTCACGGGTGCGCAGCGCACGCCCGACCACGTCGCCGCGATCCACGATCGGCGCCCAGGAGCCGCGCTCCGGAGGGGGATCGCCGTAGGCGCCGACGAACGCCGTCTTGGCCACACCGATCGCGGGCAGGCCGGTCAGCACGCCGACGTGGCAGGCGAGCCCGAACCGCCGGGGGTGGGCCAGGCCGTACCCGTCGCAGACCAGGAGCTCGGGCGTGATCCGGAGCCGTTCCAGCGCGATGAGCAGCGGCGGCAGCTCACGGAAGGCGAACAGTCCCGGCACGTACGGGAACCGCGCGCGCTCGTGGACGACCGCCTGGTCGACGACCTCGAGCGTGCCCGTGTCGAGGACCACCACGGCCGCCGTGAGCTCGTCGCCCTCGGTCGCGTACGCGACGTCGAGGCCGGCCACGTGCCGGACCGTCTCCGGGCCCGGGTCGTCGAGGTCCACCAGGGGGCGCAGCCGTTCCTGTACGGCCTCCGCCTCGGCGACGCTCCGCGGCCACTCCGCCATGCCCGGACCCTGCTCCATCGGCCGCCTCTCTCGTGCTCGTCCCGGTCCGTCTGGGGTGACGCGCCGTGACGTCGGGGTGGAAAGTGTCGGTGGTGCCTGCTATATCGCGATCATGACCACTTCCCCCGCGGTCGCGCCCGAGGGTCTGCCCCGGTTCACCTGGCGGCAGGCCAACGCCCGCGATCTCCACACCAAGGGGCAGCTCGCGAAGCGACGCCACCTGCCGGTCAAGCCGCCGGTCGCGGTCGTCGTCATGGACGGGCGCGAGTTCGAACTCTATCGCGAACGCGACACGATCGATCTCGAGGCCGAACGGTGGAGGTCGATCCGATGGGCCGACGAGATGCTCCGCTCCAACGCCGTCATCCTCGACACCGAGACCACCGGCACCGATCCGAACACCGACCGCGCGGTGCAGATCGGCGTGATCGACATGCGGGGGAACGTGCTGCTCGACACGCTCGTCGACCCGGGCGTCCCCATCCCGGCCGAGGCGTCCGCGATCCACGGATACCTCGACGCGGACGTCGCCGGGCAGCTCCCGTTCGCGCAGGTCCTGCCGCGGCTCAGCGCGGTGCTCACCGGACCGGACCGGCCGGTCGTGGTCTACAACAGCCGCTACGACGGACGGCTCCTGCGTGCCGAGGTGGCCAGGATCCGCAGCCTGGACTACGCCATGGCCTGGTCGAGTGGCTTCTCCTGGAAGTGCGCGATGACCGTGTACGGCTGGTTCAGAGGCGAGTGGGACGCCCGGCGGTCCGACTGGCGCAGGCACGCCCTGCCGGGCGGCGACCACAGCGCGGTCGGCGACTGCCGCGCCGTGCTGCGGCTCATCGAGTCCATGGCCGAGGCGGTGGACGATCCGCCCTTTGACCCTGATGCCCTCGACGACTGAGCGTGGCACCTCCGATTCCGGGCGGATGCGCACAATACACTCCTCCGTTCCTCCGCCATGCAGGATGATTTCGCAGGGGCACGGCGGGCCGACACGATCGGGGGAGACGCGTGCATTCGTACCGGGAGTCGCCGGTGATGCGGGAGCCGTACCGGATCGTGGGCCTGTGGGTGCGCGTGCTCCTGCTGGTCATCCTGCTCTGGGGCACCCTCGTGACCGTCCTGAGCGCCGCTCCCCGGACGCGTGATGTGGCGGACTTCCGGGCGGACCTCCGTGCCGGGCGGGTCACGTATGTGATCTACGAGAGCGGCCATGGGGACGTGCGGGCGATGCGCTGGTCGAACAGCCCGCTGTTCTGGTACTCGATGGAGGACCCATGGGGACAGGACGTCGACGGCACCTACACGGTGGCGCGCCTGACCGCCGATCTGGACGCCTCCGAGGCGCGTCCGGTGCTGCGGCAGGCCAGGCTTCGCGACAACGGCGTGCCCGCGTACCCCGACTGGCCGTTCGCGGTGCCGGTGCCGTACGTGAGCTGGACGGTCAAGGCCGCCTGGATCGCGGCGTTCGTCATCATGCTGGGCACGGCCCGGCCCCGGCTGGGTAACCGCTGGGCGTGGTTCTGGCTGTTCACCGTCGGCCAGATCGGCGCCGTCATGTACCTGTGCTCCGAACCCCGGTCGCTGTGGCGCGGGCTCGGACCGCAGGCGCCGCCGCCGTCCCCTCTGGGCGGCGGCCGGGGATGCGCCCTCGCCGTCTGCTTCCAGTTCCTCACCCCCGTTGCCATCATGGGGGTCGGGATCGTGCTCCCCGGCCTGCTCGACGTACTCGCCGGTCCCTGATCCGGGCCCGCCGACGGGTGGGGCGCCCCCGGCGCCGGCGGCCGGCATGGAGGGCGCCCCGGGCGGAGACCGGGCCTAGAAGATGATCACGGCGAGTAGTGTCGCGGCCACCAGGCCCGCGACCACCGGGAAGAACGCCTTGCGAGCCAGATCCAGCACGGGGACCCGGGCGAACCCCGCCACCGCGATGAGCGACGACCAGGCGATGAGCACGCCGCCGCCGGACCAGACGCACCCCATCTGGCCGACGGCCGCCAGCGTCGCCGGATCCATCCCCGTGGTCGGGCCGAGCGCGCCGGACAGCGAGCCGGTCAGCGGTAGCCCGGCGAAGCCGGACCCGTCCAGGCCGGTGATCATGCCGATCGCGAGGATCGCGAACGCGATGACGAAGGAGTTCTTCGGAATCCCGCCCTGCGCCGCGTTGACCAGGTCGAACAGTAGGTTCGGCGCCTTCGCGCCCTCCGCGAGTCCCATGATCCGGCCGGCGAAGTTCTCGCTGCCGATGAAGAAGAAGCCCGCGATGGGCAGCACCACACCCATCGCCTTGACCGCGAAGACCAGGCCGTCGACCACATGGTCCGCGCACGTCTCCAGGCTGCGCTTCCCGTCGGTGACGGCGGCCGCGAACAGGAGCAGCACGGCCGCGACCCCGCCGACCAGCGCGGCGGCCTGCCCTCCGATCGTCTCCGGGACCAGGTCGGTGAACTTGCCCAGCAGCATGTAGGCCACCAGTGCGGCGAAGGCGAGCGGCACGAGGATCGCGAAGGCCCTGGACCGTCCGGCGAGCGCCGCGTTCCCGGCGTTCCCCGCGACGCCACCCACGCCGCTTCCCACGCCGCTTCCTGTGCCGTTCCCGGCGCCGGAACCGGTCCCGCCGGAACCGGTCCCGCCCGAAGTGGACGCGACGGAGGCGGACGCGACGGAGGCGGCCGGGACCGGGGCGACGCCCGCCCCGACGGGTACGGCCGGGCCGCCCTCCCAGGCCAGGAGGCGCTCCAGGCTCGGCGCCGTGATGGTCTTGCGCGTCGTGACGTACGCGAGGACCAAGGCGATCACACCCACGACCAGGGACAGGACCATCGCGCGGTCGGCCACGACCCCGGCGGACACTCCGGCGGCCTTGGCGGACAGGCCCGGCGCGACCTGCATGACATAGTCACTGGACAGCGCCATGCCCTGGCCGGCGATCGCGATGGACAGCGCCGCCCCCAGCGGGGGCAACCCGGCTCGGATCGCCACGGGAAGCAGGATCGCCCCGATCAGCGGCACGGCCGGCGTGGGCCAGAAGAACAGGCTGATGACGTAGGTGACGCCCGCGATGACCCAGTACGAGGTGTGCCCGTCGCGCATCACCATCCGGAACGGCTCGATCATCCTCTGGTCGGCGCCGAGTGCCTTGAGCGCCCCGAGCAGCGCCGTGACCAGCGCGATGATCAGGAAGATGTTGAAGAGCTCCGCGGCGGCGGTGAGGCTGGCCCCGAAGATCGACTGAAGTCCGGTGACGATGTTCCCGGTGAAGGCCCAGGCGGTGAAGAACGTCGCCGCGACGGCGGGGACGACGATGTTCTTCCGCATGATCATGACGACGATGATCACGACTATCCCGGCCAGGTATATCCAGTGAGCGGCACCCAGTTCCATGGCACCTCCCTTTCGGTACGGCGTGCGTACCAGGCAGCGAGTAGATGCACAGAATCTGATTGCTCACCCCCGAACGGACAATGAGAAAACTGCACATTACGCATCGGGTCGTTTGTGCAGCGTGCCAGCGGCGTCCCGTCTCGTCCAGCGTTTCCCGGGGAACACCCTCGAGTGGATTCGCGGCCGATGTTTCGAGGCCGGAATCGGCGGCCGAAACTCGGGCCGATGCCGATGCCGATGCAGATACCGGTGGCCGCGCCCCATGGCCGCAACCCATGGTGAAATCGGCGAACCGACGGAGGAATCCACGCGCCGATGTGCATCCCGCCCAAGTCCTGGGCCGGATCTCCGGCACTCGTCCCATATCGCGGGGGAAGACGGCGCGCCGAGACTGGGAACCGTGAGCGCGATACGGAAGGAACGCGAAGATCCCGTCACCCGGCCCCCGATCACGCGGCGCGCGCCCAGCGGGGAGGTGCCACTCTGGGACGCGCCGCCGCGTGGGCCCGTGGTCGCGTCGGGCGGGATGGTCGCCGCCGCCCACCCCGCCGTGAGCCTCGCCGGGGCGCGCGTGCTGGCGGACGGAGGCAACGCGGTCGACGCGGCGCTGGCGATGGCCGCGATGTGCTGGATCACGCTCCCCGGACAGTGCGGCGTGGGCGGTGACGCCTTCGCGCTGGTCCGGCGGCCGGACGGCACGGTCGTCTCCTTCGGCGGCAGCGGTTTCGGACCGGACGGCGGCACCCCCGGCTTCTACCGGGACCGGGGCCTCACCGCGATCCCGCTCGGCGGGCCGCTCGCGGTCGCGGTGCCCGGCGCGGTCGCGGCCCTCGCCGCGCTGCACGCCGCCGGAGCCACCCGGGGCCTGGAGGAGCTGTGGCGCCCCGCCGTCGCCGCCGCCGAGCGCGGGACGCCCTGCACGGCCAGGACGCGGGACGACATCGCCGAACATCGGCACGCCCTCGCACGCGACCCCGGCGCTGCCGCGGTGTTCCTCCCCGGCGGGCGGCCGCCGCGCGTGGGCGCGCGGCTCGCCCAGCCGGAGCTGGCCGGGACGCTGCGCCGCCTCGCCGTCGACCCGGCCGACCTGTACGCGGGCGAGCTGGCGGAACGCGCCGTCGCCGCGCTCGCGGACGCCGGAGCGCCCTTCTCCGGGGGTGAGTGGACGTCGTGCGGACGTGCGCTGACCGGCCCGTCGATCACGGGGCGGTACGGAGGGCTCACGGTCCACCAGACCCCGATGCCCACCCCGGGATGGATGGTCCTCCAGCAGGCGGCGTTGTGCGACGGCGTGCTCGCCGGGCTGCCCTGGCTGTCCGCCGAGGCCGTGAGCCGGGCGGCGGGCGCCGCCGCGACGGCCTTCGCCGACCGGCTCGCGTACTGCGCCTCGGACGACGACCGCTGGCGCGTGTTGCTCACCCCCGAGTCGCTCGCCGTACGGCGGGCCGCCCTGGCCGGGCAGGGGCCGCCGGCCGTGAAGCGGTCCCCGGTGCCGGTGGAAGGCGACACCACCTCCGTGGTGGCGGTCGACGGGAGCGGCACCGCGGTCAGCCTGATCCACTCGCTCGCGTTCACCTTCGGCGCCCGGATCACCGTGCCCGGCACCGGCGTCGTGCTCAACAATCGGCTGGGCCGGGGCGCCTACCTCCTGGACGGGCACCCGAACGAGGTGGCGCCGCGCCGCCGGCCCCTGCACACGCTGAACGCCTGGCTGGTCACGGACGACGGAGGACGGCTGCGCCACATCGGGAACACGCCCGGCGGGGACGGCCAGGTGCAGTGGAACACCCAGCTGCTCTCCCATCTGATCGACCACGGCGCCGACCCGGCGCGGGCGGTGGCCGCGCCCCGCTTCACCGTTTTCCCCGGCAGCGACGCCGACGTGCTCGGCCGGGAGCTCGAGTTGCGCTGCGAGTCGCGGCTGGGCGCGGAGACGCTGGCCCGGCTGCGCGGCCTCGGCCACCAGGTACGGGTCCAGGGCCCGTGGGCGGCGGGAGGCAGCGCCCTCGTCGTCTCCATCGACCAGGAATCCGGCGCTCTGCTGGGCGCCGCCGACCCCCGGCAGGACGGAGTGGCCCTCGGTGTCTGAAGTGGTGTCCGGACGCAACCTGATCGAAGGACGGTGGACGCCCGCGCTGTCGGGAGCCGTCTTCGCCCGCCGCAACCCCGCGGACATGGACGACCTGGTCGGGGAGTTCCCCGACTCGTCGGCCGCCGACGTCGCCGAGGCGGTGTCCGCGGTGGCCGACGGGGCCGCCGAATGGGCCGAAGCCGGCGCCGACCGGCGGGCCGAGGTGCTGCGGAGAGCCGCCGACCTCCTGGAGGCACGCAGGGCCGAGCTGACCGCCGAGCTCGTACGCGAGGAGGGCAAGACGCTGGCCGAGGCGTCGGTCGAGACCACCAGGACCCCGCTCAACCTGCGCTTCCACGCGGGGGAGGCGCACCGGATCTCGGGCCGGTCCTATCCCTCAGACGACGGCGGGCTCGTCTACACCTGGCGCGAGCCGGTGGGCGTCGTCGGCGCGATCACCCCGTGGAACTTCCCGCTCAACATCCCGTCGCGCAAGATCGGCCCGGCGCTCGCGGCGGGCAACGGAGTGGTGTTCAAACCCTCGCCGGTCACCCCCCTCATGGCCCAGCGGCTGGTCGAGGCGCTCCTCGCGGCGGGCCTGCCGCCCTGCGCGATCGCCCTCGTGCACGGGGGAGCGGAGGCCGGGGCGGCGGTCGCGGCCGATCCGAGGGTGGCCGCGGTGACCTTCACCGGCTCCACCGCCACGGGCCGTGCCGTACACGCCGCGGTGGGACCGTCGCGACGAGCCCAGCTGGAGATGGGCGGCAAGAACCCGGTCGTGGTGCTGCCGGACGCCGACCTGGACCGCGCCGCGCGGATCATCGTGAAAGGGGCCTTCGGACTCAGCGGCCAGGCGTGCACCGGCACCAGCCGGGTGATCGCCGTGGATCCGGTGCACGATCCGCTGCTGGAACGCGTGGTCGCGCTCGTCGAGGGACTCGTCGTGGGCGACGGCGCGGATCCCGGCGTCGGCATGGGCCCGCTCGCCGCCGACTTCCAGCTCGGCAAGGTGCTCGGCTACGTGCGGATCGGCCAGGAGGAGGGGGCGGAGCTGGTCACCGGAGGGCGGCGCCTGAGCGGCGGCGGCAGGGAACGCGGCCTCTTCGTCAGCCCCGCCGTCTTCACCGGGCTGCGGCCGGAGATGCGGCTCGCCCGCGAGGAGATCTTCGGACCGGTGCTCGGGTTCCAGCGGGCCGCCGACTTCGACGAGGCCCTGTCACTCGCCGCCGACACCGAGTACGGCCTGGCGTCGGGGATCGTCACCCGCGACCTCGGCCGGGCGCTGGCGTTCGCCCGGCGCAGCCGCTCCGGCGTGGTGAAGGTCAACCAGCCGACGACGGGAATGGCGATGAACGTGCCCTTCGGGGGGCTCAAGGAATCCGGGACGCAGACCTACAAGGAACAGGCCGGGCCGGAGATGATGCTTTTTCACACGCAGGAGAAGAGCGTCTATCTCTCCCCGCCCGACTGATGGTGCAACCCGCACACGGAATACGGCCGGACGTGTGCTGTATGGCCGTACGAAAGGACCGCGGGAATTCATAGCGTGGAATACGTCGAAGGGAGAAGGGAAATGCCGGAACTGCTGTCGCGTGAGGATTTCCGCCAGGCGCTGAAAGACTCGATCAAGGGCCGCCAGGCGAAGGACGCGCCGTTCAGCCTGGCCTGGGCCGAGGGCCGGCTCACGCGCGAGCACTTCGCCCGCTGGGCGGAGAACCACTACCACTACGTCGGTCCGTTCGCCGACTACCTGGCCTGCGTCTACGCCAACACCCCGGACCGGTACACCGGGGCCAAGGACTTCCTCCTCCAGAACATGTACGAGGAGGAGTTGGCCGACATCCGCCACACCGACCTGCTGATCCGGTTCGCCGAGGCGTGCGGGACGACGAGGGAGCGGGTCGAGGACCCGGCCAACATGAACCCCGTCACGCGGGGACTCCAGTCGTGGTGCTACGCGGTCGCCATGCGGGAGGACTTCGTGGTCGCCACGGCGGCACTCGTCATCGGTCTGGAGTCCCAGGTCCCGAGCATCTACAAGAAGCAGATCGTCCCGCTGCGCGAGGTCTACGGCTTCACCGAGGACGAGATCGAGTTCTTCGACCTGCACATCACCTCGGACGAGGTCCACGGCGAGCGCGGCTTCCAGATCGTGCTCGACCACGCGGACACGCCCGAGCTGCAGCAGCGGTGCCTGCGGATCTGCCGGGTCGGCGCGGAGATGCGGTTCTCCTACACCGACGCCCTGTACAGCCACTACGTCAAGCCCGGTCTCGTCGCGGCGTGATGACCGCGCGCGAATGGGTCGAGGTGGCCGCGCTGCGGGACCTCGCGCGGCGCGGGCGCACGCTCGTGACCGTCGGCGACGAGCAGATCGGGCTCTTCATGATCGACGGAACGGTCTACGCGCTCCGTGACGTGTGCGTGCACAAGCAGCGGTCGCTCACGAAGGGCACGATCCTGCGGGGCCGGGTGATCTGCCCGGGCCACCAGTGGGCCTTCGACCCCGCGACCGGCCGGGCCGACGGGCAGGACAGATGCCAGCCCACCTACGAGGTACGGGTCGAGGACGGCGCGGTCTTCGTGGACCCCCGTCCCCGGACGCTCGCGGCGGAGGAGAACCGGTGATCCGATCCGTCATCGTGGCCGGCGCCGGCCAGACCGCCGCGGTCGCCGCGCGGACGCTGCGCCGCAGGGGCTTCGAGGGTGACGTGCTCCTCATCGGCGAGGAGCACGTCGCGCCCTACCAGCGCCCGCCCCTGTCGAAGGAATACCTCGCGGGCGAGGAGAGCGGCGGGGACCTGTGCCTCCTGTCCGAGGAGTGGTGCGGCGACAACGATGTCGAGCTCCGCCTCGGGACGCGGGTCGCGGCCGTGCGTGGCGCGGAACGCGCGGTGGAGCTGGCCGACGGCGCCGTTCTGGGCGCCGACGCGCTGCTGGTCGCCACCGGAGGACGGCCCCGCCGCCTGCCCGGAGTCGAGGGCGAGCGGGTCAGGTACCTGCGGACCGTGGCCGACGCGGACCGCCTGCGCGCAGACATCCGGCCCGGCGCCCACGTGATCGTCGTCGGCGCCGGGTTCATCGGCTCGGAGGTGGCCTCGACCGCGCTGGCGGGCGGTGCGAGGGTGACCGTGGTCGAGCGGGCCGATCACCCGCTCGCCCACGTCCTCGGCGCGCGGATGGGCGCGGCGTGCGCGGCGTTGCAGCGGGCGTCCGGCGTCGACCTGCGCACCGGCGAGACCGTCCGCGAGTACGCCGAGTCCGGCGGCCACGCCGCCGTGCTGACCGGCTCCGGGCGGGTGATCGAGGGCGACGTCGTCGTGGTGGGGGTCGGCATGGTTCCCAACGTCGAGCCGCTGGCCGGGTCGGGGATCGAACTCGACGACGGCGTCGTGGTCGACGAGTACTGCCGCACCAGCGCCCCGGGCGTGTACGCCGCCGGGGACGTGGCCCGCCACTATCACCCGCTGTTCGACCAGCGGATCAGGGTGGAGCACTTCGACCACGCCAGCGGCCACGGCATGGCGGCGGCGAAGAACATCCTCGGACAGCGCGTGCCGTACACGTCGCCGCACTGGTTCTGGTCCGATCAGTTCGGCCGCAACCTGCAGTACGCGGGCCACGCGCGGGAGTGGGACGAGATCGTCGTACGCGGCCGGGTGGAGGAGTTCGACTTCGTCGCCTTCTACCTCGACAAGGGCGTGCTGCGCGCCGCGTTCGGCATGGACAGGGGCGGCGAGGTGGCGGTGGCGAGGAGCCTCGTCGCGGCCCGTGCCGTACCCGATCCGGCGGTGCTCCGCGACGAGGACACCGACCTGACCGAACTGCTGTGAGGAGAGAGAGCCGATGGACTACCAGCGTGTGGCCAGGTCGGGCCAGGTCCCCGACGGCGTCGTGCGGCGGTTCTTCGTGGGCGAGGCCGAGATCGCGGTGGCCCGCTGGGAGGGCCGGGTCTACGCGATGTCGAACTACTGCACCCACCTGGACTGCCTGCTGTCGTCCGGCCACGCCACCGAGGACGGCCTGCTGTGCTCGTGCCACGGCAGCGTCTTCGCGTACGAGTCGGGCGAGCCGGTCACGCCGCCCGCGACCCGGCCGATTCGCGTGTATCCCGTGAAGGAGGAGGACGGCGAGATCCTGGTACGGCTCCCGCCGGACGCCGCCGCCGCGGACGGCCCCCGAAGGAGGCGCCTGGGCGCGCCGGGCTGACGGTCGCCGGCCTGACGGACGCGGGGCTCGGCGGTGCGGGGCTCGGCGGTGCGGGGCTCGGCGGTGCGGGGCTCGGCGGGCGGCGAGGAGGCCGCCCGTCGAACCCGATCGTCCTACCAATCAGACCGCGAGCACGTCCTCGGCGGGGGGTGACAGCTCGTCCGACAGCGCCCCGGTC
The DNA here is from genome assembly GCF_040656155.1 of Microtetraspora glauca. Taxonomy (NCBI): domain Bacteria; kingdom Bacillati; phylum Actinomycetota; class Actinomycetes; order Streptosporangiales; family Streptosporangiaceae; genus Microtetraspora; species Microtetraspora glauca. The sequence goes on from NZ_JBFALK010000010.1 coordinate 256,195, forward strand.
ACCGACGCGAGGGTGTCGATGTGGTGGGCGAGCCACACCATGAACTGGGTGTCCGCCGACCGGATGTCCATGCGCAGCGCCCGCGAGGCCCGGTCGAGCTTGTACAGCATCGTGTTCCGGTGCAGCTTGAGCATCCGGGCCGCGGCGTTCAGGTTGCCCGCCGACTTGATGTAGGCGATGACCACCTGTTCCAGGTCCCCGGTCTGGCTGTGCACCCGGCGTAGCGCCTGCAGGATCTCGCGGGCGAACGTCCGGCCCTCCTGGCTGCCGGCGACCTCCCTCAGCGCGGCGTAGACGCGCAGGTCGTCGTAGCCGCACACGGGCGAGGCGCCGGTGTGCCTGGCCAGCCCCATCGCGACCCGCGCCTCGTAGTAGCTGGCCGCCACCCCGGCCGCGCCGTGCCCGGAACGCCCCGAGGTGACCCGGACGTCGTCCCCCAGGTGTGGGCGCAGCGCGCGGTGCAGTTGCTGGGCGAAGTGCGCGACCGCGTCCTGCTCGGCGAGCGGATCGGCGTGCCCGGCGCCGTCCGAGATCTGCCGGATGACCACGACGAAGGTGCCGACGGCCGCGGCCATCGTCCAGCGGCCCGCCACGGGCTCGACGGCCTGGGCGATCCGCGTCACCGCCGCGGCCCTGCGCTCGTCGCGCCTCCCGGTGGGCAGCAGCGCCGCCGCGGTCACCGCGAGCACGGCGAACCGGCCCGCGACGTCGAAACCGTGATGGCGGGCCCGCGCCTCCAGCTCGTGCGGGTCGGCGAACCTGCCGTGGACGAGTGACTCGACGAAGTCGCCCTTCGCCCGCTCCTCCGCCGCACGGATCGAGCGCTGGCGCAGCATCTCCGACCCCGTCAGGGTCGCACCGTGCTCGGCGATCACCCGGTGCTGGGCCAGATCGTGCTCGTCGGGCGGGCAGGACGCCTCGATCAGGACCAGCCGGCCGTACAGGTCGCCGCCGACCACGATCGGCGCGATCATGACGTGCGTCGCCTCGGAGGAGCTCTCCCGCCGCAGGTCGAGCTCGATCAGGCCGACGGCCGTCTCGAAGCCGTCGCGTGGCACCCGCAGCTCGGGCAGCCGCTCGGCCAGCAGGCCGCCGATCTCGCCGGGGTCCGGACCCGGCGAGCCGAACCGGGCGCAGGCGAGCGTCTCCCCGTCGGCGTCCATCACCATCACCGGGCAGCGCGCGAGACCCGCGACGGCCCGCACCATGGCGGGGATGCCCGAACCGCGGGCGAGCACCTCCGCCAGCGCGCGGTGCACCCGCGCGCTGTACTCCAGGACGTGGGACGTCTGGGCGAGCGCCTTCTGCCCCACGAGCCTGCTCACCACGCGGTAGTCGGCCTCTCCGCACAGGAGGAGCAGCGGGAGCCGCGCCTCGTCCGCCGCCTTCGCCGCCCCGGCCAGCTCGGGGAGCGGACCTGGACCCTCCGGCGGCGGCCAGGCCAGCAGCGCCGCCGCGCCGCGCAGGTCCAGCTCGGCCACCAGCCGGCCCGGTTCCTCCGCCCCGGCCAGCGCCGTGGTCGGCAGGTGGACGGCGACGCCGGAGAGGTCGCGGGGCAGCGTGGCACCGTCCGCGACGGTGGGGAGACGCACCTCCGACAGGGGCAGGCACCAGGAGACGGTACGGCCCAGCCCCGCCTCACCGCCGAGCAGGCGCCCGCGCAGCGGCGGTTCGGCCAGGAGCGCCCGGATCGGGACGCGTCCGTCGCCGTCGCCGTCGATGCAGTGGTAGCGGTCAGTGTCGTCAGTGTCGCCGGTGTCGCCGGTGCCGTCGATGCGCTGCTGCGGATGTGCCATGTGCTCAATTCCCGTCCCGCTGGTTCGGCAGTTTGTACGTTGCCCGGGGTCAGGCTCTCTCCGAGACTGACGGGTGGGACCGATGCCGTCCACGGCGGGAGGAGCTCTTCTCAGTCTGGGTTTTCGCCGTCTTTTCAGCAATAGCCGGGGACAGTGGGCGACAGCCGATTCCGGGGGCGCGGGATGCCGCGTTCGGCGTGCGTTCACGGGATCCGGTCGTGCCACCACCGGAGGAAATGTGCACCTTGTCTATCGGTTGACTCTTGAGGACGCCCTGGTCATGCTGACGGCCGCCGAGGAGGAGGCCCGGCGGATCGGCGTCAGGGAGACCATCTGCGTCGCCGACGACGGCGCTCATCCGATCGCCCTGCACCGGATGACCGGGGCGAGGCTCACCGGCGTCGAGATCGCCATCGCGAAGGCGTTCACCGCCGCGGGACACCAGCGGGACACCCACAGGTTCAACGAGCCGCCGGACGGCCCCGCTCTGCCCGGCAATGAGGCGTTCGGCATCGCCCACATGCACCCGGGGAGGTTCGCCGTCTTCGTGGGCGGGTTCCCGATCGTCCACGAGGGCCAGGTGGTCGGCGCGGTCGGCGTCAGCGGCGGGAACGGCGCGCAGGACAAGGCGGTGGGCGCCGCCGCCCTGCGCGCGTTCAGGGAGAAGGTCGCCGGCACCGCCCCGTGACCGCCGGGCACGGCGGTCACGGGACTGCGCCGACGTGAACCGGCTAGTTAGACGCCGAACGGCGCCGCGTACACGATGGTGCCGCTCGGCACCGGCAGCGTGCCGTCGAACACCAGCGCCATCATCGCCTCGTCGGGCACGTCGAAGGACGGGTGGATCCCGTACGTCGAGGCCGGGGTGAACCCGAAGCGCGGATAGTACTCGGGGTGGCCGAGCACCAGGACGAGGTTCTCGCCCATGGCGCGGGCCGACGCCAGACCGGCGCGGATCGCGGCCGAGCCCGCGCCCCGTCTCTGGTACGCGGGCAGCACGGCGCACGGACCCAGCGCGAGGGCCGGGGCGTCGTGGACCTGGGAGCCGGAACCGGAGCGGACGTGGCAGCGGGTGAGCAGCGAGTATCCCGCGACGGTGCCGTCGGTGTCCTCGGCCACGATGGAGAGGCCGGGCAACCACGCGGCGTCGGCGCGCAGCGCCTCGACCAGGTCGGCCTCCAACGGGGTGGGGAAGGCGCCGAGGGTGACCGCGCGGATCGCCGCGGCGTCCCGCTCGGTCTCGGGGCGGGTGGTCCAGATGCCGGAAGAAGAATCGGTGAACACCAGTGTGAAACCCTTTGTCATGAGGGCCCCGGCGATGTGGAAGAGATCAGCCGAAGGCCGGGAACGTGAGGAAGGACCGGAAGCCGCGCGTGGCAGCCGTCATCACGGTCATCAACCTCACCTCCCTCAAGGGGTCAGAAACCGGCGGATCCGCCGGGCAGAACGCGCTTCTCGTGCCGATGAACGTAGCACAGCTGTTCGGCCCCGACTCATGGAACGCGGTGCTATGCCGCTCCATGGCCGTTGGCGGAGTTGGCGGCGGCGATCACCCGCATCAGCGACTCGTGCAGGTGCTGGAGCTCGTCCAGCCCCATGCCGAGCCGTGCCACGATGGCCGGGGGAATCTTCTCCGCCTCGGCCCGCAGGTCCTTGCCGGCCGCGGTGAGGACGACGGCGAGGGCCCGCTCGTCGTTCGTGTCCCGCTCGCGGCGGACGAGCCCGCCCGCCTCCAGGCGCTTGAGCAAGGGGGAGAGGGTGCCGGGATCGAGCTGGAGCATCCGGCTGAGGTCCTTCACCGCCAGGGGCGCGTGCTCCCAGAGGGCCAGCATGACGAGGTACTGCGGGTGGGTCAGGCCCATGGGCTCCAGGAGCGGCCGGTAGACCGCGATGACGTTCCGGGAGGCGACGGACAGGGCGAAGCACACCTGCCGCTCCAGGGACAGGGGGTCCGGAATGTCGGCGAAGTCACTCACATGCACCTCCATGTAGGCGTGCTATAAAAGTTAGTATACAAATGGTTTGTACACCAATTAATCATGACGTCGTGAGCCCTCCTCCCGCACGCGGGATGAGTCACCTGACCGGAGGTAAGGTCGTGGCCTTGAGACGGAAGAGCCTCGAAGAGCGGATCGCCGAGCGCCAGGCGCAGCGACCGACTCTGGTCGGCACGGGCAAGCATTTCGAGCATGGCCCGGCCAAGTTCATCTTCATCTTCCTGATCGTGTTCATCGTCCTGGGCCACCTGCTCGGGCTCGTCCTGCTGATGTGGATGGACATCACCTGAGCCGCTCCGTCGACGACCTCACCCGGACAGCCGGGCCAGTAGGCCGGGGACGGCCTGGCCGATCGGGTCGCGTACGACCTCGGCGGCCAGTTCGTCGTACGGCGTGGGCTCGCCGTTGACGATGACCAGACGGGCGCCCGACTCGACCGCGATGCGGGCGAGCGAGGCGGCGGGCTGGCCCTGCAGCGAGGTGCCGATCGTGACGAACACCGCACTGCGCTCGGCCGCGTCGACCGCCTCGCGGAGTCGGCCAGGTAGCGGGCGGCCCGGCGCGGCTCAGTTGTGCAGGGACATGCCCTTGAGAACCTTGTCGACGTCGTTCCTGCGGCCGTGGACGGCCAGCCCCACGAGCCGCAGCTCGGCGGCCTCCCGGACCGCCGCGCGGTTGTCGTCGTCGTTGCCGGTCTTGAACATCTCCTCGGTGTAGAGGGCCGTACGGATGTCCCGGGTGAGCGCCCGCGCGTGCGCCTGGGCGAGTTGCTCCTGGGTCGCCGCGAAGACCAGCACCGGCTGGCGGAACAGCGGCAGGTAACGGTTCCCCTCCCCGCGGGCGGGGTCACCTGGTCGCCGCCCCGGCTCACGGGCTCGCGCGACGTCGCGGAACGCGCCCGCCGGTTTCTGGCCGAGTCCTACCGTACGGACATCGGCGCGGCCGAGCTCGCCGCGGCGGCAGGGGGCAGCAGGTTCGCCGTCTACCGCGCGTTCCTGTCGGCGTACGGCATGGCGCCCAGCGACTACCAGCGTCAGCTGCGGATGCGGGAGGCCAAGCGGCTGCTCGCCGGGGGACGGACGGTCGCCGAGACGGCCGCCGGGGTCGGGTTCGCCGACCAGAGCCACCTCACCCGCTGGTTCGTGCGCTGCTTCGGGATCACGCCGGGGCGCTACCGGGCGGCGGTGATCCCGGCCAAGGCGAAGTCTCCTACTTTCTCGTGACATCTCAGGTAGATCGTCACGCGTCATCTCTGTAGGGGGCGCAGAGAGCGGAGGTCGTTGATGAACGTCACGGGGGATCGGGTGGCCCGGCTCGCCGGGGGACGGGAGCAGGTGGTGCGGGCACGCAGGCTCGTGTCCGCCGCCCTGGGGAAGGACCACCCGCTGCACGACGACTGCGTCCTGCTGACCAGCGAGATCGCCACCAACGCGGTGGTCCACTCGCGGTCGGGTGAGGGCGGGTCGTTCACGCTGACGGTGTCCCGCACGGACGCGGGGGTACGCGTCTGCGTGCAGGACGAGGGCTCGGCCGATCCGCCGTGCGCGGGCCACGCCGTACCGAACGGCACCGGCGGGCGGGGCCTGCCGCTGCTCGACGCGCTGGCGGCGCGATGGGGGATGATCCGGGAGGCGGGCCGCAACCAGGTCTGGTTCGAGATGGCCTGACCGAGGCGCCGATCCCAGGGGGGTCGGGGGACGGGCGTGGTCGCCTTCTATCCTCGGAATCGCCGCGCTTTCCCCCCACCATGACCGATCCCTAAGGAAGACCCGTGACCTCATCGAACCTCGGCGACCGCGACCGGCTCGTCGCCGAGCACGACCGCGCCCTCCACGACCACGCCGCCCTCGTGGCGCGTGGCCTGTCCCTCGACCTCACCAGGGGCAAGCCCTCCGCCCGGCAGCTCGACCTGTCCGAGGCCCTCCTCGCGCTGCCCGGCGAGGGCGACCACACGGCCGCGGACGGCACCGACTGCCGCAACTACGGTGGCCTTCAGGGCCTGCCGGAGCTCAGGGAGATCTTCAGCGGACCCCTGCAGGTGCCCGCCGCCCAGCTCGTGGTGGGCGGCAACTCCAGCCTCGCGATGATGCACGACACCGTCGTCCAGGCGTTGCTCAGCCGGCTCCCCGGCGCGGAGCGCCGCTGGGTGGACGAGCCGCGCGTCGCCTTCCTGTGCCCGGTTCCCGGGTACGACCGGCACTTCGCCCTGTGCGAGCGCTTCGGCATCGAGCTGATCCCCGTGCCGATGACGCCAGAAGGCCCCGACATGGACGTCGTCGAGCGCCTGGTGCGCGAGGACGCGCAGGTCAAGGGCATCTGGTGCGTGCCGAAGTACAGCAACCCCGACGGCGTCTGCTACAGCGACGAGACCGTGCGTCGCCTGGCGGCCATGCCGACCGCGGCCCCCGACTTCCGCGTCTTCTGGGACAACGCGTACGCCGTTCACCACCTCGCGGACAGCCCGGTGGAGATCGCCGACATCCTGGAGCTGTGCGCGGAGAACGGCAACCCGGACCGCGTCTTCGTCTTCGGCTCCACCTCGAAGATCACCCTGGCCGGTGCCGGCGTGGCCTTCTTCGGCTCCTCGCCCGCGAACGTCGCCTGGCTGATCGGCAACGCGGCCAAGCAGACCATCGGCCCCGACAAGATCAACCAGCTCCGCCACGTCCGGTTCCTCAAGGACGCCGAGGGCCTCGCCGCGCACATGCGCCGCCACCGCGACCTGATCCGGCCGAAGTTCGACGCGGTGATCCGCATCCTGGACAAGGAGCTGGGCGGCACCGGCCTCGCCTCCTGGTCCGACCCGGCCGGCGGCTACTTCATCAGCCTCGACGTACCCGAGGGCTGCGCCCGCGAGGTGGTGCGCAAGGCGGCCGAGGCCGGCATCGCGCTGACCCCCGCCGGCGCCACGCACCCGTACGGAGACGACCCGCTGGACCGGACCATCCGTGTCGCGCCCACGTATCCGGACCTGGAGGAGCTCGAACTCGCCATCGAGGGCCTGGCCGTCTGCGTGCGCCTTGTCGCCACCGCCAGGCTCATGGAGCGCGCCTCGGGGAGCTGATCGGTTACAACCGCGCCGCACCGGGCAGTCGAAGGTCCTCCCAAAAAGGGGCGGAATGTCCCTGACGGGATGTGCCCTTCGGGCGGATGGTGGACATATGAAGCAGAGTCTGCGCCTCGGGCGGGTCGCCGGCATCCCGGTGGGCGCCCACTGGTCAGTGCTGGTGATCGCCGCACTCATCGCGGCCAGTCTCGGTGGTGCCGTACTGCCCGGCGCGGCCCCGGGACAGGCGCCCGGGCTCTACTGGACGCTCGCGGTGGTGACCTCGGTCCTGTTCCTCGCGTCGCTGCTGGCCCACGAGCTGGCGCACGCGCTGGTCGCCCGGTGGCGCGGCGTCCCGGTCAAGTCGATCACGCTGTGGCTCTTCGGCGGCATCACCCAGATGGAAGGCGAGGCACGGACACCGCGGGGCGAGCTGGAGATCTCGGTGGTCGGCCCACTGACCAGCCTGGCCGTCGCGGGCCTCGCCTTCCTCATGGCCGCGTTCATGCCCGGACCCCGCCTGGTCCTGTCCGCCCTCATGTGGCTGTCCCTGATGAACCTCCTGCTCGGCGTCTTCAACATGCTCCCCGGCGCGCCGCTCGACGGCGGCCGGGTCCTGCACGCCGTGCTGTGGTGGCGCAGGGGCGACCGCGTGAGCGCCGACCGGGCCGCCGCGCGCGCCGGGCAGGGACTCGGGCTGCTGCTGATCGCCCTGGGCGTCGCCGAGGTCCTCTTCACGTCATGGGCGGGCGGCCTCTGGCTCATGATCATCGGATGGTTCCTCGCCGGGGCCGCGGGCACCGAGATGGCCGCGCGGTCCGCCCGCGAGGGGCTCGGGGGAGTGCGGATCAGGGACGTGATGACCCCGTTGCCCGACGCCGCCCCCGCCTGGCTGGAGGTGGAGGAGTTCGTCTCCGGCGTGGCCTCCCGCTCGCACCAGTCCGTGTTCCCCGTGGTCGCCTTCGACGGTGCCCCCGTCGGATACGTGACCCTGGAGACCCTGGCCGCCGTTCCGCCCGCGCAGCGCGCCACCACCCGCCTGGACCGCCTCGCCAGACCGGTGCCGCCGGAGCGGATCCTCGGCCCCGACGAGGAGGCGGCCAAACTGCTCGAACGTCCGGCCATCGGCCCGATGGCCGCCCTCGTCACCGAGGGAGGACGCGTCGTGGGCATGGTCACCGCCCAGGATCTGTCCAGGATGGTCCGGCTGGCGCTCCTGCGCCGTACCGGATGAGCCGGCGGGTCGGGCCGGCGGGATGAGCGCTCTCGACGCGTGACCGGCCCGTCCGGGGGCAGAGGACCGCCCAGGACGCGACCTGACGCCCGGATCTGAGGGAACCGACGGCGAGGAGGCGGCGATGCGAGCCGGTTACTCCCAGCGGCCCGTGGTGGCCGGATACGACGGATCGGCCTGCAGCGAGTCGGCCCTGCGCCTGGCGGTGCGGGAGGCGCAGCTGAGGTACGCGCCTCTGGTGGTGACCCACGCCTGGCAGTGGCCGTTCGCGGTCAAGCCCAGTGACCCCTCTGTCGTCGAGACCGTGCGGCACACGGCCGAGTTCGTCATCGGCAAGGGCGTCACCCTGGCGACCACGCTGGCTCCCCATCTGGAGGTCCGGGCTCGGCTGGAACGGGGCTCCGCGGCGTCGGTCCTGCTCACCGAGGCGGCGGCGGAGGAGCTGATCGTTCTGGGCACACGCGGGGTGGGCGGCTTCGAGCGGCTCAAGGTCGGAGCGACCGCGGTCCAGGTCGCCGGGCACGCGCCCTGCCCGGTGATCCTGGTCAGCGGGCCCAGTCCCGACACCGGCCGCGTCGTCGTCGGAGTGGACGACTCCCCGAAGAGCGGGAGGGCGCTCGGCTTCGCCCTGGAGGAGGCGACCCTGCGCCACAGCGACCTGCTGGCCGTGCACGCGCTGGCGGAGGGGGACACGCCGTCCCGCGAGGCCGGCGCCCGCTTCCAGCGGATCGTGGCGCCGTGGTGCGAGAAGTATCCGCAGGTGGAGGTCTTCACCTCCTTCGCGGAACGGCCGGCGAACGAGGCCCTGCTCGACGCGAGCGAAGACGCCGCGCTCCTCGTCATCGGCAACCGCGGGCATCGCGAACCGGCCCGGGTCACGCTCGGCCTGGTCACCCAGGCCGTGCTGCACGACGCGCTCTGCCCCGTCGCCATCGTCCCGCAGAGCTGACCGATCCACCATATGAATCTACGTTGTAAAGGCGCTCGGCTTGCACCGCGGCCTCGAGTTGGGCCACCCACAACGCCCGATGGGTGGTGAAGCTGTCGATCAGCGTCTGCCAGCGCTGTTCCGGCTTGTCGGACGGGGCGCGACGGGCGAGTTCGGCGGCGAGTTCGTCGACTGCTTCCACCAGGGCTTGGGTGAGCAGGGCGTCTTCGGAGCCGAAGCGGTAGCCGATGGCGGCGCGCCCCGCGCCTACGCGACAGCGGCTACGCGGTGGACTTCCGCGACCGCCAGGAGCAGGAACAGGCCGTGCGGGCCGCCTTCGCCGGGCACGGCTGGGAAGCGCCCCGGCTGCTGGAGGCGATGAGCGAAGCCGACGACTTCTACTTCGGCTCCTCCTGCCAGGTCCACCTGGACCGCTGGTCCGCTGCGGGGGCAGCTCGGCCTGACCCCCTGACCTACCCGCCTGGCCGGCGGTAGGTGGCCGGGGAAATCTTGCTCGCCTTCTCCGACGTCTGCTGCCACGGCAACGCACGGCCTGGTCATCGCTGGATGCCGCCGCGATGAAGTCCGTTCAGGAGGAGGGTGAGTAGGCGGTCGGCTTGAGCTGAGCTGTCGGGAGTGCCCTGGGCGGCCCAGGCGATAGCGCCGATCATCTTCATTACATCCGCGTCGTTCGCGTCGGAGACGATCACTCCTGTTTGCCGCGCCCTCGCCAGCAACGCGGCTCCCGCCTCGAACATCTGAGCATGCCAGGCCGATACCGGGCCATTCTCGTGATCGAGTGCCGAGTCCATCACGGCGGCCGACAGACCTCGATAGGTCAGGCCATGCCTGAGCGCGGCACGCAACCAGGTGGACAGCGCGTCGAATTCGTCCTCGGCCGTCAGCAGCCGGCGGCCAAGGTCGACCAGCTGGGCTATCTGCTCGGAGAGTACCGCCTCGATGAGATCCAGCCGGGTGGGGAAATGCCGATACAGCGTCCCGCTGGCCACCCCTGCCCGCCGCGCGATCTCGTCCAGTGAGGCGTCCACGCCGAACTCGGCGAACGCGATTTTCGCCTGCTCGACCAACTGCTCGTAGTTACGTCGGGCGTCTGCACGCATCGGACGCCCGGCACGCAACCGTGGATCGTGGCCCGCCGACACCATTCGCACGCCTCCCTTGCTAAACGGGGACACAGTCCGTTACCGTGTCCGCCTAACCGGACTATGCCTCACCTTACTGGTATGGCTCACCCAGAGCATGGAGGGCCGCCCCCAATGGCGCTGACGGAACAAGACCGAATCGACATCACCGACCTGATCAATCTCCACGGCCACCTCACAGACGCCGGCAAGCTGGACCAAGCGGGTGAGCTCTCCACCCCAGATGTCACCTACGACCTGGACGACTTCGGCCTCGGCTCGTTGCACGGGACTGCGGCCATCCGTGAGGCCGCGCTCGCATTGGGCAACGCCAACCCGGTCGGCCATCACGTCACCAACATCGTGATCACTCAGATCGACGATCGCTCGGCGCGGGTCCAATCCAAAGGAATCGGCATCAAAGCCGACGGAACAGCCGGCAGTGTCGTCTACGACGACATCGTCGCGCGCCAACCCGACGGCTGGAAGATCAGCTACCGCAAGGTGACTGCCAGGCGAGCGCCACTCGGCGAGCAGGAGGCTGATCCACGTGAGGTTCTGGAGCGTTACCGCCAAGCCGCCATCAGCCAGTCCACCGACGAAATGAGGTGCGTCTACGCCCTCGACGCGGTCCATGAGTTCCCGTTCACACTCCCAGGCCTGCCGTCCCGGCTTGCGGGCCGGGACGAAATCGTGAACTGGATAGCCGCAGGGTGGCAGGACTACCCGCTGAAGTACGAGCGCTACCGCACCCTTGCCATCCACGACACCGGCGATCCGGAAACGATCATCGTTGAGCAGGAAGCCCTCGGGGCCAGCGTGACCACCGGCGAGTTCGCACTTCTCAACCTCGTTGTGCTCACCGTGCACAACGGGCAGATCACCCATCTGCGCGACTACGTCAACATCCCGGCAGCCGCAGCCGCCATGGGAGGGGATATATAAACGCGCCACCGCGCCACCGAACCGTTCGGCATCCGGGCCTGGAACCGATGGTGCTGGAGCTCGACCCGGCCGAGGTCGCCGACGCGCTGCGGGCGGGGGAGTTGGACGTCGCGCTGATCCATGAGTACGACTTCGCGGCGGACCCCGCCCACCGTGGCCTGGCCACCACGGCGCTGCGCACCGAGGCGATGTCGACGACTTCCCCACGATGCTCGCCCTCGTCGCGGCCGGTCAGGGCGTGGCCCTCGTACCTGAGCTGGGCCTGACCGACCCGCCACCCTCAGTCGTACTCACCCGGACACCGCTGCACCGGCGAACCAAGATCGCCTTTCGCGGCGGCGCCGCCGAACACCCGGCGGTGGCCGCGATCACCGTCGCCCTCCGCTCCGCCGAACCTGCCGCCCTGACCCTCCCCATCCGCCAGCCCACCTGAAGCCCGGCGAGAACGACCGGCGATCAAGCACGCGGCCCGTTTCTGCCGTCGGCTGAGGAAGTCACGACGCGCCTGTCTCATCCGGGGGCTGCTCGGGCACGAAACCGCAAGAGCGGGGGTCGCAGTCGGCCTTGTGGTCGTGCCGCCATAGACCGATGCCGCGTTCGGTCGCTCGGGCGAGGTGGACCAGTCGGCGTTGTCGGCTTCTGGAGAGGGTGGACGGTAGCGCGGCGAAGGTCTCCGGGAGTACGGCGATCCTGCTGGTCACCTGCTCGCCATCCGTCATGCGCAGCAGGGTGGTGCATTGCCACCAGTCGATCTTGCCGCCGCGACCATTCGAGTTGCCGGGCCAGTAGTAGCCGGGTGGGTCCGGTACCAGATAGTGGGTGCCGTGCTGATCCAGGTGGGCGCGCAGCCACGGTCCGCCCGTGCCGAGACCAAGTCGAAGCCGTCCGGCTTCTGCATACAGGGCGAAGAGGGTTTGAGCATCCACGGCTTTCAAGACGCGGGCTTCGGCCGGCAGTGGCTGGTGCCCGGCAGGGGCCCGGATGGGCCAGCGCAGGGGAAGGCCGAGCCGTTGCCGCAACGACAATTCGGGCGGTTCCTTGGCTGCGTCCGGGAGCGGAGGTGGTGGGGTCCACGGGCAGTGGGCGCGGTCGAGTTGTGCGGTGATCCAGGCTCGTCCCTCCGGACCGGCGGTGTTCCAGGTCCAGCTCATCGGCCGTTCCATCATCGCCTGTTCTCGTCTGCTTCGCGGGGCGTTCGTGCGGGAGGGCGGCCAGGCTCGTGGCCGGGCGACTCCCGGCAGGTTGTGGCAGAGGTCGGCCAGGAACCAGATGTGCTGCAGATCGTCGGCCGGTGAGGCTTCTTCGCTCTCGCGCCGGACGGGCCGGGAGAGGTAGCGGATCTCCAGCAGTGCCGCAGACAACAGAACCGTGGCCGCTTCACGGTCGTCGACCTCGGTGGCAGTGCCCCGATGAGCTCGCCGGCTCATGCAGACCCTGCAAGGGCGGCGCCGATGTACCGGATAACGTGCCTGAATCGCGCACCGTTGCCGAGGACGGTTCGCCTGGTCAGCATCGGGCCGCTATCGCGCATGTGCGGGATAATAGGCTGCCGGAAACCGCCACTGACCAGACCGAAGCAGCGATTCTAACGACCGTTGATCAACAGCGCGGCCTGATCTCACCTCCGTACAGGCCCTAGATCCAGCCCTCGAGGCCGGCCATGAAGTCGTCGAACAGGTGGCGATGGATCGTGTGCTCGGCGCCCTTCACCACGCGCACCTCGAAGCCCTTGGAGGCGAGGGCGTCGGCGGATTCCTGGGAGACCAGATCGCTCGGATCGGCCAACTGGACCAGTGACGGCACCACCGGCTCCGGCGTGAAGTCCGAGCCGGCGAACGAGTCCAGCGCCAGCGCGGTCGCCGGGTCCCACGTGGCCAGCATCTCGACCTCGAGCGCGCATTCCTCGGCGGACCAGCCGGGATGGACCTGCCGCACCATCTCCACGGTCTGGTTCTTGGCCGCGGCCATCATCGCGCCGAGATCCACGCCGTCGACCTTGGGGAGGCGGAACGCCGGGTCGGAGTAGATCGCCTTTTCCGGCATGAGCCGCTCGACCGCGACCGACAGGGTGAGGCCGCCGAGTGAGTGGCCGATGGCCAGGTCGGGGGCGGCCGGGACCGACTCCAGCACGCTCGACGCGTACAGCTCGGGGGTGTAGTCACCGGCGCGGGGGCTGTCACCGTGGCCGGGCAGGTCCACCGCGATGACCCGGTAACCGTGCTCGGCCAGCGCCGGGCCGACCCGCCACCAGCAGCGGGAGTCGGCCATGATGCCGTGGATCAGCACGGCGACCCGGTCACCGGAGCCCCATTCGCGGGTGTGCAGCATCGGACTACCTCACAGATGTGATCGACATTACGGAGCGCGTGCCGGCAAGGGGGACGCCCCTGCAGGTCACCCCGGCGGCGACGCACCGTTTATACGTATAAGCAGTTGATAGCATCGCCCCCAGAAGGTGACAAGAGCGAGGTTCTGGTCTTTATCAACTCGCGATGATCCAGAATGGACGTGATGTCCGCTAAGCCGCCCACCAGTCTCGATGTCGCCCGCGAGGCAGGGGTCTCTCAGGCGACCGTGTCGTACGTCCTCAACGACCGCCAGGGCGTGCGGATCAGCGACGAGACGCGGGCGCGGGTCCTTGAGGCCGTCGACAGGCTCGGGTACGTGCCGCACGCCGGGGCGCGGACGCTGCGGACCGGGCACAGCGGGCTGGTGCTGGTGCCGCTGGTCGACGTCCCGTACGGCCCACTCGCCGTCGGCCTGATGGAGGAGCTGGACCGCGAGCTCAGCCGGCTCGGATACACCATGATCCAGTACGGCGCGCGCCGCCTGAAAGGCATGGCCGCCGCCCGCGCCTGGGCCGAACTTCGCCCGGTCGCGGTACTCGCCCCGGCCGGGCGGCTGACCCGGCAGTCCGTGGACGTACTGCGCTCGGCGGGGATCAAGGCGGTGATCGGCATCGGCGTCGTGGGCTGGTCCTCCGAGATCGTCTCCACCATGACCCTGGACCACGAGGGGATCGGGGCGACGGCCGCCGAACACCTCCTCGCGCGTGGCAGCCGCACCCTGACCGCGATCGTCCCGGCCGAGGACGGCCTGCGCGACATGGGCCTGCTCCGGGCGGCGGGCGTGCGGCGGGTGGCCGCCGCACGCGGCGTGCCGTACACCCGAGTGGACCTGGCCTTCTCCGAGGCCGCGACCGCCGCACGGCTGGACATGTGGCGGGCCGTGGACACCACCGGACACGCGCGGACCAAGCACGGCGTGTTCGCCTACAACGACGAATACGCCATGTTGCTGATGGCCGTGCTCGCCGACAACGGGTTCTCCGTGCCCGGCGACGTGGCGGTCGTGGGGTGCGACGACCTGCCGTTGGCGAACCTGCTGCGGCCCCGGCTCACCACCGTCCGCCTCGATGTCACGACCGGTCCGGCCATGCTCGCCCAGACCCTGGACGAGATCGTCAGGGGCGGCGCGGCCGGGCAGCGCCGCCTCGCCCTGTGGAGCCATGCCCTGGTCGAGCGCGACTCCACCTGACAGCCGACGATCGCGGTCGAAACGCGATCTTCAACTAGAGGCGCAGCAGCGGCATCAGCCGCTCTTTGCGCGCGGAGTCCTCCAGCAGCAACTCGCCGGCCGGGCGGCGCGGAGCGCGCGGCACGACCGGGCCGTATCCCATCCTGATGATCATCTGGGCGTGGCCCCTGGCGTGCCTCGGGTCCGTACGGCGGCGCATGTCGCGCAAATCGAGCGGCTGGTTGAGGAACGAGGCGGAGATGCCGTGGCAGGTCGCCATGAGCAGCACCCGCTGGAGCGCCTGGCCGGCGTGCAGCCAGTCCACCGGCCGGTCTCCCCGGGTGGTGAGCACGGCGAGCTGGGGGCGTGACTCGAAGCGGACGACCCGCCGGTTCGGGTTCCGATGGCCCAGCCCG
Source organism: Microtetraspora glauca (assembly GCF_040656155.1). NCBI lineage: Bacteria > Bacillati > Actinomycetota > Actinomycetes > Streptosporangiales > Streptosporangiaceae > Microtetraspora > Microtetraspora glauca. Next base: position 271,215 of record NZ_JBFALK010000010.1, read on the forward strand.
AAGTCACGGACGGGTGCGGGATCGCGGTCCGCCCGCGGTCCGTGGACGTGCCGCGGGACGCCGTCGAACAGCGCACGGCCCGCCGTCCACGCCGCGAGCTCGGCGAGGTATCCGCGGTCGCCGGACATCTCGTCGCTCGCCATGGCGACCTGTTCGAGGAGCTCGCCCGCCGCCTCGTCGTCGAGGGGGACCAGATTGGCGCCCTCGCGGCTGGCGGCGATGCGCAGGCCCGCCAGGACCGACGGCGGGATCAGGCGGTCGTCGAACGGCTCGCGGTTGGTCCGCCGCACCCTGATCGCCGAGTAGAGGGACCGCTCGGTCGCGTTGGCCGGCGTCGACTCGGTCATCCTGATCGAGGCGAGCAGCTCCGGGGCGTCCGGGTCGGGTAGCAGGGACACGGCGGGGCGGTATCCGCCGATCCTGACCGCCAGCCTGAGGTTGAACAGGGCCGCGCCGCAGCTGACGTGCATCGACCGGCCCCGGGGGTCGCTGACGCGCAACCGGCGGCTCGGATCGCACAGCAGCTCGGCCACGTCGTCGCCGACGGTTCGGAGGCGCCACGGCTGGGTGTTGAGCACGGAGGGAGCCTGCTCGGCCGCCACCAGCAGGTACTGAACGCCGAGATCGGACGCCAGGGGCGAGAGCATCGGGGGCCTCCTTGGGATAGACGGATCTCGCACAGGGCCAGACTTCGCCGCATCCGCGCCGGAGAACAGTGCCGACGGCCCCCGCGCCGCCGGGACTTTGGTCATCAGGCACCGCCTGACCGGGGAAACCGGTCAGGCGGGCTCGTGCAGCCAGCAGGCGACCGGCCCGAACTCGGGCTCGCGCTCCCTGCACACGTCCATCACCTTCGGGCAGCGAGGGTGGAACCGGCAGCCCGGGGGCGGCGCCGCGGGGTCGGGAACGTCCCCTGGCAGCTCGGCAGGGAGCACGCCCGCCCCGTCCGGCGCCGGGATCGCGCCGAGCAGCGCCCGCGTGTACGGGTGCCGGGGATCGGCCCAGACCTCGGCGGTTCGGCCCACCTCCACGATCTTCCCCAGGTACATCACCGCGATCCGGTCGGCGATCAGCCGCACCACGGACAGGTCGTGGCTGATGAAGAGCAGGCCCGCGCCCGACTCGACGGCGAGGTCCCGCATCAGACGGGCCACCTGCGCCTGCGCCGAGGCGTCGAGCGCCGAGATCGGCTCGTCGCCGATCAGCAGGGACGGCCGGGCGGCCAGGGCCCTGGCGATCGCGATGCGCTGGCGCTGTCCGCCGGAGAACTCGTGCGGGTATCTGGTCGCGAACTCGCGCGGCAGCCCGACACGGTCGAGCAGGTCGGCGGGCGTGGTCGCGGTGTCGGCGGCGGCGCGCAGCCCGTCGGCGATCTGGTCGCCCACCCGCCGGCGCGGGTTCAGCGACGCGTACGGGTCCTGGAAGACCATCTGGACGCCGGTCAGGGCGCGGTCCCTGCGGCGCAGCCCCAGCGGCTTCACCGGGCGCCCCTCGAACGCGATGGTCCCCGAGGCCGGGCGGCCGATCCCGCACACCGCGCGGGCCAGCGTCGACTTGCCGCACCCCGACTCGCCGACGAGGCCGACGACCTCTCCGGCGGCGACGCTCAGGCTGGCCCCGGCCACGGCGCGTACCACGGGGCGGCCGGGCGTCCGGTGCTCGACGACGAGGTCGTCCACGGTCAGCAGTGTCATGCCGGCTCCACTTCGGAGGACTCGGTACCAGCGTCCTCGGCGGCCCGCGCGTTCTCCGGCAGGGCGTCGAGCAGCGCGCGGGTGTAGGCGTGGCGCGGCTCGCGCAGCACCTCGCCGCGCGGTCCCGTCTCCACGACCAGGCCGTCCTTCATCACGCTCACCTCGTCGGCCACCGCCGACATCACGCCGAGGTCGTGGGTGACGAGCAGCACGGCCAGGCCGAGGTCGTCGCAGAGGCCGCGCAGCAGCCGCAGGATGCCCGCCTGGACGGTCACGTCGAGCGCCGTCGTCGGCTCGTCCGCGATGAGGACCTTCGGCGAGCAGGCCAGCGCGACCGCGATCGCGATGCGCTGGCGCATGCCGCCGGAGAACTGGTGCGGGTAGCGGTCGATCGCCTCCTCGGGCCCGGGGATCCGCACCTTGCGCATGAGGTCGATCGCCCGGTCGCGCGCCTCGGCTCGGCCGAGGCGCAGATGGTGGCGCATGTGCTCGGTGAGCTGCCGTCCCACCGGAAGCATGGGGTGCAGGCTGGTCGCCGGGTCCTGGAAGACCATGGCGACCTCGGCCCCGCGTACGGCGTTGAGCCGCTTGGGGGCGAGGGACAGCAGGTCACGGCCGGCCAGCTCGATCCGGCCCCGTGTACGGGCTCCGTGGGGCAGCAGGCCGAGTACGGCGAGGCCGGTCATGGTCTTGCCGGAGCCGCTCTCCCCGGCCAGGCCGTGCACCCGCCCCTGCTGCAGGGTGAGGTCCACCCCGCGCAGGATCTCCTTGCCGTGGATCGCCACGGTGAGGTCGGAGATGGTGAGGATGCCGTTCCCGGCGGTCTCCTCGCTTCGCGCAGTCTGTCGCTCCGTCAAATTGCACGCTCCTTGATGGCGCGGGCGGTCCGGGGGTCGAGCGCGTCGCGCAGCGTGTCGCCGAGGAAGTTGAACGCGAGCACCACCGTCAGGATGGCGAGACCGGGGAAGGTCGCGACCCACCAGCTGTCGAAGACGTCCACGCCGGAGGCGACCATCGCGCCCCACTCGGGGGACGGCGGCTTGGCGCCGAGGCCGAGGAAGGACAGGCCGGACAGCAGCAGCAGCGCGGTGCCGATGTCGAGCGTCGCCAGCACCAGGACGGGGCCGGTGACGTTGGGCAGCACGTCCACGCGGAGCGAGCGCCAGGCCGAGAAGCCGAGCAGCCGCCCGCTCATCACGAACTCGCGCTCGCGGATGCCGAGCACCAGGCCGCGCGTCACGCGGGCGTAGGCCGGCCAGGCGACGACGAGTACGGCGAGCACCGCGTTGCCGAGGCTCGCGCCGAGGGCGGCGGCCACCACCATGGCGAGGATGATCGTGGGGAAGGCGAACACGAGATCCGCCAGCCGCATGATCGTCTCGTCCACCCATCTGCCGAAATATCCGGCGCAGGCGCCGAGCAGGCCCCCGATCAGCACCGAGAGCGCCACCAGCAGCAGTGTCAGCGGGATCGACACGCGGGCGCCGTACAGCACGCGGCTCAGGATGTCGCGGCCGAGCTGGTCGGTGCCGAACCAGTGGCCGGGCCCGGGAGGCGCGAGCCGGGGGAGCTCCTGGGCGAGCGGGTCGTGCGGCGCCACCAGCGGCGCGGCCAGCGCGATCACGATCCAGGCGAACGCGACCACGCCGCCGACGATCGCCAGCGGCTGCCGCCACGCCTCGGGGAGCCGCCGCGTCAGCCCCCCTCGCCCGCCCTCTGTCAGCCGTCGGATCACGAGATTCTCACTCTGGGGTCGATGACGCCGTACAGAACGTCCACGATCAGGTTGATGACGAGGTAGACCACGCCCACGACCAGGCCGACGCCCATCACGGCGGGCAGGTCGAGGGAGGTCGCGCTCTTGTAGGCGTACTGGCCGATCCCCGGCCAGGCGAAGATCGCCTCGACCAGCACGGTGCCGGACAGCAGGCTGCCGAAGGCGAGACCGGCGACCGTGATCACGGGGACCAGCGCCGACCGCAGGACGTACCGGAACAGGATGACCCGGGCGGGCAGGCCCTTCGCGCGGGCCGCGCGCACGTAGTCCTGGCCGAGCACCTCCAGCACCGCCGACCGGGTGAACCGGGTGAGCAGGCCGATCGTGTAGAGCGCGAGGACCAGCGCCGGGGTGATCAGGTGGGCGACCGCCGAGGCGAACACGTCCCACTGCCCGGACAGCGCCGCGTCGATCGTGTAGAGGCCGGTGACGTGCGGCGGAGCCGTCATGCCGGGGTCGATCCTGCCGCTGCCCGGGGTGATCTGCAGCCGGTAGAAGAAGACGTAGAACGCCACGAGCGCCAGCCAGAACGTCGGCACCGAGATGCCGAACAGGCTGGTCACACGCAGGATGTGGTCCGACAGCCGGTCACGGCGCAGCGCGGCGACGACGCCGAACGCGACCCCCAGGACCAGCGAGATCAGGATGGCCGCGCCCGCCAGCTCCAGCGTCGCGGGTACGAACTCGGCGAGGTCGTCGGCCACGGGGCGGTGGCTCTGCTGGCTCTGGCCGAAGTCCCCGTGAAGCACCCCGGAGAGGTGGATCAGGTACTGCTGGGGGAGCGGCTTGTCCAGTCCGTGGTCCGCGCGCCACTGCGCCACGATCGCCGGGTCGCCGATGGCGCGCTGGCCCAGGTTGGCGGCGGCGGGGTCGCCGGGGACCAGGTTCGTCAGGATGAACGTGACGAGCGTGATGCCCAGGGCGAGCAGCAGCGCCGTGACGATCCTGCGGACCAGGAACCGGACGAACGGACGCCGACCGGCGGCGCGGCCCCGCCTGTTCTGGCTGGGAAGGGCCGCGCCGCCGTCCTGGTCCTTACTTGGCGCCGAGGTCGGCGACATTGATCGTCCACACCGGGTGGTACTCCAGGCCCGTGACCGATCCGGCCGTCACGATGTTCTGGCCCGGCTGGATCAGCGGGATGAACGGCCCGGAGGCGTTCAGCTTCGTCTGCACGTCGGTGTACGCCTGCTTCCGGGCGTCGTCGGTCACCGCGGCGGCCGCCTTGTCGCCCGCGGACTCCAGCTCCTTGTCGGATCCCGCCTTCCAGCCGGCGCGCAGGCCGACCAGCTTGCCGGGCAGGAACGACAGGTAGTTGCTGGGGTCGGGGAAGTCCGGGCCCCAGTACCAGAGGCCGAGCTCCTCCTTGCCGTTGCGGTAGTTGTCCAGGGCCGTGGTGACCGGCGCGGGCGTGATCTCCACGGTGATGCCGACCTCCTTGAGGTTGGCCTGGATCCGCTCGGCCAGCGGCTGGAAGGACAGGCCGTTCACGGTCAGCTCGCTGGGGTACTCCAGCTTGACCGTGGGGTCGGTCACGCCGCTCTCCGCCAGGGCCGCCTTCGCGCCCTCGACGTCGCGCGTGGTCGCCTGGTCCGCGGGGAGCGCGCCGAGGAACATCGACGGGATGATGCCCGCCGCCTGCGTCGAGCCCTCACCGGCCAGCTCCAGCAGGCCCGCGTAGTCGATGCCCTTGCGCAGCGCCTCGACGAACTTGGGGTTGGAGGTGACCTTGCTGACGCCGGTGTCCTGGTTGGCGAGCAGGAAGAACACGTACGCCGAGGTGGTCCGCTTGACCTGCAGGCCGCCCGTCATGCCGGTCACCTGGTCGCCCGAGAGGTTCAGCGCGACCTGGCTGTCGCCGCGCTGCACGTTGAGCTTCTGCGTGGCGGACTCGACGTTGCGGATGACGACCTTGTCGTAGGTCGGCTTCTTGGCGCCCCAGTACTTGGCGTTCGCCTTGAGCACGACCTGGCTGCTCACGTTGAACGACTCGATCGTGTACGGCCCGGAGCCGGCGGAGGCGGAGTTGAGGTACTGCTCGGCCTTGTCGTTCGGGTCCGCGGTCGCGCCGTGCTCCTTGGCCACCTTCGAGTTGAGGATGCCCAGGGCCGGGTTCGGCAGGATGTACGGCAGCGCCGGGTTGGGGGTCTTCGACGTCAGCGTGATCGTCGAGTCGTCCGTCTTGGCCACGTCGACGCCGTCGAGCAGGAAGGACGGGGTGCCCTTCATGTCGCGCACGCGGGTCAGCGAGAAGAGCACGTCGTCCGCGGTGACAGGGGAGCCGTCGGCGAACGTCGCGCCCTGCCGCAGCTTGAGCGTGAGCGTCGTGCCGTCGGACGAGAGCTCGTACGACTCGGCGAGAGCCGGGACCGGCTTGGTGACGTCGGCGCCCTCGAAGGTGAGGAGCGTGTCGTAGGTCGCCTTGCCCACGATCAGACCGGTCGGCTCGTAGGTCCGGCCCGGGTCGGCGGTCTTGAGATCGAAGGATGTGTCGATCACGAGCGTCTTGCTCGCGCCGCTCTGCGCCGTCGTGCCGGACGAGCCGCCGCTGGAGCACGCGGCGAGGGCGAGAGCACCGGTGAGCAGGACCGGCAGCAGTGCGGTCGTCGCCTGCCGGCGCCGCGAACGGAGCGCCATATCTGTATCCTCCGAAAATGTGCCATGTGAGACGTTTAGTCGCTGATGGTCCAGGAGTGTCAGGCAGAAAGTCCAGCGCGTGCCGCGAAGCTGAGACGAATCTGATGAGGGGGGAACTGCAGTGACCGAAACGTCAAGCTACCCGACGCGTGGGGGTACTCCTCCTGGACGGATCGGCATCGGTCTGGAGCTGGACGCGATACATTTCAAGATCCTTGAGGTGCTCAGGGAGAACGGCCGGATCTCCGTGGCCGCGCTCGCCGAGCGCGTCGGCATCTCCCGCGCGAACGCCTACACCCGGTTCGAGGCCCTGCGCGCCGACGGCGCGATCAAGGGGTTCACCGCCGAGATCGACCACGTCCGCGCGGGCCTGGGCATCACCGCGCTGATCTTCGTCACCGTGCGGCAGCAGATGTGGCGCCAGTTCCGCGCCCAGCTCGCCCAGATGCCCGAGGTGGAGTACTGCGCGATCACCACCGGCCAGCACGACGCCATGATCCAGGTACGGATGACCGACGTGGCCGCCGTGCACTCCCTGGTCACCGAGCGGCTCGCGAACATCCCGGCGGTGAAGGCCACCGAGACCGTCTTCATCCTCGACGAGGTGATCAGGCGGCCGTACATCCTGCCGACCGACAGGAGGCCCGCCACGCGGCGGCCCGCCCCCGAGGCGTCCGGTGACGGGGTGCCGCTGGGCAAGATGCGGTTCGAAGGGGTCTCCGAGGGGCGGGCGGGCCTCCAGAGGGACAGCAAGGGCTGAGGGCCGCCCGGCCTCAGGACACCTCGGCGCAGACGCTGACGTGCTTGGTGTCGTCGCCCTCGAACTGGAACTCCTCGATCAGGTGCAGCCGCCCGTCGGGCAGCGTCTCGATCCGGCTGGCGCTCCGTCCACCGGCGCGCCCGCCGCTCTTGAGCTGGTGGATGTAGGTCAGCTCGATGCGGTCGGCCTCCCTGGTGCCGACGAAGTGCCCGTGCACCACCGTGTCACCGACGTAGTCGCCCCAGATGATGCCGTCCTCCTCCTTGTAGACGAACTCGGTCGGCCCGTCCGGATCGACCGCGCTCGCGGTGGAGCTGACCATGACGAACTTGCGGTCGTTGAGATTTCTGTCGTCCATGACTCCGCATGGTGCCGATCCGTCCGGAGTTCGCAATCGACGCTGGACGTTTCGCCGCGCGGGCGGGCAGGGGAGACGTCTTCCGTCCAGCCGGTCCCGGCCGTCCCCGGGGGCGCCGCGCACGGTTGGTCGCGATCGACGGCGAGGACGCCGCCCGCGCTCCTGGCCGGGTCGCTCGCCACGCTCGACCGGCTGGGCGGTGGCCGGGTGATCGCGGGCTACCCGGCCGCCGGAGACCACGATCACCCGCTCGATCTCGCCGGGGCGTTCCGTTCGGCACTCGCCTGACCATGGCCTCAGGGCCCTGACGATCAGTTTCGCGTGTGACTCGATGAAGGAAAGTTACAGAAGCTTCACGTCTTGTGGAGATAATTGACGTCATCGCATCTTCACCATAAAGTCCGGAAAAAGTTCCGCCTGTCCAGCCCAGATATAAAGACCCCCACGGAGCGGTCCATGAAGCGTGTAGCAGCGGTAGTGTCGTTGCTCAGCCTTGCCGCCGTCACCGCGACGGCGTGCAGCAGCACCAGCACGGGTGGCAAGTCGGCGTCCGGTGGTGGCGTCTACACCACGATCGACGGTCTGAAGCCCGGCCTTGACGTCAACGGGCCGATCAACCCCTGGAACCCCAAGGGCAACATGTTCCAGGGGTACAACGCGATGAAGCTCGGGTGGAAGAAGAACCACCTGACCGATCCGAACCAGTTCTATCCCGGCATCGCCGCGAGCTGGGACATCGCGCCCGACAACTCCTCGATCACGCTGCACCTGCAGCCGAACAACAAGTGGTCCGACGGCAAGCCCGTCACCGCCGAGGACGTCAAGCTCTCCATCGCCCTCGCTTACACGCAGGGCAGCACCGCCTTCGCGATCACGCCGGGCGCCGCGGGAGCGGCCTCCGAAGTCGAGATCGTCGACGACCACACGGTCAAGATCTCGCAGGACATGAGCAACCCCAGCGTCACGTTCGTCCGTGGCGTAATGGACAGCTTCGTCGTCCCGGCGCACATCTGGAAGGACGCGGTCCCCGCCGACTTCTGGGACAAGCTCAAGGCCTCCCGCGGTGAGGGTGCCGAGGCCGAGAAGGCCCGCGCCGAAATCACCGCCCTGTCGGAGAAGGTGCTCGCCTTCGCCCCGGCCAAGGACGTCTCCGCCGGGCCGTACACGCTCGAGCGGATGAACCCGGGCGAGGCGCTCCTCGTCAAGAACAAGAACTTCTACAACGCGGCCAACGTCGGCCCCGACCAGGTCAAGCTGCTCAACTACACCGGTAACGAGCAGATCTGGAACTACCTGATTTCGGGTAAGCTCGATAACGCGCCGTTCACCGCTGTTCCCGCCGACGTGATGAAGCGGATCGGACAGACGCCTGGCAACGCGGTCGTCAAGGGCTTCTCGCCCGTCTCGGTCGCGATGGCCTTCAACCAGTCGAAGAAGCCCTACGACAACGTCCACGTGCGCAGGGGTCTCGCCTACCTGGTCAACAGGGACGAGGTCACGAAGATCGCCTCTCCCGAGGGCGGAACTCCGGCGCTGACCACCACGGGCATCCACCAGAAGCCCGCGGAGGCGTGGCTGGGCGGCGAACTCAGCCAGCTCGAGCCGTACAAGCTCGACGTCGCCAAGGCGGAGAAGGAGTTCAAGGAAGCCGGTCTGAAGAAGACCGGCGGAAAGTGGACGCTCCCCGACGGGAAGCCGTGGAAGTTCACGATCAACGTGCCCGCGCCGTTCTCCGACTGGGTGTCCGCGGCCAAGGCCGTGACCAGCCAGCTCAACGAGGCCGGCGTGAGCGCCGAGGTGCTCACCACCGCCGACTACCCGCTCTACCTTGAGGAGCTGTCGGCGGGCAAGTACGACGTCGGCTTCTGGCTCGTGGCCCTCGGCCCCGCGCCGTACAACATCTACCAGCGCCTCTACGGCGCCTCGAACGGTTGGACCAACCTCGGCGGCAAGATCAAGCACTCCGCCCCGGGCAAGGACGGCAACTGGATGGGCAGCCCCGAGACCATCGACGTCGAGGGTGTCGGGAAGGTCAACCCCGGCGAGCTCACCGGCAAGCTGAACTCCGCGCCCGAGGCCGAGCAGAAGCAGATCGTCAGCCAGCTCGCCAAGGCGGCCAACCAGGACCTGCCCGTTATCCAGCTGTGGGACTACGTCAACACCCAGTTCGTCAACACGAACCGGTTCACCGGCTTCCCGGAGAACGAGAGCGACCTGCTCCGGGAGACCTCCGGTGTGTGGATCCAGCTCGGAATGATCAAGAAGAAGTAGGTTCATGACGCTCATCGGGGTCCCGGGACGTTCCGGGGTAATCGCTGTCGCACGACGACTCGCGGGCCACCTGGCCCGCGGGCTCGTCATGATCCTGGTGGTCACCACGATCAGCTTCCTGATCATCAGGAACATTCCCGGTGACCCCATGGCGGCCAAGTACGAGAAGCTCGTCGAGCAGGGCATGTCGCCCGAGGCGGCCCAGCAGGCGGTCAACGTCCTGTACGGGTTCATGCCCACGGGCAGCATGTGGGAGCAGTACCTCGACTACATGAAGGGACTGGCCCGGCTCGACCTCGGCCAGTCGCTGACCGTGCCCGGCACGGGCGTGTCGACGGTGCTCATGTCCGCGGCCAAGTGGACGCTGATCCCGGTGCTCGCCGGGACCCTGCTGAGCTTCCTGGTCGGCATCATCCTGGGGGTCTACGCCGCCATCAAGCGCCAGGGCAAGCTCGGCGACCTGCTCGCGATCTCCGGATCGCTGCTGCACGGCGTGCCGCAGTACGTGCTGGCGCTCCTGCTGGGGGCGATCTTCACCACGCTGATCCCCATCCTCCCCGCGGGAGGAACGGCCGACATCATGTTCGAGCCGGGATTCAACGCCGGCTACATCGGCTCGCTGGTCCAGCACGCCACCCTGCCCGTCGTGACGTACGCGCTGGCGAGCTACGGCGGCTGGATCCTGGCCATGAAGTCGAGCGTCGTCACCGTGCTCGGCGACGACTTCATCCTCGCCGCCGAGCTGCGCGGGATGAAGCGCTCGATCATCTTCAGGTACATCGCGCGCAACGCGATCCTGCCGCTGTTCACGATCCTCGCGCTGTCGCTGGGCCTGCTGTTCGGCGGTGCCATCTTCATCGAGCGGATCTTCAACTATCCGGGTCTCGGGTTGATGCTCATCGACAGCATCACCGGACGCGACTACGCCCTGATGGGCGGCGCGTTCCTGCTCATCACGGTGGCGATCATCATCGCGAACATCGCGGCGGACCTGCTGTACACCGTCATCGACCCCCGGGTCAGAAGCGGAGGTGAGGCCGCATGACCGCCACCACGATCATGCCCGAGGCGCGTACCGCCTCGGCGACCCTGCGCCGCAACTTCTGGCGCGGCGTCTGGCGCGTCATGAAGCGCAAGCCCAGCCGGATGGTCGGCGTGGTCATCATGGCCGGGTTCGCGTTCATGGGAATCTTCGGGCCGATGCTCTACCCGGAGCGGCTGCCGCGCGACACCTCGGCGCTCTATGCGGCGCCGAGCTGGGCGCACCCGTTCGGCACGGACTTCGAGGGCACCGACGTGCTCGCCCTCGTCGTCACCGGGTCGCGGTACGTCCTGCTGACCGGCCTGGTCACCGCGGTGATCACGGTCGTGCTCGGCGCGGGCATCGGACTGTTCGCCGGGTTCAGGCGCGGCCGCTGGGACAGCGTCCTCATGCGGATCACCGACATGAAGCTGACGATCCCCGGCCTGCCGCTGCTGCTGGTGCTGTCCACGATCTGGAAGTTCACCAGCGCCATCGAGATGGGCCTCGTGCTCGGCCTGCTCGGCTGGGGCGGCGTGGCCCGCGCCGTACGCGCGCAGACCCTGTCCCTGCGCGAGCGCGGCTTCGTGGAGGCGGCCAGGGGACTCGGCCTGTCCACGACCCACATCATCGGCAAGGAGCTGCTGCCGAGCATGGCCCCGTACATCGCGATGAACATGCTCATCGCGGTGACCGGAGCCGTCTACGCGCAGGTGGGCCTCTTCTTCCTCGGCGTCCTGCCGTTCGAGGCCAACAACTGGGGCGTGATGCTCAACCTCGCCGTGTTCGGGGGCGGCGCGCTGACCACGACCGCCGCCCTGCCGTACCTTCTGGCGCCGCTGCTGGCGATCCTGCTGCTCACTTTGGGCATCGTGCTCGTCGTCGACGCCATGGACGAGATCTTCAACCCCCGTCTGCGTGAGGAGTGACCGGTGTCCGTGACTTCTGACAAGAGGGCGCCGGGCGTCCGCATCAGTGACCTGTCCGTCGTCTACCGCACCCCGGCGGGCGAGCTGCCCGCCGTCCGCGGCATCGATCTGGAGCTCGTGCCCGGGACGATCACCGGAGTGGTCGGCGAGTCCGGCTCCGGCAAGTCCACTCTGGCGCTGTCGCTGCTCAACGCCGTGCAGCCGCCCGGCAGGATCAGCGCGGGCAGCGTGGAGATCGACGGGCTCGGCGACGTCGTCGCGCTCGGCGGCGACGACCTGCGGCGCGCCCGCGGGCGGCACGTCGGGTACGTCTTCCAGGCGGCGCAGAGCTCCCTGAACCCGCTGAAGACCGTCGGCAAGCAGCTGCTCGACCTGGGCCGCTCGCACGACGTCGAGGACCTTCCCGGCCTGGTCAAGGAGGCGAGAAGCCTGCTCGACCGGATGGGCATGGACGGGGCGCGCGTTCTCGACTCCCACCAGCACGAGCTGTCCGGGGGCATGCGCCAGCGGGTCGGCATCATGCTGGCGCTGGTGCTCAACGCCCACCTCGTCGTCCTCGACGAGCCCACGACCGCGCTCGACATGATCACCCAGGCCACGATCCTGCGGATCATCCGCGAGGTGCACGAGGAGCGCGGGCTCACCACGCTCGTCATCACGCACGACCTCGGCGTCGTCGCCGAGGTCGCCGATCGGCTCGCCGTGATGTACGGCGGTCGCGTGGTCGAGCAGGGCCCGACCAGGGAGGTGCTGGGCGACCCCCGTCACCCGTACACCCGGGGCCTGCTGCAGGCCATCCCGCGCCTGGTCGGCGACATCGACGAGGCCAGGGCGCTGCCCGGCCGCCCCCCGACGCTGGGCACGATCCCGGCCGACGGGTGCGTCTTCCGTGAGCGGTGCGCGGTGCGCATGGACGTGTGCGAGACCGGGGAGCCGCCCGTGCTCACCCAGGGCCCGCGCATCGTCGCCTGCCACGCCGCGGACATGGGACCGGAGGCGGTGACAGAACCGGCCAAGGAACGGCAGACCGTCACGGCGGGCGTCGGGGACACGCCCACGACAGGGGAGGAGCAGGCGTGATCACGGGGAAGGGCATCACCAAGACCTTCCGGCAGCGGGGCGGCATGCTCGGCGGCCGCGAGGTGAAGGCGCTGCGCGGCGTCGACTTCACCATCGAGAAGGGCGGGGCGGTCTCGTTCATCGGCGAGTCCGGCTGCGGCAAGACCACCCTGGGCCGCATCCTCGCCGGCCTGGAGAGCTACGACTCCGGCGAGATCGTCATCGACGGCGTCCCGATGTCGTCGCTCCGGCAGAAGAGCCGCCAGCCGCACTTCCGCCGGATCCAGCTCATCCACCAGGACCCGTACTCCGCGCTGAACCCGGCGCGGACGATCCATCAGACGCTGGACGCGCCCCTCTCCCTGCGGGCCAAGCAGACCGGCCGTTCGCGGGCGTGGATGGAAGAGCGGGCGGAGGAGCTGCTCAGCCTCGTCGGGCTCGACCCGGGCTACGTGCTGCCGCGCTACCCGCACCAGCTTTCCGGCGGCATGCGCCAGCGGGTGGTCATCGCCCGCGCGCTCACCGTCGACCCCGACATGCTCGTCGCCGACGAGGCCACGTCGATGATCGACGTGTCCCTGCGCCTCGGCATCCTCGCCCTGCTCAAGGACCTGCGCGACCGGCTCGGCGTGAGCGTGCTGTTCATCACGCACGACGTCGCGACCGCGCGCTACATCGGCCTGGACGGCGAGCTGTACGTCATCTACCGGGGCCAGGTCGTCGAACGCGGCCCGGTGGAGACGGTCATCGCCGACCCGGTGCACCCGTACACGCAGTCGCTGCTGTCGGCCATCCCGGTGCTGCACGGCCTGGAGGTCCCGGGCGAGGAGCGCGTGGTGCCGACCGAGGCCGTCGACCCGTCCCAGCAGGACGCCGCCTGCCTGTTCGCGGCGCGCTGCCCGTTCCGCACCGAGCGGTGCGTCTCGGAGCTGCCCGTCCTCGGTCACGACGGCGGGACGCTCCAGGAGCACGCCTGCTTCCACCCGCAGCGCCGCAGCGTCGTCGCCACACCGGCGGTCCAGCTGTGACGGCGGGGATCCGGGAGGCGTCGGCCGACATCGAGGCGCTCGGCGAGCTCGCCTCCGCCGCGCTCACCTACGACGCCGCCGAGGCGCCGCTGCTGGTCGCCCGGCTCGCCACACCACCCGCGGACCGCCGCTGGACCGCGCTGGCGACGGCCGGCCTCGACGGGGTCGTCCTCGCCTCGGTGTCCACGCGCGATCCGAGCTCCGGGCACGTGGACCTGCTCGCCGTACATCCGGACGCCCGGGGCGAGGGGCGCGGACGTGCTCTGGTCGCCGCGGCCGAGGAGTGGCTGCGCGCCGAAGGCGTCACCACTGTGCGCTTCGCCGGGAACCCGCCGTCCTACGCCTGGCCGGGCATCGACGTGCGCTACACCGCCGCCGCCTGCCTGGCCGAGTCCCTCGGCTACCAGCGCGAAAGCGTCGCCTGGAACATGACGGCCGACCTGTCCGGCGGTCACCCCACGGCGGACGACGTGGAGCGGCTGGCCGGAAAGGGCGTCGCCGTACACGCGGCCGAGCCGGGCGAGCGGGCCGCCGTGGCGGCGTTCATCCGCGAGCACTGGAACGAGAACTGGGCGTGGGAGGCCGAGCAGGCCACCGGCTGCCACTACGCGTCCCGCGACGGGGAGATCATCGCCTTCGCCGCGTGGGGCGCCAGGCCGGCCTGGTTCGGGCCGATGGGCACCGCACCCGCCGCGCGCGGGCTCGGCGTCGGCGGCGTGCTGCTGCGCCGGTGCCTGGCCGAGATGCGCGCGGCGGGCCTGACGAACGCCCAGATCTCCTGGGTGGGGCCGCTCCGGTTCTACTCCGGCGCGGTCGGCGCCAGGGCGGAGCGCGTCTTCTGGCTCTACCGCCGGGACCTGCGGTGACGGCCGGATGTCACGGGTAGAGAAGCTTCCCGCCGTTCAGCCACGACTCGGGGTGGCAGGGGGAGGGGCACAGGTCGCGGGGGTCCTCCCCGGCGTCCAGCCGGTCCCGCAGCGACGTGGAACCCCACAGGAGGTCCACGAAGTGCCGCCCGCTCCGGGTGTCGGTGCCGGTGAGGTCCGCGGCCGTCCAGACGAACTCGCCGGGGTGCTGCGACCGGAACAGGTGCAGCATCGACACCCCGGTCAGCACGGGCCGGAACGCCTCCGGATCGTGCACGTGGAGCTGGACGCCGTGCACCGCCGTCCCGGCGTGCTTGTCGTACGCCGGGGTGAACCAGGTGTCGCGGAACCGCACGCCCGGCAGGCCGAGGCGGTTCAGCTCCACGGCGAACCTGCCGTCGAGCCAGGGCGCGCCGACCAGCTCGAACGGTCGCGTGGTGCCCCGGCCCTCGGACGCGGTCGTGCCCTCGAACAGCCCGGTGCCCGGGTAGGCCAGCGCGGTCTCGGGGGTCGGCATGTTCACCGACGGCATGATCCAGGGCAGGCCGGTGGCCGCGAAGCGCATCCTCCGGCGCCAGCCCTCCGCCGTGATCACGGTCAGGTCGGCGCCGATCGACTCGTTGAAGAGGAGCGCCAGCTCGCCCATGGTCAGGCCGTGCCGTATCGGGATGGCCGCCCGGCCCACGAAGCTCGCGCAGGAGGGGTCGAGAAGCGGTCCCTCGGCGCGGGTGCCGCCGAGCGGGTTGGGCCGGTCCAGTACGGCGAAGCGCAGCCCCAGCCGGGCCGCCGACGCCATGAGGTCGTGCATCGTCCACACGAACGTGTAGAAGCGCGTCCCCACGTCGGCGATGTCGAAGACGAGCGTGTCCACGCCCGAGGACGCCACCAGCGCGTCCAGGGCGGCGCCGTGCCTGCCGTACGTGTTGAGGACCGGCAGCCCGGTCGCCGGATCCTGGCCCGAGTCCTCACTGAAGCCCGCCTGCGCCGTGCCGCGGATCCCGTGCTCGGGTCCGAACAGGGTGGTCAGCGGCACGCCCGCCGCCAGCAGCGCCGTGGCGGTCGGCGTCAGATCGGGAAGAACCCCGGTGGGGTTGGTGACGAGGCCGATCCGGCCTCCACGCAGGAGATCGGGATCGCCCGCGAGCCGCTCGGCGCCGGTTCGTACATGTGACATGATCCCATTCTCCGAAGAATTTTTGCATAATGGAACCATCAGGTGAAAATTAGCGACATGGAACGAGATGATTGATCCACTCGCAGGCCTGTCCACGGAGCAGAGCGATCCTCGCTACAGCGAGATCGATCGGCTTCCGACAGAACAGGTCGCCAGACTCATGAACTCGGCCGACGCCCGGGTACCCGCGGCGGTCGCCGTGGCGATCCCGGAGATCTCGGCCGCCATAGACGCGATCGTCGCCCGAATGGAGAAGGGGGGACGCCTGTTCTACGTGGGTGCGGGGACCTCGGGCCGGCTGGCCGTGCTCGACGCGTCCGAATGCCCGCCGACCTTCGGCACCGACCCCGAACTCGTCCAGGGCATCATCGCGGGCGGCGTGCCCGCGCTGACCCGCTCGGTCGAGGGGGCGGAGGACGACTCCGCCGCCGGCGCGGCCGCCCTCCGTGCCAAGGACGTCGGCCCGCTCGACTCCGTCGTGGGGGTCTCCGCCAGCGGCCGGGCACCGTACGTGCTCGGTGCGCTCGGAGAGGCCGCCGGCAGCGGTGCGCTGACCGTGGGGCTGTCCTGCAACCAGGGATCCCCGTTGTCGGGGGCGTCCGCGCATCCGATCGAGGTGATCGTCGGTCCGGAGATCGTGACCGGATCGACCCGCCTCAAGGCCGGGACCGCGACGAAGCTGGTCCTGAACATGATCTCCACGATCGCGATGGTGCGGCTCGGCCGGACCTACGGGAACTCCATGATCGAGGTGTCCGCGGCGAACTCCAAGCTCGCCGACCGGGCCGCCCGCATGGTCGGCGACATCACCGGTGCCGGCCTGGACACCGCCCAGGCCGCCCTGGAGGCGGCCGACTGGCAGGTCAAGGCCGCCGTACTGATGATCGAGCACGACCTCGGGGCCGACGACGCCAGGGCGCTCCTAGAGGCCAACGGCGACCGCCTGGAAGCGGCGCGTCGAGCCGCGTCCGGAGTGGTCGGTGCCTGACGATCCGGATCCGGCGCTGCCCGGGATTCTGGAGGCGGCGGTACCGGCCGCCTGTTCGGCGGCGGTCGCCGTGATCGCCGTGGAGGGGACCGTCGTCGCCGCGGCCGCGGCGGGCGAGGCCGTACGTTATTCAGGAGCTACGGAGGCGCTCCTGGACGAACGTCCGCCCGCCCGCCGCGACTCGATCTTCGACCTCGCCTCGATCACCAAGCTGTTCACCACCGCGGCCATCCTGTCGCTGGTGGAGGACGGACACCTCGGGCTGGACGAACCCGTCACGGCGTGGCTGCCCGCGTCCTACGGCGGCCACCGCGAGGTCACGCTGCGGCACCTGCTCACCCACACGGCGGGCCTGCCGCCGAGCCGCCGCGCCCACGAGGAGATCCCCGGTGACGGCCCCGCCGCGTACGCCGAGCGGATGCAGCTGATCCTCACCACGCCGCCGGACCACCCCCTCGGGGAGCGGTACGTCTACTCCGACGTCGGCATGGTGACGGCGGGCCGGGTGGCCGAGATCGCCGGGGGAGCTCCCCTCGACGAGCTCGTACGCACCCGTGTCATCGGGCCGCTCGGCCTGGCGAGCACCTGCTACCGCCCCCCGGCCGCGCTGCTCCCGCGCGTCGTCGCGACCGAGTACCAGGCCGATCGCCCCGGCCCCGGCTGCATCAGGGGCGAGGTCCACGACGAGACCGCGTACGGCCTCGGCGGGATCGCCGGGCACGCCGGGCTGTTCTCCACGGCGGACGACCTGGTCCGCTTCGGGGAGACCCTGCGCACCGGGGGCGGGCCGATCCTGCGCCCGGACACCGTGGCGGAGATGACCCGTGACCAGGGCGTGGCCGGCGCGGCGTTCGACCACGGGCTCGGCGTCCGGATCGGCGACCCGGCCATCGTCGGACCCCTCGGCCGCGCGTACGGCCATTCGGGGTTCACCGGGACGTCCATCGTCATCGACCCGGTACGGGCGCTGACGGTCGTCCTGCTGACCAACAATGTCCACCCGGTCCGTGGTCGGCCGGGGATCCGCGACCTGCGCCACGCCGTAGCCGCCGAGGCCCTCCGGCTGTCCTCCTGAGCTTCCGCGCCGGAACTGTGCCCCAGGTGCGACTCCAGGCGGCGCGGCCACCCCGTGGTCATGGGGTGCTGCGGTCGGCGGCGGTCGACGGTCAGCGGCGGTCGACGGTCAGCGGCGGTCAGCGGCGGGAGAAGTCGCTGATCAGGCGCCATACCGCGGTCGGCGACTCTTCCTGGGCGAAGTGCCCGACACCGGGGATGAGAGCTGTGGTGAGGTCCTTGACACCGGCGTCGCGGAACCCCGAGGCGTAGGCGGCCAGGTCGCCGCCCTCGCCCTCTCCGCGGAGGTAGAGCACAGGGGTATCCACGGGAACGCCGCTGGAGGCCGCGTTGTCCTGAGCGTCCTCGGCGAAGGCCCGATAGAAGTCGAACCCGGCGGTCAGGGCGGAGTCTGTACCGTAGGCGCCGACGTAGGTGGCTCGGGCCTCCGGGGTGATCTTCGCCGGGTCTACCGACAACGCGCTGTAGAAGTAGTCGAAGTACTCGGCCTGGCGGTCTCGCACCAGCGTCTCGGGCAGGTCCGGTATCGCGTGCAGCCCGAAATGCCAGATGTAGGGATTCCGCAGTACTTCGGCCCACGGGGCGACACCCGGGATCACCGTGTTCATGATCACGACACGGGCGATGTCGGCGTACCGGCGCAGGCAGGCGTAGGCGATCATCCCTCCGGCGTCGTGGCCGACCAGTGTGAGGTCGTCGAGGTCAAGGGCCGAGATCAGATCATGGACTATGGCGGCCAGGCGGTGCTTGGAGCCGCCGGTCGCGGGCCCGGTCGACTCGCCGACGCCGGGCAGATCGACGGCGAGGGCCCTGGCGTGCGGTGCGGCGACAGCCATCACGGCCTTCCACGCTCGCCAGGATTGCGGCCATCCGTGCAGGAAGAGGTACGGCCGGCCCCGTGGGTCTCCGGCCTCGACGACGTGCAGGGAGTACTCGCCTACGGCAACGTCTGAGTGGCGCAGTGCAATAGACATGATTTATGTCTACCAGACGACATGAATCATGTCTATCTAGTAGTGTGCGTGTCATGACCAGCATCGACGGTCCGCCGGAGTACGAGCATGGAACGGGCTTCCTGTTGTCCCGGCTGGGCGCCCTGGCCGCCCGCTCATGGGCCGCCTTCCTGGCCGCCCACGGGCTGACCCAGAGCCAGTACACGGTGCTGGTGGTCCTGGGGGAACAGGGCCCACAGGGGCAGCGGCGTCTCGCGCAACTGATCGCGGTGGACGCCCGCAACATCGTGGCGGTGCTGGACGCTCTCGCCGATCGAGGGCTGATCGAACGGCGGAGCGATCCAGAGGACCGCCGCCGCCGGATCGTCGCCCTCACGGCCGACGGAGTCGCTCTCGTCGACACGCTGGCCGCGGCCGCGACTGTGAGGCAGGACGACTTTCTGAGAGCGCTCGACGGGCGTGACCGCAGGCGCCTCAACGATCTTCTCGGTCGTCTGTACGACGCACACGTTCCCCCTCGGGGCCTCCGATCAGACGTCGTGACCTCCGATCAGACGTCGTGACCTCCCATAGACGTCGTGATCTCCCATCAGATCCGCGGGTAGCACCTCCGCCGACTCGCACCGGCCTTGCCTCGGCGGTGACTCGCGCCCACGCAGCACGCATGCCCTTCACCCCAGCCGCCCTGCTGCACGCTTCGCCACCGCAGCCAGTGCCGGCATGTCCACCAGCCACCAGGGCCAGCTCGGGCACGGCCGTCACCACCGCAGCCAGCACCACCAGGGCCAGTTCGGGCACGGCCGTCACCACCGCAGCCAGCACCACCACGGCCAGTTCGGGCAGGGCCCTCAGCACATCACCCGCACGACAGGCCGGGGGGTGGCCTCTCCAGGCTGGGCCCTTCACCGCGGCGCTCAGTGACCTTTCACCCCAACTGCTACGAGCGCCACCGCTGTTGCCCGCAGCACGCGTTCCCCACGGCGGCGACCACGGACACCTCCTCGTCGCGGTCTCACCCCGCGCCGCAGGGCGGCTCTACGGCTCTCCGCCACGGCTCTCGCCACACCTGCGGGCTCCGGCGAACAACCCGAGCGAAGCGTAACTCCAGGCAATTCTGAAAATGCCGCATTTGAGTGGTTTCTGGGATGGGAGAGCTGTGATTCCATCTAAACACTTTCCCGTGCTTTGCGCGGGCAGTTTGGGCGGCGTTTTTGTCGGTGCCGTTCGGAGGGCGTTTTTGTCGGTGGTGGTTGTTAGCGTTGCGGTGTGAATATCGAACGGCAGCCGATCCCCGACGGCCTGGGCGACATGCCC
>NZ_JBFALK010000011.1:0-102715 GCF_040656155.1 Microtetraspora glauca
GATCTTCGGTCAGCTCAGCCCGACGACCGCCTTCCTGATCCCCTCCTGCGCGCAGTGGCCGGTGCCCGTCGACCCCGAAGGCCGCACGGTCAGGCACACCGGCCCGGCCCCGATCGTGGTGATCAGCTCGGAGAAGGACACGGCCGCACCGACCAAGGAGGCGGCGAGCCTGACCAGGCAGCTCACCAACGGCGTGCTGGTCACCTACGGAGGCGACCTGCACGGCGCCTACCCGGCCGGCGGCCCCTGCATCACCCGTGTCGTCGAGGACTACATGGTGAACGGCAAGGTCCCCGCCAAGGGAACCTCCTGCCCCGCCACCTGATAGCAATGCCCTGACACGTTTCGTACCGGCATCCCCCTACGGTGCGACGCGGCATCGACAACGGCCCAGGGATCAGGGGTTCCGCTGTCGCCGCCGAAGGCGACCTCAGGTGTTGGCCCGCAAGATCAAGATCCAGACCTCTTCGTCGTACACGGCGCAGATCAGCGTGAACTCTCTCGTCACGACCTGGTAGCGCTGATTCACACAGAGCACCTTGGTCGGCACGGGTGGAGCGGACCCCTAAGGGTGATCTCGGAGATTCCCCTGGGCCTGGCTCGCGGCCATTGCCGCCGCACGAACGGGATTGGGAGCCTGGGCGGCATGGAAAGCGCACTTCACCTCTACGCGCTCCTCCTTCTCGTCACCGTTCCCCCGATGATCCCGAACTCCGCTCTGCTGGCAGGCGCGGGCGCGCTCGCCGCCACGGGCAGCCTCAATCTCCCGCTGCTGGCCACGATCACCCTGGCCGGGACGGTCCTAGGCGACCTGGCCGTCTACGGTGTGGGCAGGAAGTGGAGCGGACGTGCCACCATATGGCTGTCGCGCAGCCCGAGGCGCCGCT
This sequence comes from Microtetraspora glauca, assembly GCF_040656155.1. Taxonomy (NCBI): domain Bacteria; kingdom Bacillati; phylum Actinomycetota; class Actinomycetes; order Streptosporangiales; family Streptosporangiaceae; genus Microtetraspora; species Microtetraspora glauca. Next base: position 888 of record NZ_JBFALK010000011.1, read on the forward strand.
CGACGCTGGCGTGGATGACGGACCGCATCCAGCAGTACGGCGTTCCGTCCGTGATCGGCGTCCGCTTCGTCCCAGGAGGAAGGGGGATGGGCGCGATCACCGCAGGGATCGTCGACCTGCCGTTCCGCAGGTTCCTGCTCGCCGCCTGCCTCTCCGAGATCATCTTCGTCACGTGCACCATCGGGCTCGGCTATCTCGGCGGGCGGTTCGTCCCGAGCGGCGGGCCCACAGCCCTGCTGATCGGACCGGCGGTGTCGCTCCTGGTCGCCGGGGTCACCCTGGTCGTCCAGCGGTGTCGCCGCCCGGCCTGACCAGCTCGCTCTCGGCAGTCGGCGCGCAGCCGGATGGGTCGCACCTGGGTACGCTGACCTGGTGACGCAGGGCGAGAATCTCGACATCCTTGTCACGATCTCCCAACGGCAACAGCCGCAGCGCGGCGAACGCGTTTGTGACAGCGAGACAGGCCAGGCGAAAGAGCACGGCCGAATATCATGCCGCACTCGCGTCCTCTCCCTGATGGCCGGAGATCACGCACGTCAGGCAACGCCATGGCCCAAGGCCATGACCTGGGCGGATGACATTATCGGCAGGCGCAATGTCGGCGGCGAGCACCAGGACACCCGGGACGACGCACGCTGGGAGGGGTCAGTGCCAGGTGGTGCACCGGCGCGGTCCAGGTTCGTCGATCACCGCAGCAGTGGCGGCGCGACCTCGCAGGGTTGACGCGACGTATGCTCGACCTCGGTACGTAGGGTGCGTATCGAGATCGAAAGGGATCGGAATGGGCAGGCGCGCAGTCGGTGGGTCGGATCCGCGGGTGATCTCGAGCGATCTGCGCGCGCAACTGGTGGAACGAGCCGGGGTGATGTTCCGGCTCAACGGGTTCGCCGGGACCAGCGTCGACGCGATATGCGCCGAGCTCGGCGTCTCGGGGCCGGCGCTCTATTATCACTTCGGGTCGAAGGCCGATCTGCTGTTCGAGTGCTTACGTATGCCCATGGTGGACCAGATCGCCCGCTGCCAGCAGGCCACTCTCGCCGAACCGCCCGAGAGACAGTTGCCGAAGTTCGTCGAAACCCACGTTCAATGCGTGCTCGCTCAGCCTTATGTTCGCGAGCTTCGCGGAAACTCCGCGGTCAGCATGGGAGTTCTGGTCGAGTCGCTTCCCCCGCCGCAGCGACGCGAGGTCCGGTCCCTGATGCACCAGCACGTGACGGATCTCAAACAAATCATCACGTCCGGGATGGCCAAAGGCGTGTTCCGGATCGTCGATCCGACGGCGGTATCGTTCGCCATCCTCGGGATGGCCGACAATGTGATGTGGGTTCAGCCCGATGGCCCCCTGACGAAGGATTCGGTCGCGCGGATGTACGGCGACCTGGCGCTCGCGATGGTGGCGAGCGCCAAAGGCTGACTCCGTCAGCGTATGCCCTGCCGCCTCACGACGATGGAAGCCACGCGTCCAGGTCCAGTGGCGCGACCAACCGTGAGGGCAGTTCATCGTCCAACTTCTCCAGCGTCCAACGGCCGCGGCTCCACAGTTCGTGGACGATCGTGGGCAGCGAGGAGATGATCAGATGTTCGCCTGTGATGTGGAAAACCTGGCCGTTCGCCCGGCACCGATGATCGGCGAGCCAGGCGACGAGCGGGGAGACATTCGCCGGGTCCATCTGATCGAAGCCTGAAGCGGCGTCATCAGGTGCGGTCCGCATCGCGTCCGGCTCCGTGATCCGTGTCCGTCCGCCCGGGGAAACGACATTCGATCGAACGCCGTACTGCTGGGCTTCCAGGGCGACAACTCGTGAGAGCGCGAGCACACCCAATTTCGCGGTGGCGTAGTTGGCCTGCCCGAAACTGCCGGCGAGCCCGGCCACGGAGCTCGTCATGACGACGGAGGCGTCGGCCGGGTTCCCGGCCTTGGCCCGTTGCCGCCAGTAGGCCACCGCGTGTCGGGTCGGTGCGGCGTGTCCTTTGAGGTGAACGCGGATCACGTCGTCCCAGTCGGCTTCGGTCATATTGGCGAGTGACCGGTCGCGGATGATCCCGGCATTGTTGACCAGAATGTCGAGGTCACCGAAGGACTCGACGGCCATCTGAATCAGATCGGCCGCTTGAGACCAGTCCGATATGTCATGGCCACTGGCCACGGCTTGTCCGCCGAGGTCTCGAATCCGCTGGGCGACCTCCTGTGCCGGTGTCGGATCCGCTCCGGCGCCGTGTACGTCTCCGCCGAGGTCGTTCACGACAACGTTCGCCCCCTGTCCGGCGAGTTCTAACGCGTGCGCGCGGCCGAGACCCCGCCCGGCGCCGGTCACGATCGCGGTTCGCCCCTTGAGACGTGTCATCGCGGAATCCACCCTTCGTTGTTCTAGCGGCGTTGCTTAACGATCGTTAAGACGGTGCATGATGGCGCACCTAGCACAGCTCGGTCAAGAGTCAACAACTCACCTGGTAGATCGCGTTCACCTGCTATTCGAGGTCCATTGACTTCTAACGATCGTTAAGGTTCACTTCCTGGGGAGATCGCATGAGAGGCATGTCTATGTCGGTGAAATCCCCGCTTCGACTGGCTGCTGCGGCCGCTGTCGTCACTCTGGCCGGCGCGGCCTGTTCGGGCGAGTCGACAAGCAACGCAACGAAGGGCGGTGGATCCGAGCTCGCGGCGCCCGGCGGCACCGTCACCTACCGAATGGCAGGCGCACCCGATTCGCTCGATCCATTCAAGACCGTGACCGGCACGACCACCCCGATCACCTACGCGACGTACGACACGCTGGTGCAGTACAACCCGAAGACCAAGGCCTACATCGGCGTGGTCGCCAAGTCCTGGGAGGTCACTCCCTCGTCGATCAAGTTCCAACTGCGGTCCGACGTCAAATGCCGAGACGGCTCCGCATTCACTCCGACCGATATCGCCGCGTCTCTCAAGGCCTACACGGACCCTAAGACCGGCTCCCCCTACGCGACGCGCTGGCTGGGGAAGGCACCTTTGACCTTCACCGCAGACGACGCCGGCTCCACCCTGACCATCACCGCGGCCGAGCCGTTCGGCGCGCTGCTCGCCGGTCTCAAGATGGTGCCACTGGTGTGCCCAGCCGGGCTCAAGGACAGAGCGAAGCTGGCATCGGGCGCGGAGGGCTCAGGTCCCTATGAGCTCGCGGACAGCAAGCCGGGACTCTCCTACACACTCAAGTTGCGGGACGACTACACCTGGGGACCCAGCGGCATGACGTCGGGAGCGCCAGGCGTGCCGGAGACCATCGTCCTGAAGGTCATCAACAGTGATGCCACCGCGGCGAACGAGCTGCTCGCCGGCACCATCGACGTCTCCGGGCTCGGCGGCGTCGACGCACAGCGCGTCCAGAGCAACAAGTCCATCGCCAAGACCGTCGTCGCCACCCAGGGACAGTGGTCCGTGGTCGGTAACGAGGCGGCCGGTCACGTGACAGCGGACCCGGAGGTGCGACACGCACTGTTCCAGGCGATCGACCGGAGGGCCCTGCTTCTCGCCTACCTCGGTGCCACGGCTTCCGACGTCGAGCTGGGGACGAGCGTCCTGCCGCCGAACATGCCGGGGTACGACGCAAGCACCAAGGAGCTCGTGCCCCAGTTCTCGCCGGACGCGGCGAAGGCCACGCTGTCGGCAGCCGGATGGACCGAGTCGGGCGGGCATTGGACCAAGGATGGCAAGGTCCTGCAGGTGCGCGTCATCGGTGCCGGGTGGGGGAACGCGAACGAATATCTCGCCTCGCAGCTCAAGAACATCGGCGTTGACGTCAAGCTCTCCGTCACCGACGACAACGGGTGGCTCGCCGACCTGTCGAGCGGAAACTACGACATCACGATCTTTCCGATCGACAACTCCATCGAGGCGCCGACTGGCGTGATGTCGTTCTACGTCGGCGCGCTCCCGCCGGCCGGCACGAACTTCATTCGCAACGGCGACGCCGAACTGTCCGCGCTGGCCGACAAGGCGGCGGCCTCGGTCGGGGCCGAGGCGGACAAGCTCTGGGCAACCGTCCAGACGAAGCTGCTCCGCAATTACGACCTGCTGCCATGGCAGGTGCCGGTCACGTCCATCTACACGTCCCCGAAAGTCACTCTGCAGATCAACGGCCTGCCGAGCACTCTCGCGATCCGCCGTACCAAGGGCTGACCGGAGATGAAGGCAACTGGGCAACGGACATCGTTTGGAGCGGCCCGTGGCTGAAGAGGCAGCCGTCGTCTCCCGCCCGACTCAGCAACTGTCGAGTCGGGCGGGGTGGAGCGACATCAAGGCGCGTCACCCGTGGCTGGTTTTCCTGCTCTCCCGCGTCGCACGGCTCGTTGTCGTTTGCGCGCTGCTGCTCGTCGGCACTTTCTTGATGGTTCGGCTGATGCCCGGCGACCCGGCTCGGCGGATCCTGGGCCTGCAGGCCACGCCGGAAGCCGTTGAGCTCACCCGGCATCGCCTCGGGCTGGACAGGTCGCAGTTCGAGCAGTTGTGGTCGTACTGCAGGAACGCCCTGCACCTGGACTTCGGCGAGTCGTTCAGCCAGGGAGTGCCGGTACGGGAACTGATCGCCGAGCGCTTCCCAAAGACAGTGGAGCTCGCGGCGGCGGCCACGATGGTGCTGCTCATCGTGGGCTTCGGGGTCGGCACCCTCATGGCTGTTCTCACCCGCGACGGGCGACGGCCCAGACTGGACGCCACGTACGGCACCAGCATGGGTGCGCTCAGCGCTGTCCCCGACTTCGTGCTGGCCGCACTGTTCGCGGTGGTCTTCGGTCTCTACCTCAAATGGTTTCCGGTCGCGGGGGACAACGGTCTGTCGAGCTTGACGTTACCCACGTTGGCGGTGGCCATCCCAGGCATCGGGTTCCTGTCGCGAGTAGTGCGCGCCGAGGCCCTCGACGTCCTCTCGCAGAACTATGTCCGAACCGCACGAGCGAAGCGGCTGACCAGTTGGCGGATCTACGTCCGGCACGTGATGCCGAACGCCGCCTACGGTGGCGTGACCCTCGCCGGCGTCTCCTTCGCCTCGCTCGTGGGGGGCACGGTCGTCGTCGAGCAGGTCTTCAACTGGCCGGGCATGGGATCCGCGCTGACCAGCGCGGTCGTGAACCGTGACTACCCGGTCGTGCAGGCGGGGGTGCTGCTCCTCGGTGCCACTGTCGTGATCGTGAACACCCTCGTCGACGTCCTGCTCGCGATCGTCGACCCCGGCGCGTTGCGGGAGAACTGATGCGCAACAAATACCTGCACGCCCTTGTCCGGACACCCAGCGGAGCGATCGGGGCGCTGACCCTCCTCCTGATCATCGCCCTTGCCGTCGTCGGGCCGCTTCTGTGGCACGACGCGGCGCAGGCAGAGAATGTGACCAACCTCAATCTCGGAGTGTCCCGAGATCATCTGTTCGGGACCGACGGGTTGGGCCGTGACGTCTTCGCGCGCACCATGGTCGCTACACGTCTGTCGCTGCTCCTGGCCGTCGGCGCGGCGGTGGTGGGAGCGATCCTCGGCTATGTCGTCGGAATCGTGATCGCCGTTCTGCCCGCCCAGCTTCGACGCGTGTGTCTGGCCGCGGTCGACGTTTCGTTGAGTTTCCCGGTGATTCTTCTCGCGATCGTCTTCGTCGCGATGTTCGGAGGCGGCACGACGAGCACAATCGTGGCAATCGGCATCGCCTTCGCACCGCCGCTCGCGCGGCTGTCGAGCAATCTGGCGCTTGCCGAATCGCGCAAGGAATACTTCCGGATCGCGCGAACCCTCGGTGTGCCGACTCGAACCCTCCTCTCCCGCTATCTTCTCGCGAACATCGCTGAACCGCTGTTGTTGACGTTCTTCTACGCCATCGGCTCAGCGCTCGTCGCCGTGTCCGCGCTCTCCTTTCTGGGCATCGGCGTCCAACCGCCCAGCTACGACTGGGGAGTCCTGCTCGTCAACGGCTTCACGCTGCTGTACGTGCAGCCGGCTGCGGCCCTGGGTCCGGCAGCCATGATCGTCGTTACCGGTATCGGCCTGGCTCTCGTCGGCGAGGCGTCGGCCCGGGCCGCCAACCCCAGACTCACCGGGGCGCGACGCCGCACGGCAGGCGACGACGCACAGAACGCGCAGGCAGCCGCCGAACCGACACCCGATGACCCAACGCCCGACGACCTGGTGCTCGACGTCCGGGGCCTCCGCGTCGCGTTCGACACCCCCGCCGGCGAAGTGGTGCCCGTACGCGGCATCGACCTGCGGATACGCAAGGGAGAGGTGCTCGGCCTGGTCGGCGAATCCGGATCCGGGAAGAGCATGACCGCCCTGGCCATCGCCGGCCTGGCGCCCGCCAACGCGCGGGTCACCACGGAGCGTTGCCGCTTCCTCGGACATGCCGGGACTCCCGCGGGTCTCAGGTCGCGGCGGATCGGGCAGCGACTCGCCATGGTCTTCCAGGACCCGGCGACGTCGTTGAACCCGGCCATGCGGCTCGGCACGCAGATGACCGAGGCGGTTCGCGCCGGCGGCGCCGGCCGCCGCGAAGCCGTCGAACGCGCGGTCGAGCGGCTCACAGACGTCCGTATACCGGCGCCCGCGAGTCGGCTTCGCGACTTCGCCAATCAACTGTCCGGCGGTCAGCGGCAGAGAGTTATGATCGCGATGGGCCTGATGACCGAACCGGCGCTGATCGTCGCCGACGAACCCACCACAGCGCTCGACGTCACGGTACAGGCGCAGGTACTCAGTGTGCTTCGCGACGTCAACGTTCGAAGCGGAGCCTCGGTCCTGCTCATCAGCCACGACATGTCGGTGATCGCCCAGATGTGTGCCAAGGTCGCCGTAATGTACGCCGGAGCCATCGTCGAGTACGGCGACACAGCCGACGTCGTACACCGGCCGCAACACCCCTACACCCGGGCGCTGCTCGCGTCGGTCATCACGCTCGACCACTCCGCGGAAAGCGAGGCGCCGGCCGAACCCGGTGGCGTCGCACAGTCGGCCGACGGCCGGAACAGGCCGGGCGGGTGCAGCTACCTGGCCCGCTGCCCCATCGCCTCCGAGCGCTGCGCGGACGAGATTCCGCCGCTCATGCAGGGCGCGGCCGGCGAGGTCGCCTGCTGGAATATGGCCAACAAGGAGCAGTTGGTATGACAGCACTGGAAGTAACCGACCTGCGCGTTCAGTACGGCCGGGGAGCGCGCGCCGTCCGCGCGGTCGACGGAGTCAGCCTCGCGGTCCCATCCGGTGGCACCCTCGGACTCGTCGGCGAGTCCGGAAGCGGCAAGTCGACGGTCGCCCGCGCGCTCGTCGGGCTCACCCACGGCAGCTTTCAGCGCCTGGTCGTCGCCGACGCCGAGTTCAGTAGCTGGTCACGCCCAGCGGAAGCCCGGGTTCGCCGTCACGTCCAGTTCATCACCCAGGATCCGTCGTCGGCCTTCAACCCGCGATCCACCATCGGCGCCTCCATCGCCGAAGTGCTCGCCTCGCCGGTAAGGGAATCGGCGAGCGGGACGGCGCGCACCCCGGCCGAGCTGCTCGAACTCGTAGCTCTCGACACCGGCGTGGCCCGGCGCTACCCGCACGAACTGTCGGGTGGGCAGCTCCAGCGCGCGTCCATCGCGCGCGCCCTCGCCGCCAGGCCGAGCGTTCTGATCGCGGACGAGATCACGTCCGCACTCGACGTCGGAGTCCAGGCCGGCATCCTCCGCCTCCTCGGTGATCTGCAGAAGGAGCTGGCGCTCTCGATCGTGTTCATTTCACACAACCTCGCGGTGACCCGGCACATCAGTGACCAGGTCGCCGTCATGTATCTCGGCAGAATCGTGGAGGCGGGCGACTCGGAGGAAGTCCTCGTACAGTCGCGCCACCCCTACACACGCGCGCTCGTCGACTCCGTGCCTCGCCTCAAAGTCGGCGCGCCGTTGCGACTTCCGATTCAGTCCGAGCCCCCGGACCCACGGCACCCGCCCGCCGGATGCCGCTTCCATCCCCGCTGTCCGGTCGGGCCGCAGACGAATCCGGAGCGGACAGACTGCATCGAGCACGACCCCGGAACGATCGCAACGTCCGCGAGCGATGCCGCGTGTCACTACGCGTCCCAGGCGACCCGAACGATCGCGGCGCAGGACACCCCGGTACCCGGGTGAGCCCAGACCGGCCGACGCCAGGAAGACGGGGAATCCGGGCACGCCGCACCCATGGAAACACGAAGGGACACAATGACAGGGCTCAAAGCACGCCCGGCCTATATCGCGGGCGTCGCCGAAACGCCGCTCGGCAAGGTGCTCGACCAGACCGAGCTATCGATGGTCGCGCTGGCCGCCAAAGAGGCGCTCGGAGAGGCCGGAATGACCATCGCGGACGTGGACGGCCTGTTCGTCAACTACATGGGCGAGGAGGGCACGGTCCAAGTCGGCGAGTATCTCGGAATCGAGCCGCGGGTCGCCGACTCCAGCGATCTGGGCGGAGCCGCCTTCGAGGCGTTCGTCCATCACGCCATGCTGGCGGTCGCGGCGGGAGAGTGCGAGGTCGCGCTGATCGCGTACGCGTCGCGGCAGAGAAGCCGGCGTAACCGCCGCCCTCCCGTAGCCGACGCGGCCTCGCTCACCGCGCAGTTCGAGCACCCCTACGGGCTGCCCGCGCCCATTGGGCACTATGCGCTCATCGCGGCCCGCCACATGGCCCAGTACGGCACCACATCAGAGCAACTCGCGCAGGTCGCCGTGGCGGCGCGCAAGTGGGCGGCGCTGAACCCGAAGGCGTGGATCAGAACGCCGTTGACCGTCTCCGACGTGCTCGAATCACCGCTGCTGTCCGACCCGTTGCACACGCTGGACTGCTGCCTGGTGACCGACGGAGGAGGAGCCGTCGTTGTCACGACACCCGAGCGGGCGCGCGATGCCGCCAAGCCCGCGGTGCGCGTCCTCGGGGTCGGGCAGAGCCATACCCACTGGCACATCGACCAGATGCCCGATCTCACCGTCAGCGCCGGCGTGAAGTCGGGTGAGGCCGCGTTCCGGATGGCCGGGATCGTCCCCGCGGACGTCGACGTCCTCCAACCGTACGACTCGTTCACCATCACCGTCATCAAGGCGCTGGAGGACCTCGGGTTCTGCGAGCGAGGCGAGGGCGGTCCATTCGTCGAGAACGGCCGGCTCGAACCGGGCGGTGACCTTCCGGCGATGACCTCCGGAGGCGGCCTGTCGTACAACCACCCGGGCGCGCTCGGCGTTCTTCTTCTCGTGGAGGCGGTGCGTCAGTTGCGCGGCGAGGCGAACGACCGCCAGGTCGCCGACGCCGAGATCGCCGTGGCGCACGGTGTCGGCGGGTTCCTGTCCACTTCTTCGACGGTGGTGCTCGGTCGTGACTGATCTCTACTACGGTGATCCGCTGTCCCGGGCGTTCTGGGACGGGGCACGCAACGGAGTCCTCGTCCTGCAGCGATGCGCCGACTGCGGCCGGTGGCAACACTATCCGCGCCCGCTGTGCCTCGGTTGCGAGTCGACCTCGCTGGAGTCCGTACCCGCGAGCGGATTGGGAACCATCTACTCCTGCACGACGGTGAGGATCTCCGCGAGGCCCGGCCTGGAGCCGCCGTACATCGCAGCCATCGTTGAACTGGATGAAGGACCAAGAATGCTGACAAACGTTGCCGGAGACACCGCGCGAATCGGCGATCGGGTACGAATCGGCTGGCGCCACCGCACCGACGCGCCACCCCTGCCGATCTTCACGGTTGACGCCGATGCGTGAGCCGAGCCCGACGACCTCAGGACCTCTCGCCGGAACCGTCGTCGTGGAACTCGCCGGCATCGGTCCCGGACCGTTCGCGACCATGCTGCTGGCCGACCTCGGCGCCGACGTCATCCGCGTCGACCGCATCGTGCCCGGCGGCCCGCAGTTCCAGCAGGGCTACCGCAAGGACGTCGTCAACCGGGGTAAGCGTTCAATCGCGGTGGACCTCAAGAACCCTGACGGCCGCGGCCTCGTCCTGGACCTGATCGAACGCGCGGACGTACTCGTCGAGGGGTACCGGCCCGGTGTGGCCGAGCGGCTGGGCCTCGGGCCCGAGGACTGCGCCGCCCGCAACCCCCGGCTGGTCTACTCGCGGATGACCGGGTGGGGTCAGGAAGGCCCGTTGTCGCAGGTGGCCGGCCATGACATCGGCTACCTGGCTCTCACCGGAGCGCTGTGGGGGATCGGGCGCGCCGACGAGGCGCCGGTGGCCCCTCTCAACCTGGTCGCCGACTACGCCGGTGGTTCACTCTTCCTCGTCATGGGCACCCTCGCGGCGCTCATCGAGGCACGAGCCAGCGGGGTCGGCCAGGTCGTCGACGCGGCGATGGTCGACGGTGTCAGCGTCCTCACGATGATGATCACCGCGCTGTCCGAGATGGGCCTATGGGACCCGACGCGCCGGGGAGCGAACGCGTTCGACTCCGCCGCTCCCTACTACGACGTCTACGAGTGCGCCGACGGCAAGTGGGTCGCCGTAGGCCCACTGGAGCCGCACTTCTTCGCGGAGATGGTGCGGATCACCGGCTTCCGCGAGGGCGACGACGACCGCTTCGTCCAGCCGCCACCGGCCGAGTGGCCGGCCCACAAACACGAGTGGGCGGCACTGTGGCGCACCCGCACCCGGGACGAGTGGGCCTCCCTGCTCGGTGGCACCGACGCCTGCGTGCAGCCGGTCCTCGACTGGCAGGAGCGCGCGCGGCACCCTCATCTCGTCGCGCGCGGCACCTACGTCGAGCTGGACGGCATCGCGCAGCCGGCGCCCGCCCCGCGGTTGTCGCGCACGCCCCTGTCGGTGTCGGGACCCCCTTCCTACCCCGGGGAGCACACACGCGAGATCGCCAAGGAGCTCGGACTGACCGACGACCAGATCGGCGCGCTCGTGACCGCCGGCGTGGTGAGCGCCGGATGAAGAATGCACGAGTGGTGCGGGACGGGACCCGGCGCGTTCTGACCGGTCCGGCACGCCGGGCTGTGTGCTGGGCCGATGACGGGCGGCATCGGGGTGCTGGGGGTTGCTCAGCTGTCGCCGGTCGCGTCGAACCGGCCGGTCCATAGACAGGCTGCGGCATAACCGAAGAGCTCGCCCCGGGGTTCGCCGGTCTGCACCCGGGCGAGCGCGAAGCCGCCGAGGGTCGCGGCCAGCATCCTTGCCAGGTCGATAGCCGGGATCGGCAACGACTCGCCGGCCGCCGCGGCGTATCTGGTCAGCTCGTCGGCGAGCTCCTGCATCTGCGCGCCGTAGCGACGCTGCGAGTCCGCCTCGATGGCGCTGTCCCCGCGTGCCGTCAGCCGCAACTCCATGGACAGGTCGAGGGCCGTCTTCGTGGTCGGCTGGTTCGTCATGTCGGCCCAGTGCAGGCCGAAGGCCTCGAGTGCCTGGATCATCGGCGTGCCCAGGGGGGCCGCGTCGGTCAACCGGGGGATCCGGTTTATCTCGTCGAATGCCTGGGCGAACAGTTGGCGCTTGCCGCCGAAGATCGAGTAGATCGATCCCGTCGTGACGCCGGCCCTCTCGGCCACCGCCTCCACGGAGGTGGCCAGATAGCCGCGTTCCTTCGCGATCTCGCGTACCGCCTCGATCAGGGCGGCGCGCGTGGCGGCCTTGGCCGCGGACCTTGCCGGCCATCGGGTCGAAGTCGCATCGCTCATTTGGCGGCACCCCTTGATTAGTTCCGTAACGACACTATTATAACTTCATTATAGCCCACTACTGGAGGGTCCATGACGCGTCAGGTCACCCCCGAAGACCTGTTTCGCCTGCGGTTTCTACGCGGCGCCGACCTGTCGTCGGATGGCAGCCGTTCCGTCTATGCGTTAACCCGAGTGGATACGGAGACCAATACCGAACACGTCGACCTCCATTTGCTTGACGTGGCAAACGGCACATCGGTACGACTCACTCACAGCGATTGTGTGAACACGGCCCCGGCCTTCTCGCCGGACGGCACACACATCGCGTTCATGTCCACCCGAGGCGGCACGCCGCAGCTGTGGTTGCTGCCGGTCGCCGGCGGCGAGGCCCGGCAGATCACGAACCTCTCCCAGGGGGTGGGCAGCGGTGCGGTGTTCTCCCCGGACGGGAGCAAGATCGCTTTCACCGCCGGGCCGGCCGGCACGTCTCGGGACCCGAGCGCCCCGTATCGCGTGACCCGCACCGTATGGCGGCAAGACGGGATCGGCCTGGTCGATGACGCGCTTCAGGACATCTACGTTCTCGACCTCACCACGGACGCCGAACCCCAGCGGCTCACCTCGGACGGATGGATGAGCAGCGCTCCGAAGTGGACCCCGGACGGACAGGCCATCGTCTTCGTCGCCGGGCACAACCCGGATTCCACCAAGCCGGACTCCCGCCTGCACCGGGTCACCCTCGGCGGTGAGGTCAGCGATGTCACCGGTACGGATGACGAGGTCGTCGTCTTCACGCACACCGTGACCGCCGACGGCAAGGTCGTCTACCTGACCGGTTATGAGGCGCACACCAAGCCGGGCGTCCGCCCGTCGCTCTACATCGTCGATCCGGCCACCGGGCAGCGTGAGAAGCGGGGCGCCGACATCGCAGGTCACCTCGGCGGCCTGATGCAGACCGACAGCCCATCCGCCGGCTTCGTCGCCGGCGTCGTCGGCGGCATCGTGCCGACCGAGGACGGTACGGCGGCGCTGCTGCAAGTGCAGGCCCGCGGCGCCGTATCGCTCGTACGGATCCAGCTTTCCGGTCCCGAGCGGCACCAGGTCATCGTGACCGGCGATCGGGTCTGCACCGCCGTCGGAGCGGCCGGCGGCAACGTGGTGTTCGCCGCCTTCGGCTTCACCGAGCCGGGCGACCTGTACGTCGCCGACGCCGACGGCCAGAACGAGCGGCGGCTCACCCGGACCAACCATGCGCTGCTGTCCGAGCTCGCGCTGCCGACCGTTCATCGGCTGTCGTTCCGCAGCAAGGACGACGCGGAAGTGGAGGGCTGGTTCCTCTGCCCGGCCGACGCCCAGCTTCCGGCGCCCACCGTGTTGGCGATCCATGGCGGTCCGCACGCGGCCTGGGGTTACAACTTCGGGTTCGACTCGCTCATGTTCAACGGAGCCGGGTTCGGCGTGCTGCAGGTGAACCACCGCGCCTCGACCGGTTACGGGGACGACTTCGCCACCGCGATCCACGGTGACTGGGGCAACCTCGACTACGCGGACCTGATGGCGGGTGTGGACCACGCCATCGAGCTGGGCCTGGCCGACGCGGACAGGCTCGGCGTCTGCGGGATCTCCGGTGGCGCCAACCTGACCGGCTGGGTCATCGGGCACACGGACCGGTTCAAGGCGGCCTGCCCGGAGAACCCGCTGTTCAACTGGATCAGCTTCTTCGGCACGAGCGACGTCGGCGCCTGGATGGGCGTCTCCGAACTCGGTGACACCCCGTTCGAGCTGCTCGAAACCTACGCACGCTGTTCGCCGATCACCTACGCCAAGAACTGCACGACGCCGACGTTGTTCCTGCAGCACGAGAACGACTACCGCTGCCCGGCCGAGCAGACCGAGCAGTTCTACACCGCGCTGCGGATCGCCGGCGTTCCGGCCGAGATGCTGCGCTTCCCCGGCTCCAGCCACGGTGGCTCCGTCATCGGCCCGATCGGGCACCGCCGAGCGCAGAACGACGCACTGCTCGACTGGATGAGCAGGTACGTGCTCGGCAAGGAGGCCGAGGTCACCGAAACGGTCCCCCACATCGAGAGGAACAGCGCGTGAGCACATCCGTCCGTACCGTCTTCACCGGTGGCGACGTCTTCGACGGGACCGGTGCCGCGCCGAGTCCCGCCGATGTCGCCGTTCAGGATGGCCGGATCGTCGAGGTGGGTCAGGGGCTGGACGGTGACGTCGAGGTCAGCGTGGCCGGCCGGACACTGCTTCCGGGGTTCATCGACTGCCATGTGCATGTGACCCTGGAAACGATCGACCTGATGACCCTCATGCAACAGCCGTACGGGTACGGCCACTACATAGCCGCCGACAATCTCGCCAAACTGATTTCGATCGGCATCACCACCGCCCGGGACGCGGGCGGCGCCGATCCGGCCGTGAAGCAGGCCGTCGCCGATGGGCGAATTCCGGGTCCGCGGCTGCTGATCGCGATCCAGATGTTGAGCCAGACAGGCGGGCACAGCGACGGCTGGATGCCCTCGGGCCAGTGCATGGCCTCGCTCGGAACCGGAACGGTACCCGGTATTGGCAGCAGCGTTGTGGACGGCGTCGAGGAGATGCGGCGACGGGTGCGCGAGCTGGCGCGTGCGGGTGCGGACCAGATCAAGATCGCGACCTCCGGGGGAGTCCTGTCCCCTGGGGACGATCCCCGCCATTCCAAGCTGCTGCCAGAGGAGATCGAGGTGGCGGTGATCGAAGCGCGCGCGGCGGGAATTCCGGTGATGGCACACGCCCAGGGAACACAGGGCATCAAGAACGCGGTCGAAGCGGGTGTGCGGTCCATCGAGCACGGGATCTACCTCGATGAGGAAGCGGTCGACCTGATGCTCAAGCACGGCACGTATCTCGTGCCGACCCTGCTCGCGCCGCGCAGCGTCATCGAGGCCACCAGCAACGGAGTCGCGATCACCGACTCCTCGCGGCAGAAGGTGCACGAGGTCATCGCCCACCATCAGCGCTCCTTCAAACTCGCGGTCGAGGCCGGCGTTCGGATCGCGATGGGCACCGACGGGGTCGGCTTCCCGCATGGCAGGAACCTTGAGGAGTTGGAGTTGATGGCCGCGGCCGGCATGCCCGCGGCAGACGTGCTGAAGGCGAGCACGAGCACGGCCGCGCGGCTTCTCGGGCTCGACGCGGAAGTCGGCACCATCGAGCCGGGCAAGCAGGCGGACCTGGTGGTGGTGGACGGAGACCCCCTCCAATTCGCCGACCTGACCCAGCGGATTCGCGCCGTGTACCAGCGAGGCGTACTCGTCGCGTCCCACGGCTGACGCCACGACGCGCGTTCGCCACTGGACGATCGGTTCCGACGTTCCGGCGCGGAGACGCAGAGAGGGTCTCCATGATCCGGTCATGCTGACCGGGTCATGGAGACCCTTTTCACCGCGATCCACGTGAAGACCGGCTGATCGAGCCGGTCAACGCCCCTCGGGAACGCGCAGATGCCAGTCCGTGTCGCGTTGGAAGGCGTCGACGACCTTCAGCACCACGGCGTCGCCGAACGGCCGGCCGGCGATCTGCAGCCCCAGCGGCAGACCATCACCGTCGAATCCCGCGGGCATCGAAGCGGCGGGATTGCCGACGGCACTCCAGTACGGCGTGTAAGCCGATCTGATGCCGTGGGTCGGGTCCATCTCCGCGATGTACCGCAGCGAGACCGCGCCTGTGACCGCGGTCGGAGTGAGCACCACGTCCACCTCGGCGAACAACCTGGCCAGGGCCTTTCGCCCGAAGCGGCGGACCCGCTGCGCCTGCACATAGTCGGCGCCGGTGTATCGCGTTCCACAAGCGAGGACAAGACGCGTGGTGGCGCCGTAGTCCCGCCACCGCCGTTGGAGGTCGGGCCGGTGGTAGGCGAACGCCTCACACAGCAGGACGACGATGAGCGCGGTGGCGAGCTCGTCGTAGTACGGGAGCTCGATGTCGACGACGCGCGCGCCCCGGCCTCGCATCACCTCGATGCCGTCACGCAGGACCTCCGGCAGAGCCGGATCCTCTTGGTCACCTGCCACGCGGAAGAGCCGATCCACCCCCACGGTCAAGCCGGACAGGTCTCCATCGAGGTGGCGCGCATAGTCAGGTACGCGACGGCGGACGGAGGTCGGATCAGACGGGTGGTGTCCGGCGATGACCCCGAGCATCAGCGCACAGTCACGCGCGGACCTCGCCATGGGTCCGACCGTGTCCAGGCTGTGCGCGAGCGGCACACAGCCGGACTTCGGCACGAGTCCATACGTGGGTTTCAGCCCGGTGACCGCGCAATAGGCGGCGGGAGCTCGAATGCTTCCCGCCGTGTCGGTACCGAGTGCCGCCGGCACGATCCCCGCGGCGATGGCGGAGGCCGACCCGGAGCTGGAGCCTCCCGTGTATCGCTCCAGGTTCCAGGGATTGCGCGGCACCGGCGCCCGCTCCTCGTCAGGCGGGCCGACGGCGAACTCCATCGTCGTCGTCGTGGCGAGCATGATCGCCCCCGCGTTCCGCAGCCGCTCGACGACCACGGCATCGGTCCCGTCCGGAGGCCAGTCGAGAATCTCGCTCCCGGCTGTCGTGTGCGCGTCGGCGAGCTTGAAGATGTCCTTGACGGCCACGGGGACACCGCCGAGCGGGCCGATGTCGAGGCCGGCGGCCTGCCGTTCATCGACGTCGGCCGCCGCGCGTTCCGCGTGTTCGGTCAGCCTGGACTTGAGCGCGTGAAGATCCGCGTCCACCCGATCCGCTCGTTCGAACGCCTCCCGGACGAGGTTCAGGCTGGTGATGTCACCAGCCTGAACGCCCTCGGCGAGCTCAGTGAGCGTGCGCGGCGACGCATCCGTCCCTCTACTCATCGGCGGTACTGAACGGGTCGGCTCGGAACACCGATCCGGAGATCTCGTCCGCGTCCGTCGCGATGGTGAACAGGACGTCTGCCGCCGCCCGGGCCTCCGGGTAGCCACGAGAGACGGCCGCGATTTCGTGGGCCGACGGCCTCAGACCGGCGAGCCCGAGCAGGCAAGCAGCGACTCCTCCGCAAGGGTGATCAGGAGCCATTGGTCAGGCGTTCGCCGGCGAGTTGCCTGCGCCGGATCTTGCCGAGGTCGTCGCGGGGCAGGACGTCGACGTACTCGAACGTCTTGGGGGTTTTGTAGTGGGCCATGCGGTCCCTGCAGTGCCGGCGGAGTTGTTCTTCGCTCGGTGGCCGCTCGGGGTCGGCGACGACGATGGCGTGCACGCGCCGGCCCCATGCTTCGTCGGGCAGGCCGATGACGACGACGTCGAGGACTCCGGGATGTTCGCTGAGCGCCACCTCGACTTCGGCGGGGTAGACGTTCTGGCCGCCGGTGATGATCAAATCCACGCGGCGGTCCGCGATGAACAGGTATCCGTCTTCGTCGAGCCAGCCGAGGTCGCCGACGCATACCGCGCCGTCGCTGGTGGCCGTGGCCGGCTCTGCTCCCCAGTAGGTGTAGTTGTCATCGGGGTTCTGTGTGAAGCCGGCCGGCGGGCGAAGCCAGCGGAGGTAGATGTTGCCGATCTCGCCGGGAGCCACCGGAGCACCTTCGTCGTCAAGGATGCGCACTTCCGTCAGTTCGCCGCCTCTGCCGACGCTGCCGGGGTGCGCGAGCCAGTCCTGACCCCAGATGAACGTGCCGCCGGCACTTTCCGATGAGCCGAACGCCTCCACTACACGGTCGGGTCCCAGGAGTTCCAGCCAACGCCGCTTGACCCATTGGGGGCATACCGCGCCTGCGTGGTAGAGGGTTTTCACGCTGCTGAAATCCCGGGAGTCGAGATCGGGTACCCGAAGGAAGCGCTGCATCTGGGTGGGCACCATCACCATCCAGGTGATCCGATGGCGCTCGATCATCTCCATTGCCAGCCGCGCGTCGAATCGTTCCAGCAACACCACCGTGCAGTCGTGGAACAGATTCTGGTAGGTCTGCAGGAAAGGCATCGCGTGGTACATCGGGCTGGCCACCAGGGCCGTGCCGTGCGGTTCCCGTCCGAAGATGTCCCGCTCGCCGGGTTCGAGTGGTACGGCGACCATGGGCGTGGGGTTGACGAGGATCTTCGGCCGTCCAGAGGAACCACCGGTGGCCAGCGCCGTACCGGGGCGGGGCACGACGACCGGCAGAGCGTCGGCGCTGTACTGCTCGGCGTTCATCAGCTCGGTCCGGCTGATTCCCGGCAGTGCCCACGCCTGGGTGTCTCCGACGACGAACAGTTCCCGTCCGGATTCCCTGGCCGCCGCCAAGGTCAGCTGACGCTCGTGTTCGGGAAGGGTGGAGTTCATCGTCAGTACGCACGCGCCGAGCTTCCAGGTGGCGAACGACGCGACCGCATGCGCGATCCCGTTGGGAAGGGCGACCAGTACAACACTGTCCGGACCGACCCCTGCCCGCGCCAGCCTGCGTGCGGCCTGGTTGCTGCGCCGCTCGAGCTCACCGAAGCCGATCACGGTCTCTCCACCGGCCTGGTGCGCCACGATCAGCGCCGGCTTGTCAGGAGCCGACGCGGCCAGCATCGCCAACCGCTGCCCGTACGTCACAGCAGTGGCACCTTCGAGTGCGGTCGTTGTCGTCACACTTCCTCCGGTCGATCGGGCGGCGCCATCGACCCTCCGCCCACGGTGCAGTAGCGTCATTGTGGTAATAGCGTTATAGTACTGGCGTTACGAGATGGTCAATCCCAACGAAGTCAGGCGGATGGTGAGCCATGCGGGACGCGGTGATCGTGGAAGCGGTACGGACCCCGGTGGGACGTCGCAACGGTGTCTTGTCGGGGGTTCACCCGGCGGATCTCTCGGCGCACGTCCTGCGGGCCCTGGTTGCGCGCGCCGGCGTGGATCCCGCACATGTTGACGATGTGATCTGGGGCTGCGTCGGGCAGATCGGTGATCAGGCGTTCAACATCGCGCGGACCGCCGCCCTGTCGGCGGGCTGGCCGGAGGCGGTCCCCGGGGTCACGGTCGACCGGCAGTGCGGCTCGTCACAGCAGGCGATCCACTTCGCCGCCGCCGGGGTCATCGCGGGTCACTATGACCTGGTGGTGGCCGGTGGCGTGGAGTCGATGTCACGGGTGCCGATGGGTTCGTCCTTCGCCGGCGGGTTCCCCCTGGGTTCCGACTACCGCGCGCGGTACGGCGACACCATGCCGAACCAGGGTGAGGGTGCCGAGATCATGGCGGAGCGGTGGGACCTGTCGCGTCAGCGGCTCGACGAGTACTCGCTCGCGTCGCACGAGAAGGCGGCGGCGGCGCAGGACACCGGCCGGTTCGACGCCGAGATCGCGCCGGTGACGTTGCCGGACGGCACCGTGGTGTCGGCGGATGAAGGCGTACGCCGAGGCGGCACGCTGGAGGGACTGGCGGGGCTCAAGCCGGCGTTCCGGCCGGCTGGCCGGGTCACGGCGGGTAACTCTTCGCAGATCTCCGACGGGGCGGCGGCGGTGCTGGTGACGACGTCCGAGACGGCGGCCGCGCTGGGGCTGACGCCGCTGGTCCGGGTGCACACCGCGGTGCTCGCGGGAGACGCGCCGATGCCGATGTTGACCGCGCCGATCCCGGCGACGCTGAAGGCGCTGAAGAAGGCTGGGCTCTCGATCGGCGACATCGGCGCCTTCGAGTGCAGCGAGGCATTCGCGTGCCTGCCGCTGGCGTGGCTCGCCGAGACCGGGGCGGACGAGAAGGCGCTGAACGTCAACGGTGGCGCGATCGCGCTCGGCCACCCGCTCGGCGGATCGGGGGCACGGCTGGCGACGACGCTGATCCATCACATGCGGGCGGAGGGCGTGCGGTACGGCCTGCAGACGATGTGCGAAGGCGGCGGCCAGGCCAACGCGACGATCTACGAACTGGTCTGACTCCGACCAGGCCCCTGTATTTCAACCGAACAATGGACTGGAAGTTGGAACTTATGGCTTGTCGGGTCAATCCCCGTGGAGGGGCAAGCGGAAGTGGGACGCGAGCATGAGCCAGATGCGCATCGCCGTGATCGGCGCCGGGATCATGGGCAGCGGCATCGCCCAGGCGACGGCCACCCACGGCTACCGCACTTACTGCTACGACCTGTCCGAAGAGCAGATCAAGGTCGCGCGGGAGCTCGTCGTGGACGGTCGCTACGGACTGCACCGGGCGGTGGAGCGGAACAAGATCTCCCCCGAGCGGGCGCGAACCGCGCAGGAGCGGCTGTCCTTCGGCACCGATCTGGCTGAGGCGCTGGATTCGGCCGATCTGGTCGTCGAGTGCATTCCGGAAGACCTGGGTCTCAAGACGCGGATGTTCAGACGTCTGGATGAGATGGCTCCACCCGAGGCGATCCTGACGTCGAACACCTCCGGTCACCCGATCTGTGCGCTGGCGGGGGCGACAACGCGCCCGGAGAAGGTGATGGGGTGGCACTGGTCATCGCCGGCGCCGGTCATGCCGCTGGCAGAACTCGTCGTGACGCCGCAGACCAGCCAGGAAACGGTCGACGCGGTCGTTCAGGTCGCGGCGGCGTGCGGCAAGAACCCTGTCGTGGTCAAAGAGAACCCGTTCGTCTGGGGATTCGTCGGCAACCGTGTGCTGACGGCCATGGTGCGTGAGGCCCAGCGAGTGGTCGACGAAGGGCTGGCCACCAAAGACCAGGTCGACCAGATCGTCGTCGACGGCTTCAGATGGCCGGTCGGTCCCTTCGCCCTGGTGGACGGGTCCGCGAGCGGGTGGGGCGAGAACCGCTCATCGACCGCGCCCCCGAAAGACGCCCCTTGGAAGCGTGGCTGACGATTCGGAGTGTCCTGTGACCGATGTGATACGTGCCGCCGTACCCGACGACGTGCCCGACATGATCGTCCTCCTCCACGAGGCTTTCACCGTCGCCTCCGGCACCCGCGGCGACAACGCCGATCTTCGTCTCCAGGGGCGTTACGTCCTCGAACGCGACGGCATCGTGTGCGCCACAGCGGTGGCCACGCCCCTCGGCCAATACTTCGGCGGCCGGGAACTGAGGGCCACCGGCGTCCACAGTGTGGCCGTCGGCACCGACTACCGCGGTTCGGGCGCGGGCAGTCTGCTCATGGACGGCATGCTCAAAGAGATGTACGCCGACGGGGTAGCGGTCTCGACCCTTTTTCCCAGCGCGCCGGCGGTGTACCGGAAGGCCGGCTGGGAGATCGCCGGCGACCATCGCACCTACCGCGCGCCGCTCGAGGCGCTGCCGGTCACCAAGGGGTCCGAGGCCCCGGTCAGGACCTGGACCTACGACGACCTGCCGGCGATCGTCGACTGCTACAACCGATTCGCTGAGACGGAACAAGGGCTGTTGGCCCGGTCGCCGTACTGGTGGGACTTGCGACACCCAAAGGACGCCGACCGGACTTCCGTCTATCGCCGGGCGGTGTGGGAGGACGGCCAGGTCACCGGTTATGTCGCGTACCGCAAGCAGTCAGCTGGTAAGGACCTGCCCCACTACTTCGATGTCGAGGTGAGTGAGGTCGTCTGGACCACCCCTACGGCATCGGCCGCACTGTTGACCCACTTCGCGAGGCACAAGGGCCTGGGACGCGACCTGCTGTGGTCGGGCCCGCCCCGGGACCCCTGGTTGAGCCTTCTGGGCGGCCTGGTCGCGCGCGTCGAGTTCTGCTACCCGTGGATGCTGCGCATCGTCGATGTGGCCGCGGCGCTGTCGGGCCGCGGGTACCCGACATGGGTCGACGCGGCTGTCTGCTTCGACCTGACCGACCCGAATCTGCGGGAGAACACCGGTCGCTGGCTGCTGAAGGTGTCCGACGGCAAGGCGACGGTCGAAGCCGGAATCACCGATGACGATGTGCCGATCGTGACGCTGGGATCCTGTGAGCTGGCAGCTCTCTACTCGGGCTGGGCGAGCGCCCGTGACCTGCTGCGCGCCGGGCGGCTCGCGATCAGCGCCCCGGAGGCGGTCGACGCGCTGGACCGGATCTTCACCGGCCCTCCCGCCTGGCTGCCGGAGATGTTCTAGCGGCACAGGTGCGGAGCTGGGCATTGTCCTTGGCCTGCCGGTCCGGATCCGCGGCCTGCGGGTCATGGTGGGGGCGGATCTGCCGGACTGGTTCTGACTTCGACACTCGTAGAACCCGCGCCCTCCGTTTTCCGTCCCGAGTCCATAGAGATGGACCGACCCATCACATAAGGCCCGCCCATGAGAGGAAGCGACATGCGCGGCAGCGCCACCTGGGACCTGGTCGAAGAGTACTTCCGCCGGTTGCACGAGCCGGTGATGGGACAGCCGCACAGGCTGCTGGAGCCGTCCTGCTCCGCCGACGGGTCGCGGATCGCCGTGACCGGCCTCGTGTACGACGAGCCGGCCGGCCTTCCGCGGCAGGCATGCTTCCTGGTCGACGGTGCGGACCTGCGGCCGCTGACGGGGCCGTCCGGTTCCTCGCGGCAACCGCGCTTCTCCCCGGACGGGGCGACGGTGGCGTTCCTGTCGGACCGCGCGGAGGCAGGCCGGTTCCAGCTGTACCTGCTCCGCACAGGTCAGCTGGGTGAGGCGGAGGCGACCCCGGCCGTGCCCGGGACGGTGGAGTACTGCTCCTGGTCGCCGGACGGCACGAAGGTGCTGCTCGGGGTGGCGGGGCTCGGCGCCGACCTGGCCAGTGATCAGGGGAGCGGCACGACGTACAAGCCGAAGGAGCAGCTGCCGGACTGGCACCCGCGCGTCGAAGTCGGCGTGAGGGAGGAGTCGTGGCGGTCGTTGTGGATCCACGACCTCGCGGCAGGTACGACCACCAGGCTGTCGCCGGAGGGGCTCAACATCTGGGAGGCGGTCTGGCTCGGCCCCGACGCGGTCGTCGCGGTCACCAGCCCCGCTCCGGACGAGGGCGCCTGGTACACGGCCGTGCTCTCCCGACTGCGCCTCGACGGGGCGGTCACCGAACTGGCCCGCTCGCAGGTGCAGCTCGGCTGCCCCGCGGCCTCGCCTTCCGGAGGACGGCTGGCGGTGGTCGAGGCGGTGTGCAGCGACCGCGGGGTCGTCGCGGGTGACCTGCTGGTGAGCGCTCCCGGTGCCGCCTTGCAGCGGGTCTACACCGGTGGGGTGGACGTCACCTCGACCCAGTGGATCGACGCGGATCGCCTGGGAATCGTGGGGATCCGCGGCCTGGAAACCGTCGCCGCGGTGTACGACGCGGTGGCCGGGAAGATCACCGAGCTGTGGTCGAGCACGGACACCAGCTGCGGCACGCGCTACCCGGAGGCGGCCTGGTCCGCCGACGGCCGCGTGGTGCTCGTCGAGGAGGGCTACTCGGTGCCGCAACGGGTCGTGGTACTGGGCGAGGAGCGGGTCGAGCTCGCGGGGATCCGGCACCCGGGCACCGAGTACCTGCTGTCGGTCGCGGGCAAGGCCGAGACGGTCACCTGGTCCGCACCCGACGGGCTGCGAATCGAGGGGATCCTGTGCGTCCCTGCCGGGGACGGGCCCTTCCCGCTCGTGGTGAACATCCACGGTGGCCCCGTGTGGGCCTACCGGAGCCAGTGGTCGATGTCCTCCCCCTGTACCCCGCTGCTGGTGGCCCAGGGGTACGCCGTCCTCAACCCCAATCCGCGGGGCAGCTCCGGCCGCGGGCAGGACTTCGCCCGGCTGGTGTTCGGGGACATGGGCGGCGAGGACACGGCCGACTTCACGTCGGCGATCGACGCCCTCGTCGAGCGCGGGATCGTGGACCCGGCCAGGGTCGGCGTCATCGGCGGGTCGTACGGCGGCTACATGTCCGCGTGGCTGGTCACCCAGGACCGGCGCTGGGCCGCCGCCGTACCGGTCGCGCCTGTGACGGACTGGTACAGCCAGCACTTCACTAGCAACATCCCCTACTTCGACGCGCTGTTCCTCGACGGGAACCCGGAAGTCCCCGGCGACAAGTTCCACTCCAGAAGCCCCGTCACCCATGCCGGCAAGGTGCGCACCCCGTGCCTGAACATCGCCGGCGCCCTGGACCGCTGCACGCCCCCGACGCAGGCCCAGGAGTTCCACCAGGCGCTGCTCGCGCACGGGGTCGAGTCCCAGCTCGTGATCTACCCGCAGGAAGGCCACGGCGTCCGTGCCTTCCCGGCTCTGATCGACTTCTGCACCCGCGTCGTGGATTGGTTCCAGAAGCACATGCCGGCCCGCGGCTGACGCCCGCGGGGGTGGTGGCGCGACGTGGATGAGCTGCAGCGGGTCGCGCAGGCGCTCGCAGACCGGATCAGCCTGGCGGTGGCGATCGACGACCCTCAGATGAACCTGATCTGTCACACCGCCCACGAGGCTTCGCCATGCCGTCGCGGCCGACGTCTCAGGTCGCCCCCACCGGCTCGGATCGACCACTGCCCGACGCACAGATGCACCGACCCCCCGTGGAGGCCGCATGCCCCCGACGACCTCACCACGCATCAGATCCCGAGGCGCCCGAATCCGGCTGGCGGCCGCCGCGATCTCCGCCGCCGCGCTGCTCACGGCGTGCGGCGGGCGAGAGGCGAATGCCCCCGCCGGACCGGGTGGTTCCATTGGGACCGCCCCGTCCGGGCCCGCCGACCCGGCCGCCACGCTGAGGTTCAGCTTCGGCACCGACGCCGGCAAGAACTACGACCCGGCGGCGATCGACCGGGCGGGGATCTCCCGGTCGATCCTCGGCGGGCAATGCATCGTCAGCCCGCAGATCTTCCCCCGTGGCTACTGGGCCGCCGCGCCGAATCTCAGCGCGAACGCGTCCACCTTCGACGTCACCGCGGCGAAGCGGAAGCTCGCCGACGCCGGCTTCCCGAACGGGTTCGCAATGTCGATGACGGTGGTCAACGGCGCGCCGTACTCGACGGTCGCCGAGGCGATCGCGAGCCAGTTCGAGCAGATCGGCGTGAAGGTCGTCCTGCAGATCGCCGAGCCCGCCCAGGTGATCGCCGCGTTCACCGGGCAGAAGTCGGCGGACTCCTACGTCGGGCTTTGGCCGGGAGCGGTCGACCTCGCGCGGACCGTCGCGTCGCTCTACCTGCCGACGGGGACGTTCAACCCCGGAGCCGCGCAGGATCCCGAGATCGTCCGGCTCGCCGGCGAGGGGCTCGCGGCGCTTGACGACACCACCCGCGCCGGCGTCTACCAGCGGCTCTCCGCACGGGCCGTCGACCAGCACGTGCACCTGCCGATCTGCAGCGCGCCGTCGGTGATCATGGCCTCGGCGAAGGTGCGGGGCCTGAGCTCGACGATCTCGGGCACGCCGGACCTGCGCGCCGTCGAGATCACCAGGGGCTGAGTCGCGATCCGTACGGTGGCGGCCCGCCTGGCGACGCTGGTCGTGCTGGTCTGGGTCGTCTCGCTCGCGGTGTTCGCCCTGGTGCTGCTCATCCCCGGCGACCCGACCACCACGCTGCTCGGCGACAACGCGACTCCGGAGCAGGTCACGGCGTTTCGGACGAGCCTCGGTCTGGACGACCCGCTGCTCGAGCGGTACTGGCGCTGGCTCAGCGGGGCCCTGCGGGGCGACCTCGGTACGTCGATGCTCTCGAGCTACCCGGTGACGCAGGCGATCGGCGACCGGATTGGCGTGACGGTCTCGCTCGTGGTGAGCGCGCTCGTCCTCTCGGTCGTCGTGGGCCTCGTCATCGGCGTGCTCGCGGCCGTCCGGCAGGGCGGGTGGTTCGACCGGCTCACGCTGCTGGGCAGCTCGATCGGGATCGCGATGCCGAACTTCTGGCTGGGGCTCGTGCTCGTCACGTTCTTCGGCGCGGAGCTGGGCCTGTTCCCGACCAGCGGCTACGCGAGCCCGCTGCTTCCCTGGTCACATGCACTCAGAGCCGCGCAGGCGGCCCCCGGGTGCATCATCCGGAGAAACGTGTCCCAACAAAATCCATGGAGAACTGGAATGAGATCAAGGAAAACGTCTACAACGACTCGCTGAACAATCCGGAACAGTGCGAGAATTCGCAGCTGGTGATTTCGCCGGTGGCGATCCGGACCGCACGCGCATTCGTCGCCTGGACCCACCGCTACCTCGCCCCGCCGGTCGACGCTGAGCTCATCACCTACACCTGCGCGGACGAGCCTGGCACCAGCCTGCGCGCCGCCGGGTACCGCCAGATCGCCCACTGCCCGCCCCGGCCTGGCTGGGACACCCCCAGTCGTCCCCGCGCCTCCCGAGGAGCCGACAGCCTCGCCCGCGTCCTGTGGGAGGTTACTGCCCCCGGAGGGCGCCCATGAGCGCCATGCGTGGGCCGTACCAGAGCGATGAGCACGCGGCGATCTACCACGGTGACGCCCGACCGGCGCTGGCCGAGATGCCCGTGGACTGCTTCGTCACCAGCCCGCCCTACTGGAGGCAGCGGCACTACTGCGACGGCCAGCACGGCCAAGAGGTCATCCGGCCGCTGCGGGCGACGCTCTTCGCTGCCTTCACGATCGACATCCCGTTGCGGGTGATCGCCATCGGCTGCTGCTCTGGTGGCAGTGAGCTGGACCCCTTCACCGGCAGCGGCGCGACCCGCATCGCCGCCCGGCAACTCGGCTGCAAGTTCTCCGGCATCGAACTGAACGCGGACTACCGCGACCTGGCTCGCAACCGGATCGCCAACAGGAGTCAGGGTGTCTGACCAGCAACGACAGGCCTGCTCAGGGCCTCCCAACTCACCTGGCGGCGTGTCCGGCAGCGTCACCCACCCACCCGCATGGCGTCGAACCCCGAGATCAGTGGCGCGGCGGGCGGGCGCATGACAAAGCGCTCTACCGCGTGACCGATGCCATGCGCCTACTCAGCATGAGCCGAACCGTGATCTACGAGCAGATCCGATCCGGCCGATTGCGATCCGTCAAGAAGGGCCGTACCCGACTGATCCCGGCCCTGGCCATCACCGACTACATCGCCCTTCTGGAACAGGAAGCGAGGAGCACATGACCGTACGACGCAGCCGGGGGGACGGCGGCCTGCACTGGGACGAGCAGCGCCAGCGCTGGATCGCTTCGGTCACCCTCGGCTACTCCGCCGCCGGCAAACGCATCGTCAGGAAGGCCAGCGGCAAGACGAAGACCGAGGCCAAGGCGAAGCTCAAGGAAATACTTCGCGATCAGGACGACGGCCTCGCCAGCGGTCCGGCGAACTACACCGTCGCCGACGCGGTCACCAACTGGCTCACCTACGGCCTGCAGGGACGGGCCGCCGAGACCGTGGCCAACTATCGGACCTTGTCCGAGAAGCACATCATCCCCTCGCTGGGGACACGGAAGCTGCGGGAGCTCAGCGCTGAAGACGTGGACCGCTGGCTCATAAGCAAGGCCAAGGCACACAGCACCCGCACCATCCGCCTGCTCCACTCGTGCCTGAACCGTGCGGTGACATTCGCCCAAGCACGGGACAAGGTCAAACGCAACGTCGTGGCCTTGTGTGGCGTCCCAGAAGGGCAGGAAGGCCGTACCTCCAAGTCGCTCACCCTGGAGCAAGCGGCGGAGATCCTTGCCGCCGCCGAAAGCTCGCGGCTGTACGCGTACGTGGTGCTGTCCTTGCTCATCGGGGCCCGCACCGAGAAACTCCGCGCGCTCGTCTGGCCGGAGGTGGATCTCGACGGCGATCCCAGTAACGGCACTCCCGCATGGATCGCCGTCTGGCGCTCCGTTCGGGAAGGAGGCGACACCAAGACCAGGAAGTCCCGCCGATCCCTCGCGCTCCCCAAAAGATGCGTGGAGGCGCTCCGCGCCCATCAGGCGCAGCAGGCCAAGGAACGGCAGGACGCCGGAGCCAAATGGACCGAAAGCGATCTCGTCTTCGCTTCCAAGGTCGGCACGCCCTTGGACTCGCACAACGTACGGCGCGCGTTTCGGAAGATCGTGAAAGACGCGGGATTGAAGGCCCAAGACTGGACGCCTCGGGAGATGCGGCACAGCTTCGTATCGCTGCTGTCCGACTCCGGCGTTCCGCTGGAGGACATCGCCCGGCTCGCCGGCCACAGCGGCACAGCCGTGACCGAGGCTGTCTACCGCAAGCAGATCCGCCCGGTCCTGCTCGGCGGAGCCGAGGTCATGGATCGCATCTTCTCCTGACGAAACCGGTCACGCCAGGGGGCGCTGACGCAGGTCATCCTGGCGTGCGGTGCGAACCGCAACGACGTCGTCGGCCTTCACCGCGAAGGCGATGCTGTCGGACGTGTTTTCCGTACGCTGACGTTGTGCGCACCGGTTCGCGTCAGACCCGTTTGATCGTTGTGCGTGGGAACTCCGGCTCCGGGAAGACCAGTGCCGCCCGCGCCGTACGAGCGGCCTACGGCCGCGGCCTGGCGCTGGTGAGCCAGGACATCATCCGACGGGAAGTCCTGCGGGAACGGGACGTTCCCGGGGGAGTGAACGTCGGGCTCATCGATACCGTCGTCCGATACTCGCTCGATCACGGATACAGCGTCCTGCTCGAAGGAATCCTCACCGCCGGCCGGTACGGGACGATGCTCCAGGCCTTGGGCCGTGACCACGCCGGGATGAGTGCCTTCTTCTACCTGGATGTGTCCTTCCCGGAAACCCTCCGTCGGCATGACACACGGCCGCAGCGGCTTGAGTTCTCCCCGGATCAGATGCGGGAGTGGTACCGGGAACGAGACCTGCTGCCGGGCCGCCGTGAGACGGTGATAGACGAGGACAGTTCACTCGACGCGACGGTTCAGCGCTTGCTCCGTGCGGCCTGGCCGGCGTTGGCGCGGATCGACCTGTGACTCGCCTCGTGGCGGCGGTGTGGTTCCGGTTCGGTTCGGCAGCAGATGAACCTGTCGCCCCTTTACACGAAAGCGTCAGCCGACGGCCGGTCAGCGAGGCCGTCGCGAAGGAAACGGCCTCTACGAGTAGAACCCCTGTTACTACGGGGAATGCGGCGCGACTGTCACCCATCTCCGCGTCATCGGTGACAGTCACTCAGTTAGTCACTCAGCAACAGAAAAGGGTGCCACGTGATCTCGTGACACCCTATCCGACCTGCGTAAACGCGGTCGGGACGACAGGATTTGAACCTGCGACCCCTTGACCCCCAGTCGCGTACAGACGTTCATTCGTCACCTTGAGTAATCGTGGCGAGTGAGAGAAACTCCAGGTAGACCGCGTGATCGCGATGCCGGGCCGTCCCAGTCAATGCCACCGGCTCGCACACAGTCCACGGTCAAATGACGGTCGGACGATCTTGGAGGCAAGCATGGGCTTCTCGCGCAAGCGCCTCGGCATCAAGGGCAAGCCGAGGTACACCGCTTACTACACGGACCTCCGAGGTCGAGAACTCTCCGCGGGAACCTTCTCCAGTAAGAAGGAGGCTGACAAGGCCTGGCAGCAAGCCGAGGCGAAGGTCGCAGAAGGCCGAGCAGGCGACCCCGCCCGAAGCAAGCAGTCTTTTCGCAGGTACGTAGAGGAGGAGTGGCTGCCGCATCACATGATGGAGGCCACGACGCGTGAGGGTTACACGTACTCGATCTACGCGCACATCATGAAGTGGTTCGGGCCCATGCGCATGATCGAGATACTGCCGAGCGACGTACGCGCCTGGGTGAAGGATCAGCAGGACCGGGGCCTCTCGCCCGCCACCATCCGGCTCAACAAGTCGATCCTCAGCGGTATCTTCACCACGGCGCTGAACGACCAGGTCACCGCGCTGCATCCATGCAAGGGCGTGAAGACGCCCACAGTCCCGAAGAAGCCGCTACGTATCGTCTCCCCTGAGGAGTTCGACCAGTTCTACTTCGCGCTGCCTACCGAGGAGGCCCGCCTGCTGGCTGAAGCCGCCATTGAGAGCGGCATGCGCTGGGGCGAACTCACCGAGCTCCGCGTCAAGGACCTTGAACTCATCAACTGCATCGTGACGGTGAGTCGTACGGTCGTCGAGATCAACCCCAAGCACCATCCAGAGGGCGAGCGCTTCCTGATCAAGGAGTACCCCAAGGACAGGGAGTTCCGCCGCTTCAAACTGACCCCGCAGATGGGCGCCAAGCTCGCGCAGTACATCAAGGACACCAAGCTGCAGCGCGACGACCTGCTCTTCGTCTACCGCCCCGAGGAGCCCGCGCCGCAGACACAAGCACAGCCGACGGAGCACCTGGGTCTGACGGAACCGAACGCGGCCGGGCGGCGGTATCGGCACGGGACACTCAGTGCGTACTCCGCAGGAAAATGCCGCTGTCAGCACTGCAAGAACTCCTACACGGTCTATCGGGCAGAACGACGCGCCGCCGGCAAGGACGGGCCGCGTCAGGCTCGTCGGTGGGACACCGACGGCCACATTCCGCGCCGTTGGTTCCGCGACCAGGTATGGCGGCCCGCGCTGGCCGCCTCGGGCCTGGAGTTCAAGGTCAAGATGCATGACCTCCGCCATGCCCACGCATCCTGGCTCCTCGCTGGCGGCGCCGACCTTCAGGTCGTCAAGGAACGCCTTGGCCACGGCAGCATCTCCACCACCGAGAAGTACCTTCACACGCTTCCGGACGCCGACCAAACTGCGCTCGACGCCCTCGCCCGTACTCGGTCCCGATCTCGGCGATGATCTGGCCGGGACACGACTGTGGCCCGCCCAGCGTCATAGCCCCAGGTCGTTGCCCCAGTGGCCAGAGGGTCTTCTTTCGCGATCTACATTGTACAGATGCCCGCCTGAAGAAGCCGGAGTGCTCACGCGCATGCGCCAGAAGCTCAGCATTCATGGTGCCGTCAGATGCCTTGCCAACCTGTCCCGGCAGCACACTTAATGCGCCCCGGGGAGATAGGCAAGGACGATCTGACCGTTGGAGGCGTAGCCAGCGATCATGGGGGATACGGCGCTGTCCACGATCACGTTGACGAGGCGAGACGAACCGCGTGACCCTGGCTCGATGACAGCGTCGACCAGCGCGCTTTGGGCCAGCACGGTGCTCTTACGATCGATGCTCTCCTGACCGGGCAAGTAGATGACCTGCACCCGCTGGCCGGATTCGAGCTCGGCGGGGAACTGGCCAAGTTTGAGGGCCAAGCCGACACGGGCCCTACCAGGGATGATTTCTTCGCTCCCCGCGGCGGTCATCTGCTTGGTGAGAAGGGTGCCTGGTAGCAGGGTCACGCGGGCCAGGCGCTGGGCGTATATCGTGCGCTCTGACCAGGGCAGGTAGCTGATGCCGGTGTCGGCTATCCGGACTTCTTCCAGGCCGGCGCGGTCGAGCGGCTGTCCGGCGGTGACCTGTTGAGTGATGCGGATTGCTGAGACCCGCGCGCTGCTGTCCAGCATGAGTACGGCCGTGGCCGATGCGCCGCAGAGGATGAGCAGGACGGCCAGTACGGCCAGGGCGGGCTGGCGTTGACGGGGTGACGCGGGCAGCCGGCGAGAGTCCGGTCCGGACAGGGTAGCGGGCCATTCGCCAGAGGTGGCTGCCGGAGGCTGATCGCCTCGATCAGATGTTGAACGGCTCCACATGATTGAAGCTCCCGGAAGTCACACGTGCCCTGCGATGCGCGACGATAGTGAACGAACGGCGGAATTGACGCCATTATCGACGGAGAGGCAAAGGGCTGTCACACGAACGCTGAAAGGGATGACGGATTCATCACGTGAGTCGCGGTTGGCGTTGCTGAACGTTGTTGCATCTCTCGATTGATGCGATATGGGTAGATATTTGTAATCAGGGTGCATAAATCGGCGAATCGGATGATTGGCCCCTCGGCACTGTCGAGATTTCGGAACGTTGTAGCCGTATCCGATGTGAGGGCGGTGGTCGACTGCATAGTGTCCGAGCTACTCTCGGAGAGTTTGCTTGCACGCTAAGTGGCGCTCAACTACTTTCCGTGACATGTTTACGCGTCGCTCCGTTGCGATATCGGCTGCTCTTGTCGCTGCAGCCTTGCCGACCAGGCCCGTTCTCGCCAGTACTGGACCGTGGAGCGATTACTACAGCGACGCGGCCATGGTGACGGTAAGCGCTGATCGCAAACAGGTCCGCGTGTGCGACCTTGATGCCCGCGATGATCTGCATTTCAAAGCGGAATTCGCCACCGACAATCCGATTGATCCGAGAATCTACACGGTCAAGGCGCCCCAGGGAGGGTGCGATAGCGACCGGACATACATAAGCAGGGTAAAGGTGTTCAAACTGTGCGTAGGAAGTGTGCGCATTAGTGAAGTCGTCTGGGATCGCTGCAATTCACCCGTTTGGCTGAGTCGCTCTTCATGACTCGGTGTGAGGTGGAACGCCATATGCGGTGATCTTCGGTAGGGCGATGCCGTGGAGCGCTCGTTGCGTCGACGTCGCCCCTCTGTCAGGAGGCACTCAAAGGAGCTCTTCATAGATCTTGTCGATGCGAGATGCGGCGAGCAGTCTCGGTTGGACGCTGAGGGTGCGTCCGATGAGGTGATCGCGGTGCCGTTGTGGACCTTGATGGGGAACATGGGGCGGGTCGCGGAAGAAGTCGATGAGCTCCCCGCGGTCCGGCAGGTCAAGCTGGAGTTCTCGACCGCGGCGCCGCTGAAGCCGAGGTCCTTGGCGCCCGAACTGGTTCGATCGCTCAGGCGTTGAGGGTGGCATCCGGTCGAGGGCCGTCGTGGTGTGCCCTTCAGGCACGTCATAGTGTCGGCAGGCAGACGTTGCCTCAATGGGTCAATCCTTATTGCCTTTTTAGGTCTGTCTATTTATGGGATTCAAGATGATAACGAGGTGATTGACAGGCCGGTCGCGCGCAGTCTTCGAGGGTTAATGTGCAGTGCACTGTTCGCTGATCACTTGGATTGCTTCACGTGCGATCGGATCCTGGTTTCGGTGCGCGTGGTCGAAGAGGTATACGCATGGGGCTTCTTGATCGACTTCGCGGTGAGCCTGACCGGCGGCGGGCATCCGAGGCCAATCCGGGAACTGGATATGGCGGAGGTCAGAGTCAGGCGCCTCCCCGCCACGCCTCCCATGGCCAGATGGCGTATACCCAGCAATCTCCTCCGTCGCTTCACGCAGGACCTTGGTTGCCGCCGGGTTTCGGGATCAGCATTGCTGGACTGAATATCGTCGGTGGTCTGCTGTATGTGGGTGCTGGGCTGCCGTCGGCGTCCGGAGAGATGGTCGAGCCGGCGCTGATCGACCCGCGCTTGCCGGTGGACAGACGTCGACCGGACTGGACGGGTCAGGGCTTGGACTACTGGCCGTCCTACGCCTCGATTCCACCTGAGTCACGTGCCGCCTATCTGTGCTGGCTCGCCGACGGGCGGCGCTATCCCCATGCACCCATCGGCTACGTCTTCCTCTACTTCTACGGTCTGGAACGGCGTGCTCTGCATGACGCGCGTATGGATCGCTCCATCGCTGCGCATGAACTGCCGGCCATCCTTGGGGAAGTCCGCCGGCTTCTCGCCATCTACGGTGGGAACGGTTCCTTCCGGCGCTATGCCGGCCAGTTCGAGCAGGTCCTTTCCACGCTGGTTTTGACCGGTCAGGGCCTACGAGCCAGTGCCGGGCCCGTTCCCGCTGCTTCCCGAGAGATGCAGCCGTTCACGTTGAGGTTGGGTCTGGGGGAGTTCGCTGCGCAGGGACAGCCGGTCCCGGCCGAGTGGGCATTGACCTGGATCCGGTCCCACCCCGACTACTATCTCCGCACTCCCGCCACGCGCTGCGTGAGGGAGTTCGACGCACTGTTTCGGTCTCGCTACGGGGCACGTCACGGTGAGGGACTGGTGGTACGGCCGGGGCGTAAGGAAATCTCTCTGGACTATCAGCCCGCCAGCGCGGGTTTTCAGGGATCTCCCGCGTTGACGCTTCCCGGCGTTCCGGATGTGCTGACGATGGCCGCGGCGACCCGCAAGCTTGTGGCCCTGGCCGATGAGTGCACAACGGAACTTGATGCCTACAGCCGCTTTCTCGGCCGCTTCCCAGACGGGCACATGACAGTGCAGGCTCAGGCGCTGCTACCGGCGGAGTTGCTGGACATCGGTTCGGGTGGCGCTGGCCAGGTTGTGGAGTGGGCGCGGGGCTGGCTTGGAGCTCAGCAGGTTGCTCTTGTCCCGGCGGAAGAGTTCGCCGCACTTCTGTGCGCCCCTCCGGCCAAACCGACAAAGAAGGACGTCATCACGCTGGCTCAGCTGCTGGGTAGGGCGGGGATCGGAATCGAGCCCGACCCGCGGGTGGGCGGCCCGGTTCAGCCGACCGGCATCATGGCGCTGTTCGCGGCCCCGGACGGCCCTACCGCCGCCGCCTCCGACGCCTACCGGGCGGCGACGATCCTCCTGCATCTGGCGGCGGCCGTCAGTGCTGCCGATGGTGAGACCTCAGAGGCGGAGCAGAGCCATCTCAGTGATCATCTCGAACGTGCGCTCCACCTGACACCCGACGAACGTCGGCGCTTGCACGCTCACCTGCGCTGGCTCATCGCCACGGAGGTCAAGCTCACCGGCCTGACCCGGCGGCTGGCGGAGATCGACGAGAAACAACGCGCTTATGTGGCGGAGTTCCTCACCGGAGTGGCCGCCGCCGACGGTCACATTTCGGCCGAAGAGATCAAGACGCTCACTCGTATCTACCGTCTGCTCGGACTCGACCCCGCCCTGGTGAAGTCCGTCCTGCCAGCGAGTGCCTCTCCGGCGCCGGCTTCCGGTCCGGTGGTAGTCCGACGAGCGGAGTCTGAAGCGGGCTACGCGATTCCCCGACCTGCGGAGGCCCGGACCGCCCCGGACTCCGTCCAGCTCGATCACGACGCGATAGCGGCCAAACTCGAGGAGACCGCTCGGGTGGGGGCGTTGCTGGGCTCTATCTTCGCAGAGGAGGAACCAGATCAGCGCCCCTCGCCGCCGCCTCCTGCGGCTGATCCGGTGGCCGGCCTCGATAGCGGGCACTCAGGGCTCGTACGCGCACTCGCCACCGCAGAGGAGCGGTTGTCACGCGGACAATTCGAGGACTTGGCGGCGGGCTGGAATCTGTTGCCTGATGGGGCACTGGACCGAGTCAACGAAGCCGCCTACGAGGTGGCCGGCGAGCCGTTACTCGAAGGAGACGACCCGATCTGGGTCAACCGACACCTGCTGGGAGAGATGCTGACGTGACCACGACGACCCCGATCCGCCCTCGCGAGCGCGACGCCCTGATCCAGTCGCTGCGGGCAGGCGTAGTTCCGCGCGTGGGGCAGCGGCACGTGCAGGTGGGCCGCGCCCCTGAGGTGGAAGCACTGGTGACCGACATCGGCCGAATCGCCGACGGCGGCTCGGCCGTGCGTTTCATCATCGGCGACTTCGGTGCGGGCAAGACTTTCTTCCTGCACCTCGTGCGGTCCGTCGCATTAGAGAAGAAGCTCGTCACCGTTCACGCCGATCTCAACCCCGACCGCCGCCTGCACTCCACCGGTGGCCAGACTCGTAGCCTCTACGCCGAGCTGATGCGCAACATGGCCACCCGCGCCAAGCCGGACGGGGGAGCGCTTTCCGCGGTCGTCGAGCGGTTCGTTTCGACGGCACTGGCCGAGGCACAGCAGGCCGGTGTCGACGCCGGGCAGGTCATCCGGATGCGCTTGGCCCATCTCACGGAGATGACCGGGGGCTACGACTTCGCCGAAGTCGTCGGGGCCTACTGGCGAGGGCACGACGTTGGTGATGAGCAGTTGAAGGCCGCTGCCGTACGCTGGCTTCGCGCCGAATACTCCACCAAGACGGAGGCCAGATCCGCGCTCGGCGTTCGGACGATTGTCGACGACTCGACCTTCCATGACCATCTCAAGTTGATGAGCCGGTTCGTTCGCCTCGCCGGATACGACGGGCTGCTCGTCTGCCTGGATGAGATGGTCAATCTCTACAAGCTGGCGTCGACGCAGGCGCGCAACGCCAACTACGAGCAGATCCTGCGCATCCTCAACGACACCCTGCAAGGCACGGCCGCGCACCTGGGTTTCGTCTTTGGGGGAACCCCTGAATTCCTCGCCGACACGCGCCGTGGGCTCTACAGCTATTCCGCTCTGCAGTCCCGGCTGGCGGAGAACTCCTTCGCCGCGGGCGGTCTGGTGGACTATTCGGGGCCGGTCCTTCGCCTCACCGCGCTGACACCGGAGGATCTCTACGTTCTGCTGACAAAGATCCGCCACGCTTACGCCTTCGGTGACCCGTCCCGCTATCTGGTGGAAGATGGCGCACTGCCGGCCTTCATGCACCACTGTGCCGCCCGCGTCGGCGAAGCTTACTTCCGCACGCCACGAACGACGATCAAAGCCTTCTGTGATCTGCTGGCCGTACTGGAGCAGAATCCCGGCGTGGACTGGCGGCAGGTCCTTCCGTCGGTTGAGCTTGCCCATGAGAGCAACCCCGATCTGGCCCCGCTGGAGGAGGAAGAACCAGCCTCTCTCGCATCGGCCACCCAGCCAGGAAGCGCAGGCGATGACGACCTCACCTCCTTCCGGCTCTAGTGCCTTCGAGCTGCTCCACTCCAAGATTCAGCGGTGGATCTGGAAGCAGGAATGGCCGGAACTGCGTCCCGCCCAGGAGGCGGCAGTCGCTCCCGTGCTGGCGGGGGACACCGACGTGCTCATCGCCGCCGCCACTGCCTCCGGTAAGACCGAGGCCGCCTTCCTGCCGATCTGCTCGGCACTCACTGCCGATCCGCCACAGAGCTCGGGGTTCGCCGCGATCTATATCAGCCCGCTCAAGGCGTTGATCAACGACCAGTACGGCAGGCTCGATGAGCTGTGCGAGCACCTGGACATCCCGGTGGCTCGCTGGCACGGTGACGTCGGCGCCAACCTCAAGAGCAAGCTCATCGACCGCCCCCGCGGAATCCTCCTGATCACCCCCGAATCACTGGAGGCGATGTTCGTTCTGCGTGGTTGGAAGATGCGCGATCTGGTCGGTGTCCTGCGCTACGTGGTGATCGACGAGCTGCACTCATTCATGGGAACCGAGCGTGGCGCCCAACTTCAGTCCCTCATGCACCGGCTTGACCTCGCCGCTCGCCGCCGGGTTCCGCGGGTTGGACTTTCGGCCACGCTAGGCGATATGCGAGCCGCGGCGGACTTCCTCCGCCCCGGAAACGGCGATCAAGTCACTACGATCGTTTCCAACGCCGATGCTCAGGAGCTCCAGCTGCAGTTACGCGGCTATGTCGAAATCCAGCCCGGTCTCGACGTACGGAAACGGGCCACTGATGCGGATGCGGAGTGGGGCGCGAACAACGTGGCCTCAGGTGATCGGTTCGATATCGCCGACCACCTGTTCGCGACGCTGCGTGGTTCCCACAACCTGATCTTCGCGAACTCTCGCGGTGCGGTGGAACAGTACACCGACCTCCTCAGTCGTCGATGTGACCGGTTGGGCGTGCCGAACGAGTTCGTGCCGCACCATGGAAACCTCTCCAAGGACATCCGCGAGCACGCCGAGTCCCGCCTCAAGGATCGGAGTCGGCCGGTCACCGCCGTGTGCACCTCCACGCTGGAGATGGGCATCGACATCGGGTCGGTCTCTTCCGTAGCCCAGGTCGGTGCGCCTCCTGGTGTGGCTGCCCTGCGCCAGCGCCTGGGCCGTTCTGGACGACGTGGGGGGCCGGCGATACTACGCGTCTACATCAGCGAGCCTGAGCTGACTCCCACGCTGCATCCGGCCGACGAGCTGCGCGCGCAGCTCGTGCAGACCGTCGCGACGATCGAACTCCTGCTTCGACGCTGGTACGAGCCTCCGCATGGCAAGGCGTTGCACCTGTCCACACTGGTTCAGCAGATTCTGTCGCTCATCGCCCAGTTTGGCGGTATCACCCCGAATGATGCCTACCGAACGCTCTGCGTGCAGGGTCCGTTTCGGGCGGTCGACGGAACGACCTTCGCCGCTCTGCTGCGGGACCTTGGTGCGTGCGAGCTCATCCGGCAAGAGAACGACGGCATCCTCCTGCACGGTGAGTCAGGGGAGAGGCTCGTCAACCACTACACGTTCTATGCCGCCTTCGCCGCGCCCACCGAGTACCGCATCGTGAACGGGGGAAGGACCCTGGGCAGCCTCCCGATCGAGCAGTCACTCCCCGAAGGCGCTCTGCTGATTTTCGCGGGTCGTCGCTGGCGGATCCTCACCATCGACACGCATGCGAAGGTCATCGAGGTCGCCCCAGCATCCGGCGGTCGTCCGCCGAGTTTCGCCGGAACCGGGCCTGAGGTTCACGACCGGATCAGGACCGAGATGCGGCGTATCTACGAGGACTCTGCTGTCCCGGTGTACCTGGACGCGACTGCTCAGAAACTCCTGGAGCAGGGCCGTGCCGCCTACCGCCGCTTCGAGCTGGGAGACAACCCGATCGTGGGGTACGGGAGCGACACGCTGCTCTTCCCGCTCCGAGGGGACGCGATCATGACCACCCTCGCGCTGGCCATGCACGCCAAGGGGGTCAGCGTGGGCCGGCAGAGCATCGCACTGACCCTCTCCGGAGTCTCGCCGCAGGCCACCACCGATTTACTGACGGAGTTGAACGAATCCGAACTTCCCGGGGCGGTCGATTTAGCTCGTCTGGTTCAGGAGAAGAGGATCGACAAGTACGACGAAGTTATCGGCGACGAGCTCCTCGCCCGGTCCTACGCCGCCCACCGGCTCGACCTTCCCGGCGCCCAGGAGACCATCGCTCGTCTCGCTGAACAGGCCACCAGCGCCGGGCCTGCGCAGCTTCAGATCGCCAAGTCATCCGTGCGTTCAACGAGGCGCCATCGCATTGGGTCGCTTCCCTACGCAGTCATCGATGTCGAGACCACCTCGATCGACGCGCGCAAAGCCAGGATCGTAGAGATTGCGATCATCCGCCTCAGGCCTGACGGCTCCGAGGAGCGTGTCTACGCCACCGTTGTCGATCCTGAAACGGATCCAGGGCCCACTCATGTTCATGGTCTCGCTGCCGCAGACCTGACCGGGGCGCCGCGTTTTGCGGATATCGCCGGTGACGTCGCCGCGCTGCTCCATGGAGCAGTCCTGGTCGCTCATCACGCGCGCTATGACATGGAGGTGCTGAGCGCCGAGTTCGCCCGAGTGGGGATGGCTCCTGATGACCTGCTCTCCCTCTGCACATTGACTTTGTCCCGCCGCTTCGGATCACCGGCGAGATCTCAGCGGCTTGCGGACTGTGCTCAAGCAGAAGGAATCGACGTCGTAGGGGCACACACCGCTGAAGGCGATGCGCGTGCCTGTATGAAGCTGCTGCAGATCTACATCAAGCGTGCAGCAGAGCAGAACCTCCAGTGGCTCGACGAGATCGGCGCCGTCGGCGCGCTTTCCCGATCCGCTTAGGGGTCCCGGCAGGAGAGCAAGATATTCGTAATGTCCCGTTACCTCTGAATCCGGCGGGCTTCAGAGGGGGACATTAGTGATCAGAATCGCCCGCTCCCGCAGCTGACGCGGGGTGGGTTCTGATCAACTGGGACCGGGCGCGGTCCTTTCGGGGGTGGGACTACAGCATGACCGAGGGGGCGGAAGGCGGGCCGAGCGTCGGGGCCAGGAAGGTCCGGCAGCGGCGGCGGGAGCGACAGGCGACAGCGAGGCCGCATGTGGTGAAGTTCGTGCTCACCGATGAGGAGCACGCCGACTTCCGCAATGCGGCGCAGCGGCTCGGGCTCGCGCATGGTGCGTACGCGGCCGAGGCGGCGCTGGCGGCGGCGCGGATGGCGAACCCGCCGATGCCGGACCCGCTGCGCGAAGCGCTGATCGAGTTGATGCACGCGTCCGGGCAAGCACGCCGGATCGGCGTCAACCTCAATCAGGCCGTCGCGGCGCTCAACGCCACGGGTGCCGATCCGGGGAACCTCCTCCCGTACGCCGCCGCCTGCCTGAAGGCGGTGGAGCGGTTGGACGATGTCGCGGAAGCCGTACGGAAGCGGATCCGATGATCGGAAAGGTGATCCGAGGGAGGCACGTCGGCGGGCTGGTCTACTACCTGTACGGCCCGGGCAGGGCGAACGAGCACGTCAACCCGCACATCGTCGCGGGGTGGCGCCATCCGGCGGAGTTGGAGCCGGCGCTCCGGCCGGATGGCGGGCGGGATTTCCGGAATCTGATCGGATTGCTGAACCAGTCGGTCGCCGCGCTCGGGGACGACGGCTACCGGGAGCCGGTCTGGCATTGCGCCGTCCGTGCCGCTCGTGAGGATCGGATCCTGGACGACGACGAATGGGCTCGGGTCGCGTACGAGATCATGAACGCCACCGGGCTGGCCCGGGACGGCGATGATGACGGGGTGCGGTGGGTCGCGGTACGGCATGCCGACGACCACATCCATATCGTGGCCACGCTCGCCCGCCAGGACGGGACCAAGCCGAAGACCTGGAACGACTTCTATCGGGTACGGGAAGCGTGCCAGGCGGTGGAGCGGCGCTTCGGGCTGCGGGTGACGGCGCCCGGCGATCGTACGGCGGCTCGCCGTCCCACGCGGAGCGAGACCGAGCAGGCTCGCAGGCGCCGGTGGGCGGAGACTCCTCGCACAGCGCTACGACGGCACGTGGTTACGGCCGCCGCGGGCGCGGGCTCGGAAGAGGAGTTCTTCCGCAGGCTGGAAGCCGCCGGAGTGCGGGTACGTCAGCGGATCAGCCAGCGGAATCCGGGCGAGGTGACCGGTTACTCGGTCGCCCTGCCGGTCCATCTCAACCGGCAAGGGGAGCCGGTCTGGTTTGGTGGAGGCAAGCTCGCCGCCGACCTCACTCTTCCGAAGCTCCGCGCGCGGTGGGGGAGCGGAAACGAGAGCGGCGAGCAGAATCGTCGCGCGAACGACATCAGTGCGGAAGATCGCCGCGAGATCTGGGATGAGGCAGCGGCGGCGGCCAGTCGGGCGGCCGAGTACATCAAGGCATCCGATGATCCGGGTGCGGCGGCCGACCTGGCCGGGGTCACCTCTGATCTGCTGCATGTCGCGGCGGATCTGCTCAAGGATCGTCGTCTCAGGGAGGCCGCTGAGGCGTTCGATCGGGCGGCCCGCGAACCGTATGCCCGGATTCCGCCCGCTACACCGACGGGACGTGGACTTCGAAGAACCGTGCGGAGACTGGCCAGGTCGGGGGCGACGCCGCGTGGAGGCGTGCTCGTCGCCAATGTCGCCTCCCTTGTGAGCGCGGTGGCGGAACTGCGCATGCTGCAGGGCCGGACCGCGCAGGCGGCGGCAGCGCGAGCCGCGGCGCGGTGCTTGCGCGAGGCATCGGTTGCGGTAGACCCCGCAGTGGGGTTGGTCGCCGTCGATTTTCCTGGGCGGTTCATGCCGCCTTCCGGGTCGGTTCTGCGGCCTTCCAGTCGTTTTGCCGGACCTCCGGGGCCTGCCACGTCTCGACGTCCCAGGCGGTAGGCAGGAGATCATTCTTTACCCGCTCGACTCACAATCGATCTTACAGAGATCGGCTGCGACGGTTGCGTAATGTGGTTGATCACTTTCTCTTGGTGATCGATCTGGGGGTGGCCTGTCGTGCTCGCCACGGAGCTCTTTCCGATCCGTCTGCGGTGTTCGGTTACGTCGGCAGGCCGCTGGGCGGCCCTCGGCATGCTCGCGGTCGCGGCCCTGGCCGGTCCGGGGGCGCCGCCGGTACGCGCCGACGCCGGATGCGCGCATGTGAAAGGGAACGCGGCCCAGTACATCGATGCCGAGAAGCTGTGCGCGGACATGCAGAAGGAGCTGCGGAAATGGCTTCAGACGGGTAAGCACCTCGACTTCGGCGAGGCGCTGCGGAACTCCGTCAAGGGGAGCGTTCCGCTTGTGATCACGCCGCAACAGCAGGCGGTGCCCATCCTGCCCACGGCGGCTCCGCCACAGGTGCCGGTGACCGTTACCCCTCAGCCCGTTGCACCGCAGATCGTCCCGACCGAAGCCAGCACGCCTCAGCCGGTCAAGTCCCCTCAGGCGAGAAAGCCGCCGGCCAAGAAGGGGAAGAACGAGCGTGGGAGAAGCCGCAAGCCAACTCCTCGCGATCGGGAGGCGAATCCCCAGGACTTCACGGTGATCCCGGTGGCGAACGAGCCGGAACGGGTGCGGCACGTCGAGCTCCCTACACGGAAAGCCATTTCCGGAAGGGCTCGTGACGTCGAACACCCACCGGCTGCCGAGGTGCGGACGCGGCCCTCTCGTGATGCCTTGTCGAAGGCCCTCCCTGGGACGCATCCTGGTGCACTGCCAGAGCGAGCCCGGTCTGCGTCGGGTGAGCAGGAGACGTCGTCGATGCTGCCCCTGACGATCCCCACGGGGGTAGTCGCCATGTTTCTCGTCGTCATGACCTATCGCAGGCGACGGCAGCTCGCGGGGAGTGCGACGACGTGGTGGCGCCGCACTCGTCTGACTCGGGACGCCGACCGGCTGATCCGCCTCAGTGCCGCCACGCACGAGCCGTCGGTGACCGTACGGGAACGAGGACAGGGCAAGGGACAAGAAAAGCTCGGCTCCCAGGGGCGGCACGCTCCGTTTGGCGAGGTGGCCTTTCATGATGGGGAAGCCGACCTCGACCCCATCATCACAGTGCATGCCCGTCCCGAGGAGCACGGCGTTGTCCCGTGGGCGGAGACCGCGGCAGAACCGACCGTCGGGCAAGAGAGCAGCCCTGGCGGGGAGCCGACGGCCCCGGACACCACTGGTAGTCAGGACCGAGCGCAGGAGTTGGAGATCATCCAGGTTCGAGAGCCCGCGCGGGAGCACGTTGTCCCACAGGAGCCGATCGAAGTACCGAGGCTGGACATCCTGCCAGCGCAGGTCCTGGCTGTGGAAGAGGAAACGGCGGGCGACCAGGCCCCTCACCACGAGGAACCGCCGCAGATGTACGCCCTTCCTGAGGAAGGAACCGTCGCCGACGACGTCTCCCAGGAACATGCCGTCGAGCGAGGCCAGGAGCCCTCGAACCTCAGCTATGCGATCGCCCTGTCCGCCCTGTACGGCATGGGCCTGACCGGCCCCGGGACCGATGACGTCGCCCGTGCGATGGTCCTGGAGCTGCTGGCCGTACGGGATCTCACGACTCGCGTGCTCATGCCACGCGACGACGCGATCCGCCTGTTCGGTTCGTACGCGGCGGAGGTCGAGATCCCCGGCCTGGTGGTGCTCGACTCACTCGAAGACGTGATGACCGAGCTGGAGGTGGAGATCGTCCGGCGGTCGGGGCAGCGGACCGACTCCGGAGTTCCCGAGGGCTTGTCATGGCTGTTCGTCGTGGCCTCGGTCGGAGCGGCGCGGGAGCGGCTGCATCGGATCATCGAAGGCGGCATGGAGGACCTCATCCTCGGTATGTTCCTCGACGCGTGGCCGTCCGGGATCACCTGCGCGATCGACCGGAGCGGACTGATCACCTACATGGAAGGGCAGTCGGCACCACCGTGGGCTGGACGCCGACTCGCGCTCTGCGACAAGGACGAAGCCGTTCGCAGCCTGGCGGAGCTCACCGCAAGGACTTGATCAGAGCGTCGTACACCGGCGCGTCCGCCATGCCGGGCTGAAGCTCGGCCGCTTTGCGCCACCCCCACCGCCGGTACGCGGTAGAGGCGGCGACGTTGTCCGGCCTGACCAGCAGCGTGGCCCGCTCTTCGGGGCGTCCCTGGAGCAGTTCGTCGTGCAGCGCGTGCGCGATGCCCTGTCCTT
The DNA here is from genome assembly GCF_040656155.1 of Microtetraspora glauca. Classification (NCBI taxonomy): domain Bacteria; kingdom Bacillati; phylum Actinomycetota; class Actinomycetes; order Streptosporangiales; family Streptosporangiaceae; genus Microtetraspora; species Microtetraspora glauca. The sequence continues at coordinate 44,003 of NZ_JBFALK010000011.1, forward strand.
GGTACGGCTCGGCCACCATGATCTCGGACAGCGCGAAGGTGCGGTGACCGTCCTCGTCGATGAAGCCGGGCGGTACTTCGGTGCGCAGGCCATTCCACCAGGCGGTGCCAGCCGGAAGTGGCCAGCCGAAGGTCTGACCGACGGGCGTCCCATCGCCCTCAGCGATGACCAGCTCGAAGCCGTCCCTCATCGTGTAGAGGTCGAAGCGTTGCATGAACCGTTCGACGGTGTAAAAGGGGTCGCCCGCGGCGATCCGCTCGACATAGGACCACCGATAGATGTCGGCGACGGTCTCGACGGCGTCGCGTGCGGCTTCTCGGTCGAGATGCGTGAAAGTGAGCGGCATGAGACGAAACTACGCCGCGCCCGCCGTGTCGTAGGAGGCCCGGAACTGCTCGGCGTGCTGATCGCGTGACCGCTCCGCGAGGCCGCGCAGCGGCGTCAGCTCACGAAGGATGCGGCGGGATCGGATACGCGTGGACAGCGCCTGCGTCCCCTGTGTGAACGCCTCGGCCTCGTCGCCGCCGGACAGGTGCGCCATGGCGAGCCGGGCCCGATAGTAGGTGCGGTTGCGGTGACCGAGCCAAGGTTCGGCGACCACTTCGGCGAAGCGCTGCACGGCGCGCCCCGCCTGGCCCAGATTGACGGCGGCCATCCCCTCGTTGCCGGTGAGCTCGGCGGCGTCAACGAACCCCACCCATGGAGGGTCGTCCTCGTGCGTGCCACGCTCCAGTTCACGCCACGCTCTGGTAATGGCCGAGCGGTAGGCGAGCTCGTCCTTGAGCATGGAGTGCGCGTACGCCTCCCGGAGCGCGAGCAGGGCGTGCACGCGTGGGGTCGCCCACCGTCGAGCGGACGCTTCGGCCGCGGCGACGAACCGCAGCGCCTCCCGTGCCCGGCCCGGTTCCTCGCGCGCCAGCCGCACCGCTTGCAGCGCCGAGTTCGACGCCACGTGCACCAGGAGGACCGGGTCGTCGGCGTGGGCGGCGTAGAGGTGGGCCTCGCCGTAGAGCTGGCGGGCGAGCCGCTGATCGTCGGAGTCGTAGGCCAGCCACCCGGCGCACACGCACAGCTCGCCCGCCACGGACAGCAACTGACGTCCGATCGACTCGGAGAATTCGGCGTCGTCGAGAAGCGCGCGTACACGCGAGAGCTGGAAGAGAGCCGTCCTGATCAGGGCTGAACCCCCGACTTGCTGGTCCTGACCATAAAGCCGGTCGATGGACTCGCGCAGCAGACCGATCTGCTCCGCGCCGACGCGTGCCGGGATGCTCCATGCCAGGCCGGCCATCACTCCGCTGGCGACGAGCCCGGCGAGCTCCCGCCTGGTCAGATCCATGTCGTCTGTCTCCTCGGTGAACAGGGGTAGCAGCGCCGTCCTCGGCAGGCCGACGGCGTCCGCGAAGCGCACCAGCTCACGCACGTCGTACAGCGTGTCCCGCTCGCCCCGCTCCACGCGCGCCACGGTGCTCTGAGCCCAACCGACCAGGTTCGCGAACTCCAGTTGGCTCATCTTCATCGACTTCCGCACTGTGGTGGCGAAGGCGGCGAGGTCCCGAGCTGCCAGTGCCCGAGTAAGGGCGTCGAGGTCCCAGGCCGGCGCGGGCGCGCCGCGCAGGCAGGCGCCGCACATCGCTTCCTGGCTGTACCGGCTGAGCAACGTCTTTCGGCAGACCGGGCACAACCGGCTCTGGCTCATCCGCCTCGCATTCCTTCCCACAGGCTGGTTACTCACCGTAGATACGGCAGTACTGGCGCGCTATGCCAATCTGACATTGGCTCTCGATGACACTTCGGCGTTTCGGCGCCTCAGCGGACTCCTCGACGCTGGGCGCGTGATCCCGGAAATGCTCGTGACGCCCTCGCAGACGATGAGGCTGCTCCGCGATGCCCTGACAGGGCGCGGCGTCGTCACGTACGACAGCGACGCCACGACCACAAGGTCGGGCGCGGCCGTCCTCAGCCTCGCCCAGGGGGTGGTCGTCCGGATCGGTGATCAGTGGATCCGCTGGACGAATCCGGCACATCGGTGGCAGGTCCACCCGGCACAGCACCCTCGTGGGGCGGCCCGGCTGCTTGCCGCACAGCTTGGCGGTGACGCGTTCCTGCGCTTGCGTGTGGAGTTTCCCGGCTGGACGATTCTCTGGATCGCCGACGCCCGGATCTGCGCGGTGGCCATGGAAGCCCCGGCCTTCCCGGCCGTTGAGACGTACTCGGTCGATGACCTGGCCGTACGGCTCCGCGTGATCGAGGGTGGGCGCCGATGCTGAGGGAGTATCACGGCATCCATGTGGCTCCCCTCCAGGCCAAGCACGAGCGGCTCGACTGGCGCGTGCCCGCCGCCCGCGCTGCCCGGGTTCGGGTACGGCTCCACACCTGCGAATGCAAAGCGACGCTGTACGAGCTCTGTCAAGGGGGCGGCCTGATGTTCGTACGACGGACCATTCGCCGCTCCGACGGCCCCGTCGTGCACGAGACCGAGTGGCTGCGGACGGCCCTGATGGAACGACTCTGGCAGCGGATCCTGCTCGGTGAGGCACGCTGATCACCAGCGCCGCACCCGCTTGGGCAGCATGAACGCCGCGAGGAGCGCGGCGGGCCAGCCGATGCAGGTCAGCCCGCCGAGGAGGTTGAGCGCGATCAGCAGCCCGAGGGACTCGACCCCGCGAAGAAGGCCGATCACACTCGGCAGGATGTACGCCGCGATGAGGACGAGAATCAGCAGGATCCAGAAGGCGTAGCTCTCCACCACGTCCAACATGTTTCCGTAGTCGGCTGATTACGGCTTGAGGTTTCGTGCGGGTCGCTGCGTCGGCCTGGCTGCCTGTGCGGCTTGCGGGGCATCTGTCGTGCGGATCGCGTCCTTGATTGGAACCGGGAAATCCTGCGTGCCGAGCGTGACGGCGGTGGACAGCTCCTTGCGCGCGGGTGCGGGGTGGCCGGTCCTGGGATTCGGCACGCGGGCGAAGAACGGAGCGGCCTTCCGCATCGCCTCGACGGGCTCGACTCCTTCGGCTCGTAGCCGGTCATAGCGGCTCATCCCATATGGGTGAAGTTCGCGCAGCCGCTGCTCACACCTCAGCCGTGCCCGCTCCGCCGCCGGGTCGCTCGGTGCGTACGGCACCGCCGCTCCCCATGCCCGCGATGTACCGACGAAGTCCGCGGCCCGCAGCCATCGGGGATCGCTGGCGGGCGCCCACTGAAGCCGGGCGGCTTGATAGGCGACCTGCTGCCGGGAGCGGAGCGCGGCCGTGGCCTGGCGGTCCTGCTCTGTCTGCTCGCGCAGACGCTGGGCTTTGATCTGCGTGAGCACCTGGCCCGCAGCCGCGGCCACCGAGGTCATCTGGACCGTACGTTCGACTCCTTGAGCGGCGGCTTCACGGAGTGGGTCCGCGTAGTGATCGTTCATTGGGATTCCTTCCTTTGGGACGTGTGATGGTGGCACCGAAGGCGAGCGGTGCGGGAAAGTCGCCGCCGGCCAGGCGCGAGGTGACGCAGTCCGTGACGGCTTCGGTGACAGTTGCGTGGTCGAAACCGAGGCGTTCCGCCACCCGAGCGATCTGCCGGGCGACGTCATGAGGCGCCATCGCGGCGACGGCCGCACCGGCTGAGTGGAGGGCGCCGACGCGGCCTTCGGCGTACTCAAGGGAGCGTTGCCACCGGTCGATCGCGGCATCGACGACGAGGTCGGCGAGGGGGCGCGTCTGTTCTGTGAGGATCGTCGCCAGGGCGGCCGGACCGTCTTCAGTGAAGATTCCTGCGGGATCGCGGTCGGCCGAGAGCATGACGGCGTCGGCCGTACAGATGCCTTTGAACAGGGGGTAGGAACGCGCGGCGGCTGCCCGGCCCGGCTGGTCACCGTCGAAGGCGAGCACGACACGGCTGAGATCGAGCGATCGGGTGAGCACACGGACATGGTCGGCGGTCAGAGCAGTGCCGCAGAGGGCGAGACCGGTCAGGCCTTCCCCGCCGGTCAAGGTGACCGCGATCGCGTCGAGTGGCCCCTCGGTGATGACCGGGATCGTGTCAGGAGTGAGCGTGTGCAGGCCGAAGAGGGTCTGGCGCTTGCGGTAGATCGGAGTCTGCGGGCTGTTGAGGTAGCGGCGCTCGGCGTCGAGGCTGCGTCCGATGAAGGCGATCGTGGTGCCGTCGTGGCTCTTGATGGGGAACATCGCCCGGTCACGGAAGAAGTCGATGAGCGTTCCGCGGCTGGTCCTGCGGGCCAGACCTGAGCTTTCGATCGCGGTCTCACTGAAGCCGAGGCCGCGGAGGTGATTGGTGAGGGCACGCCACTCGCTGGGCGCGTAGCCGATGTGCCATGCGCGCTGGGCGGACCTGTCGAAGCCGCGTTCCGCCAGATAACCGGGAACCCAGCTGGAGCTGTGGCATGCGAGGAAGAAGCGTTCGGCCTGCTGGTTGATTGGGATGAGCACGCTCGGCTCCCTTCTCTGCATGTGTTGTCGGCGGTTTACGCGGGGTCGCGGCGGAGGCCGATCGTGGTGGCGAGCCAGCGGAGCCGTTCGTTGGCGATCCGATGGCCCTGGGCACGGAGCTGGGCGGCGAGGTCCATCTGGCTGAGCCGTACACCGCGCTGCTCGGCCTCGCCGACGATGGCCTGAGCCGCCTGGATGAGCTGGTCATCGGCGTCCTGTTGGGGGAACGGCGTGGCTCCTGGCATCGCCGCTCCCGCGAGCTGGAGCCGGATGGCGATGCGCTCGGACAGCGGCGCCTTCCAGCGCCACAGCCACCGGCCGTACGTGTTCTGAAGGGTGGAGACCGCCTGGAGGTGGGCGTATTCGAGCTGAAGGCCACGCGGGTAGCTGGCGATGTTCCACAGCACCATGCGGCGCCACATCGCGCAGCTCGACGCTGGGGCCAGCAGCCAGCGGGAGAGCGGTACGCGCTCGCGGCGCGTGTCAGATGTGAGGCCGATCCAGCGGCGGATGAGGTGACGGATGCCTTCGACGACGGTGACGAAGAGGATGGGCATCGCCGCATGCATCACGCTGGCTGTGAGGTCGCCATCGGCTGCGGCGATGTTGAGAACGACCGTCGCGGCGATGAAGCCCCAAGCCACCCATCGGAGCACGGGCCAGGAGAGGTCGGCGAATTCCATGAGCAGGTCCCAGGCCAGGAGCGCCAGGATGCCGACGTCGATGCCGATGGGGACGATCCACGCGTGGCCGCCGAACCACGGCTCTGCGAGGTTACGGAGTGTGGTGAAGGAGCCGATCCCTCCGAGTACGGCAAGCGCGAGTACGAGCGGGGCGACGGCGCAGCTTGCCACGGTGGTGGCAAGCGTGAGATTGCGTGTCGTCATCGCGCTTGGGCGGTGAGATGAGTTGCTGCCGCCGTGATGCCGGTGTCATCGGCGGGGGAGAGGATGATTCCCTGGCGCGTGACGTAGGCGTAGACGCCTTCGGCTCCTGCGCAGAAGACCGTCTCGTGGCCGACCCTGAGCGCCCATCGATGGTCGCGGCAGCGGAAGAGCCGGCTGGTGCAGTGCCTGCGGTCGAGCTCGTCGCCCAGGCGCTGGAGAAGGCTATGGCGTGCCCTGATCTCGTCAGGTGCTCGCGTCTGCATGGCTGGCATCGGTACCCTTCGAGCAAGGAAGCGTGTTAGCCATCAACTCAAGTTGATGAGATGTGAGCAGGATAGACACGGAGCGTCACCGCCTGTCAACTATAATGGATGAAGGTCGAGCTTCATTGCTTAAAATTGATGTGATGTGTCGTGGCTGACGAGCCGCTGGGCGTGGCCAGTTCTCTCGCTAGCAAGATCGAGTGGCTGATCCAGAACCGCTGGCCGTCGGGAAGCCGGCCACCGAGGAACAACGTGGAAGTCGCGGCGGCGATCTCCGAGGCGGCAGGGGAGGAGCTGTCGTCGACCACGATCTGGAAGCTGCGTACGGGACGGTCCGACAACCCGCAGCTCAAGACGCTCAAGGCGCTGTCGGCGTTCTTCGGCGTGCCGATCGGCTACTTCGGAGACGACGAGGAGGCTGACGCGACCGCCGATCGGGTCGCGGCGTCGTCGCTGGTCGGCAAGTCGGGACTGAATCGGGAAGCGCTGCGAGCCCTGGTCGAGATGTCCGATGGAGGCCGCCAGCTCGTCGCCGACTTCATCATCAGCGCCGCCCGCCTAGAGCGCGGCCGAAACACCCCCACAACGTGATGGGTGTGGGGGTGTCGAGATGAATTACGTTACTTTGCTGAGCTTGCCCTGTGCGTGATGTGGAAGGTGTGGAGACAGGGGGAAGTCACGGGCTCCACAAGTTAGTGGCTTCGTCGTAGAGAACCTTCGCGTCAGCGTCGAAGTATGGGCCAGACCAGGTGTCATAACGGCTGTTGCCGTCAGCGTCTCGTACACGGCTGATGACAGTGTTTAGAAGTCCAACGCGGAGAAGTGGGTCGTCGTTGCTGTTGTACTGAAAGAGGAAGGGCCCGCCGTCGGCTCCTGGTGTCATGGCGCAAGTCTGGCTATTGATCGCAGGGCCCCATCCGATGTGCCAGTCTGCCCCTTGGGAGGCGGCGAACATTCCGGTAGTCCCATAGCACCACTTCATGGTCCAGCCGCTATAGACCTTGTCTCCGTCGAGGTGTGGGGCATGAGGGTATGCGAATACGTAACCAGTCACATCGATTGGCTGGTCCCAGGTGAGACCTTGTCCGCCTACGAAGTCGCCTATGCGAAGGCCGCTAGGTTCTCCGGTCTCACCATCTAGGCGTGATACGTTAATAAAGGCGTAATCATAGTCGGGATCTTCGTAGTCGACCCAGTCATACCAGACGGTGACGCGGTAAGGGACCCAGTTCCCATATGGCCATCTGATCCCGCCATCATTGTAGCTTGGCACGAAAGCCCAGTATTTGTAGGCATTTCCCGTGGCGGGATCGATGATGCAGTGCGCGGCTGTAGCGACAAGATTCTTAAAATTTCCAGTGACGACGGTGCCGGAACAATAGACCCACTCGTCTGTTGCCTCTTTGTAGATGAAGACCTTGCCCACTGTGATCGGAAGGTTGACGCTGGCGGCCAGAGGGGCGATTGCCCGAGTGGAAGGCTCGGGGGTGGGGGAAATTTCCACCTTCTTCCCGTCGACGGTGGTTGGGGGTACGTAGCCAGGAGGTCCGCTAGGGCCGGCCTTCTTGGCGCTTCTGTCGCGCCGCGGAACGACTACGAGAGGTTTGGCATCATCCATCGCCTTCGGTGTCAGTTTCTTGTCGATCTCGAGTGCTCGCTGTTTGAGGCCTGCGATGCCCCCGGGGACGGTCATGCTGAGCGCTTTGGGCCGCATTGGGGCGGCATCGGCGGGACTGGGGGCTGTGGTGAGGAGCGAGGCGATGAGTGTGCTCGCGAGTGAAGCCCATGCGACGCGTCGCAGTGAGAGTGCCATCAGTCTCCTTCGGCCCCGCTCGGAGGCGCCGCAAGATTGCCCTGAACAAGGAAGATCGATTCGAGATGATGACTGGTGCGACCGTCAAGGTCAAGAGGCGCTCTTGACAGAGGGAGTGGCGGATCTGGTCCTATCGAGCGGGTGCTGCGCGGCGATGAAGTTCTCTGACCTGCATAGATGTGGCGGCTGGCCTCAGGCCCCACCCTCTGTTGCCGAAAGTTTACAAAACTTGATCTCCATCCACACTTGACTTGTTGATGGGGCGATCATGTAAAAAGCGTCTGGATCTTGCATCAAGATCTAGAGGGTTTGGATGGCTCGATGGCACGAGCCGTGCGTCCATGCGCCTCTCGTGTGGGTTCACCTGGAGGTGTGGCGCGTGGGGCCTATTGCGCGGCGAGCTCGTGTTCTGGCTCTGGCGATCGGCGTATGCCTGACGGTCCTGGTGTCTGGAATCGGTGTCCCAGCCGAGCTCTTCCAGCCGGCAGCAGCGGCGGCGACCGATCCAGCCCCCGACGCCACGGATGAGCCGGTCCCGCAGCGGGAGGTGCGAAAGCGTGCCGCCGCCAAGGGCGTCGAAGATCGCGCGGATGCGCCTAAGGCGTCGAAACCGAAGTGGCCGGACACCGGCCGGTCGGACGTTTCCCTGAGCGCGGTAGCAAAAGACGCGGGAAGCCTTCCGGTGAAGATCGGCCAGGTGGCCGATAGAGCCAATGCCGGTGGTGAAGCCCCAGCTGGTGAAGACGCAAGGGTCCGAGTCGAAACGTTGCCGCAGGCCGTTGTGAGCAAGCTCGGCGGTACCGGCCTGGCCGTGCGGTTGTCCCGGATCGATGGGGAAGCCGCGCCGGTCGGTGCGCGAATGACTCTCGACTACTCCGCGTTCCGATACGCACACGGTGGTGGCTGGGCTGATCGCCTGCAGCTGGTTCAGGTTCCCGCGTGTGCGCTGGTCGCGGGCACGCCTGAGGGCGCATGTGACCGCAGGGGTGTGGTCGTCCCGTCGGTGAACGATGTCAAAAGCGGAACACTGACCGCTGAGGTGGATGTCCTTCCCGCGGGTGGTGCCGTGACGGCGGGCGCCTCCCCGTCTCCCACGCCAAATGCCGCCTCAACCGGTAGCGAATCATCGTCCAGTGCGGAGACCGGTTCGGTCTTCGTTCTTGCGGCGGCTGCATCAGGTCCTACAGCCGGCAACTTCGCCGCTACAGACCTACGGCCTCAAGCCTCCTGGGAGGTCGGACCCCAGTCCGGAGGTTTTTCCTACAACTACCCGATCCCCGATCCGCCGTCGGTGGCGGGAGGTGATCCAGGCTTGTCGATCAGCTATGACTCCGCGCGCATCGACGGCATGACCAAGGTCACGAACAACCAGGCATCGTGGGTCGGTGAGGGCTGGGATCTCCCGGTTGGATATATCGAGCGCCGCTATCGTTCGTGCTCGTCCGATGCCGGATCCGGCAAGAACCCCAACCAGAAGGGGTGGGGCGATCTGTGCTGGGAATCGCCGGAGGAGAACGACGGCGATTCGGCCACCAACGATGCGACAGCCTCCGACTTGTTCATCAACTTGGGAGGGCAGGCAAGCCGCCTGCTCAAGACGCCGTCGGGATACAAGACCCAGCAGGACTTCGGGTGGAAGATCGAGAACCTCACAGGCGGCGACCAAGGCAGCGAGTACTGGCAGATCACCACGCAACAAGGACAGGTGTATCGGCTGGGATACAGGGCCGACTCGATCTGGCGGGTGCCGTACGTCGGCGATGACGCGGGGGAGCCATGCCGGGACCGGTACAGCACATCCAGCACATCGGCGGTCACCTGCTCCGGAATTTGGCGCTGGAACCTTGATCAGAGTCAGGACGCGCAGGAGAACGTCACCACCTACTACTGGATCAAGGAAACGAACCACTACACGCAGTCCAGTGGTGCGAGTCTCATCTATGACCGCGGCGGTTTCCTGGACAGGATCGAATGGGGTTCCAACACGCAGGTCGCCGGCAGCCGACCCACCTCGAAGATTGTTTTCAATTCTGACAGCCGAATGATCGGGCTGGACTCCGACATTCCTGATGACCTCGTGTGTTCTCCCGCTCCCGGTGGCGGCCCGGTGACATGCGAGCGCCCGCAGGGCTCGCCGACGTTCTTCATCTCCAGCAAGCTCGCAAGCATCGACACCTACGCCTGGAACGACACGATTCCGGGCTGGGACAACGTCTTGCGTCTGACGCTGGAGCACAAATACATCTACACCGAAGGCGACTCTCCGACAGCCGTGTTGTGGCTGGACTCCATCGGTCAGACCGGCCTGGTCGGTGACGATGCGAACGCGATCACGCCGCCGGAGCAGAACTTCAACGCTGTGATGCTCAGCAACCGGGTCGACACCGGCCGGATGCCGGATGGGGAGATCAACGATGTGGTGAAGATGCCCCGCATCGGATCCGTCGTCAACGGTTTCGGCGGCCAGACCCTCGTCAGCTACAGCCAGCTCCACCCCTGCGTGACCGGTTATCAAGCGACGCGGATCGCCTGGGATACGAACGTCACCGACTGCTATCCCGTCTACGACGGACGTGATGTGTTCTCCCGACCGCACTTCGCCGTCTACCGCAAGCACATGGTCACCCAAGTGACCGAGCAGGACCTGGTCGGCGGAGCGCCGGACATGGTGACCACGTACGAGTACGTCGGCACTCCGGGGTGGGCCAAGGAGATCAACTACAACACGCGCGCCGACCATCTCAGCTGGAGCGAGTTCCGTGGCTACGGGACCGTGCGCGTCATCAAGGGCAGCGGGACGGATCCGGAGGGCTTCACGGTCAGCAGTTCCCAGTTCTATCGCGGCCTGTACGACGACACCTTGGCCAATGGCGACAAGAAGCAAGTCAAGATCACGGACTATGACGGAAACAGCTGGAACGATGAGGTAACCCTGTCGGGGCAGACGTTGGAGTCGCGGACCTGGCGGTTCACCACGCCGGACCCGCTGAACACCGACCCCGCACTGCGCGGCATGGCCGAAGCCGGATCCACGCGGCACGAGTACTGGCAGCAGACCACGGCGAACGGGCCCGGCACCCTGGATCCGGTCATGGTCCGTCCGAGCCGGGACCAAACCCGCGAAGTGCTCTCCGACGGCACGTTCCGTACGTCCGCCGGCACGACGGCCTACGACTCCTACGGATTGCCCACTCAGACCGTGGACTTGGGTGATCTCAGTGTTTCGGGCGATGAGACCTGCGCTACCACCAGTTATGCCCGAAACACTGCTGGCGGTCAGTGGATGATCGCGTTTCCATCCGTGGAAGAGGAACGTGAAGGAAGCGAGTGCAGCGGGCGCCTTCTCTCCCGCCAGGTCACTCTCTACGATGGCGGCTCCGACCCCGCGACGAACACGCCGAGTGACGGTAACCCCACGGAGGCGCGCGCCTGGAGCGATGCGGACCACTTCACCGCGGTGAAGATGGCGTACGACGGCTATGGTCGTCCGACATCGTCCACGAACGCCCTGGGCAAGACCACCACGACTACTTATGCTCCGGCGGTCAACTGGCCTATAAACGGCATCACGGTCACCAACCCGTTGAACCAGTCCGCGACCACGTGGACGAATCCGCTCCACGGCGGCGTCGTCGGAATGCGTGACCTTAACGGCAACGACACCAACGTCGATTACGACGCCCTCGGACGCACGATCGCCCTCTGGACGCCTCTGCTGCCGAGAAGCGGCGGGACCCCTGCGGAGAAGTACACCTACGAGATCACGGGTACATCCCCGGCGAAGGTGACCAGCCAGAAACTGCTGTCGGGTACGGGGAGTTCGGCCAAGTGGTCCACGGCCTATTCGTTCCTCGACGGGTTCGGACGCGACCTCGAGTCTCAGCAGACCTCCCCGGCGGGCGGCCGGATCGTCCAGGTCACTAAGTACGACGCGCGCGGCTTGGTGTCGGCAGCATCAGACCCCATCTACAGCAGTGATGACGCCGGCTCGGGCCTGCTCAACCCGGCTTGGTCCAGCGTGCCGTCATGGACCAGCAACGTCTTCGACGGGCTCGGCCGCCAGGTCGCCCAGGTCGACAACAGCTACGGGAACGAGCTGCGCCGTACGATCACCAACTACTACGGCGATCACCACGAGGTGGTTCCGCCGTCTGGCGGCAAGACCGTCTACCACACCGATCTCGAAGCTCGTGTAACCAAGATCGAAGAATGGGTCGGCTCCACGACGCAGCAGGCTGTCGGACCGAAGGCGCCGGACGACGCCGCATCCGGCACATCGAGCGGAGCGAAAGCCTCATCCAAGGAAGCGGAGCCTGAGCCGACGTCAAGTAGCGCCGAGACGTCCAGAGAATCCTCTGATCGCGATGCCGAAGCGGGCACAACGAAGGCGGAGGCCGCGACGGACGCGCAGGCGGCGCTCAAAACCGCAGCCAAGCATGGCAAACGGGTACAGGTCGACGCGGCCACGACCGAGTCTTCGGTCATGTACGCGAACCCGGACGGCAAGACGTTCACGACCGAGATCACTTCCGGCCCGACCCGGGTGCTGCAGCAAGGCGAGTGGGTGCCGATCGACACCTCCCTGGTGGAAGCCAGCGGGGTGCTCCGTCCGAAGGCCGCGGTCGCGCAGGTGGAGTTCTCCGCCGGCGGAACTGGTGCGTTCGCCAAGATGACTCGCAAGGACGGCACGGTCTTCGCCCTCGAGTGGCCGACCGCGCTTCCCCGACCCAAGGTCACGGGCAACACCGCGACCTATGACCTCGGCGACGGTGCAGAGTTGGTCGTCATCGCCTTGCCGACGGGGTTCCGGCACGATGTCGTGCTGCGTCAGCGGCCCGCGAAACCGGTGGAGTACCGGCTGCCCGTGCTGACCAGCGGTCTGACCCTGGCGGTGGCCAAGGGGGGCGGCCTGACGCTGACGGACGCCAAGGGCAAGATCGCGGCCTCCGCGCCGGAACCCGTGGCCCTGGACGCCGACGCGGTCAAGAGCAGGGTGCCTGGCGACGGCAAACGAGGCAAGATCACCACCAGCGTGGTCACCGAGAACGGCCGCCAGGTGCTGGTGCTGCGGCCCGACTTCGCCTTCCTCTCCGATCCGACCACTGTTTACCCCCTCCGTGTAGACCCGACGACCACACTGCCGGTCAACGACGACGTGGACGTGAGCAGCATCTTCGGCGGCGGGTATCCGGCCAACCCGACCTTCCTGGCGGGAACCCAAACCGGCAACGCAAAGACCCGTGTCTATCTACGGTTCAACACCTCATCGCTGACGGGTTCGACGATCAGCGACGCCAAGCTGGAAGTGATGAACATCGACGCGCCCACCTGCGGCACGTCGGTCGGCGCTGGCATCCAGGCCCGCCGGTTGACCAGCGCTTGGAGCGCCTCGACGCTGACGTGGGCGAACAAGCCCACCGACACGACCGAGGACGCCGTCACCACCACCAAGGCGTTCCAAAACGGCTGTGGCACCGGCGCCGGCTATCTGGATTGGACGATCACCGGCATCGTGGCCGACTGGGTGGCGGGCGCCGCTAACCACGGTGTGGCGTTGCAGTCTCCGTCGGAGACCAACACCGACAACTGGCGGGTGTTTACCTCCTCGGAGGAGAGCGGCGAGTTCAACAGCCCGCCCAAGCTGACCGTCACCTCCAGCGGGCCCGCCTCGGCTCCCACCGTGAGCGCCCTGTCGATCACGCCGTCCAACGCGGGCGCGGTCACCTCGGTAAGGCCCACCCTGCACGCGACCGTGTCCGACACCGCCGCAGGCAGCCTTCGAGCCGACTACGAGATCGAACACGATCCCGCCTACACGCAGGAGGGCACCGGCCGGATCTGGTCGGGCTCCTCGGCGGCGGTGGCTTCCGGTTCGGACGCGCCGCTGGCCGTACCGGCCGGACAACTGACCGACGGCTGGCACCTGCGCTGGAGGGCACGCGCGGCCAACCCGAGCGCCGCCACGACCTCGGCGTGGTCGGCCTGGCAGACGGTCACCGTCACCGTGCCCGATCCGGTGGCCGATCAGCTTCAGGTCACCCCGTCCCAGACCGCGGGACAGGTCACCACCGTCACGTCGTTGACCCCGACGTTCGGGGCTCGCGTCACCGATCCGACAGGCGGGATGGCCCGCGCCGAGTTCCAGGTCGAGCACGACCCGGCCGACACGGCGCACGGAACCGGCAGCATCTGGACCGGCACTACGGCCGATGTCGCCTCCGGAACCCAGGCCAGCGTCAGCATCCCGGCCGGGAAGCTATCCGATGGATGGCAGGTCCGCTGGCGGACCCGGGCCGTGGCGGAGGGCACGAACACCTCGGCCTGGTCGGCGTGGCAGACCTTCACCGTGGACGCGCCCAAACCGGTGGTCAGCCAGCAGCAGGTCACCCCCTCGCAACTGGTCGACGGCAATCTGGTGACCCCCAGCTTGACGCCGGCGCTGGCCGTGATGGTCACCGATCCTGCTGGTGCACCGCTACGCGCCGAGTTTGAGGTCGAGCACGACCCGGCCGACACCGCGCACGGCAGCGGGAGCATCTGGACCGGATCGGTGGACAACGCCGCCTCCGGCACCAAGGCCTCCGTGACGGTACCCGCGGACAAACTGTCCGATGGGTGGAAGGTCCGCTGGCGCGCCCGCGCGACCAATACCGGCCAGTCGCTCTCATCGCCGTGGTCGGCGTGGCAGACCTTCACGGTCGACGTGCCCAAGCCCACGGTCGGGCAGCTCCAGGCCGTTCCCTCGACTCAGGTCGGAGGAGAGACGGTCACCTCAACGCTGACCCCCGAGCTGCGCGCCACCGTCACCGAGCCGGGCGGAGCCAGTGTGCGGGCCGAGTTCGAGGTGGAGCACGACCCGGCAGCTCCCGGCGGGCAGGGCTCCGGCCAGATCTGGACCGGCAATGTCGACAACGTCGCCTCCGGCAGCCAGGCCACGATCTCCGTACCGGCAGGGAAGCTGACCGACGGGTGGAAGGTCCGCTGGCGGGCGCGCGCGGTCAACACCGCGACGACGACAGCCTCGGCCTGGTCGGACTGGCAGAATCTGACAGTCACGCTCGCCCCGAGCGGCGACGAGCCGGGAATCGACCTGCTGCAGGTCACCCCCAGCACCGTGCAAGACGGCGTCACGGTCACCTCTTCGGTGACGCCGTCCCTTGCGGGCCGGGTGGTCAACCCGGCGGGCGGAATGCTGCGCGCCGAGTTCGAGGTCGAGCACGATCCGGCCGACACCGCGCATGGGACCGGCAGCATCTGGACCGGTGCGGTAGACGATGTCGCCGCCAACAACCAGGCCGTTGTGGCCATCCCTGCCGGCAAGCTCTCGGACGGCTGGAAGGTGCGGTGGCGTGCTAGGGCCGTGGCTGGCGCGACCACTTCGGGCTGGAGTGACTGGCAGTCGCTGACTGTAGACGTGCCGGACCCGGGTGTCTCCCAGGTGCACGTCACCCCGGCCAAGGTCATCGATGGAAACACGATCACAAGCACGCTTACGCCGACGCTGCACGCCACGCTCACCGATCCCAGCGGCGGCACGCTGCGCGGTGAGTTCGAGGTCGAGCACGATCCGGCCGACACCGCGCATGGGACCGGCAGCATATGGACCGGCGCGGTAGACAACGTCGCTTCCGGCGGGGACGGCACGGTGATTCTTCCTGCCGGGAGGCTCTCCGATGGCTGGAAGCTGCGCTGGAGGGTCAGAGCCGTCGCTTCCGGGGGTACGTCCGCGTGGTCGGGCTGGCAGACATTCGGCGTGGACCTGCCAGACCCGGAGTTGGGTGCCCTGGAAGTCATCCCCTCCGAGGTCGTCGATGGGGTCAGGGTGAGCTCCACCTTGACGCCGCAGCTGCTGGTCCACGTCACCGACCCGGCAGGGGGAGCGCTACGGGCCGAGTTCGAGGTGGAGCACGACCCGGCCGACATCACGCACGGCACGGGGGCCATCTGGTCCGGCGCAGTCGACAACGTGGCGTCCGGGACCAAGGCGGCGATCGTAGTGCCTGCCGGGAAACTGGCCAATGGCTGGAAGGTCCGCTGGAGGGTCAGGGCCGTCGGTTCCGGGGGAACGTCCGCGTGGTCAGGCTGGCAGGCGCTGACCGTGACCGACGTCCCGCAGGTTCCCACCATCGAGAATCCCCGAACCCAGCCTGCGTCAGGTGGTGTAACCATGACGCTGACACCGGCACTGATGGCAAAGGTGACCCTGCCCCAGGGCGGACAACTCGGTGCCGAGTTCGAAGTGGAGCATGACCCCACCGACACCCAGCACGGCAGCGGACAGATCTGGACTACAGCCGTCGAGGGTGTCACCTCGGGCGCCAACGCCGCGGTCACCATCCCAGACGGGAAGCTGAGCGACGGATGGAAGATCCGCTGGCGGGCGCGTGCGGTCAAGGGCTCGAACCGCTCGGACTGGACGCCGTGGCAGGTTGTGACCGTCGCCGCCCCTGACTTTCACAGCACGACATACGAGTACGACCTCAAGGGCCAGTTGATCAAGCAGACCGATGCGAACGGCAACGTGCGCACCTTCACCTACGACCTGCTCGGCCGGAAACTGACGACACATGACCCAGACGCCGGTGACGGTCAGATCAGCTATGACGAGGCCGGGCGGGTGACCTGGTCAACTGACGGACGCGGGCAGAAGATCTCCTACACCTACGATGATCTCGATCGTAGGACCGCCCAGTGGGCTGGCGAGGCCAGCTCTGGCACCAAGCTCGCCGAATGGGTGTATGACACTCTGGCCAAGGGAGAAGTGACCTCAGCCACCCGATTCACGGGCGGCAAGGCGTACACCACCAGGGTGACCGGCTACGACGCCATGACGCGGCCGACCGGGTCCACGCTGTCCATTCCCTCAGTCACCGGTGAAGAGGCACTGGCCGGCGACTACACCTTTACCAGCGAGTACAACACCGCCGGCATCCAGTACCAGATCGGCATGCCGGCCGCGGCCGGTCTCCCGAGTGAGACAGTCACCTCGAGCTTCACCGACCTCGGCTACGGGTTCGGGCTGACCTCCAACCTTGGCGGCGGGACCACCTACGTCAAGAGCACCAGCTACTCGGCGACCGGGCTGCTCAACGGCCGCTCATACGGCCCCAATGAGCAGGTCAAGCGGAGCATGTTGTGGGACATCACCACTGGTCGGCTGATGAATGTCACCACCCTGGCCAAGGCTGACACCGCGACTCCCGTCACAGCGCAGAACGACGAATTCTCCTACAACATCGACGACACCATCAATCGAATTCTTGACAAGACGTCCGCGGTGAGTGGCGGCACCCCTGGCCAGGCCGAGTGCTTCACCTATGACGGGCTGCACCGGTTGTCGGCCGCCTGGACCACCACCGCCGAATCGTGCGGCACCAGCGCGGCTTCAGGTGACGGCCTGGGCATCGACCCGTACGCCCATTACTACACCTACGACGCGGTCGGCAACCTCCTCACGCTCACTGATGACGGTCAGACCTCGACCTACCGCTACGCATCGGCGGGTGCTGCTTCCGTACGGCCGAATGCGGTGACCTCCATCGATCGACCGGGTGGAAGCGACACCTACAGCTACGACGACTCAGGTCAGATGACCGGCCGGATCGTCGCAGGGAAGGATGCCACCCTCCAGTGGGACGAACTCGGCCAGCTCACCAAGGCAACTGTCGATGGCAGCGACACCACCATGGTGTACGACGCGGACGGCAACCGCTTGATCCGTCGTGACGGCGCCAAGACCGTTCTCTATCTAGGCTCTATGGAGCTTGAGCTGGCGGCGGGAACGCTCACGGCCAAGCGCTACTACACCGCACCGGACGGCTCCGTGGTCGCTATGCGCAGCGGCAGCGGCTCTGGTGGCCTCACTTGGCTCGCCTCCGGCCTCCATGGTTCCGAACAGATCGCGGTGAACGATGCCGACGGGCAGGTCAGCCGGGAACGCTATCTCCCCTTTGGGCGGCGTCGTGGAGCGGACGACCTGCCGTTCACGGATCGAGGATTCCTCGGGAAGGTCGAGGATGACTCGACCGGTCTGAGTTACCTCTCCGCCCGTTATTACGACTCCTCTATCGGCAAATTCATCTCTACTGACCCGCTTATGGCCGTTATGGTCCCCCAGATGGCCAACCCGTACAGCTATGCGGCCAACAATCCAATCGGTATGTCGGACCCGACAGGTCTCATGCCCGAAGATTACGGGCGCGGCCAAAACGGCGGAGTCAAGGGCTGGCGAGAAGACACTGCCGCTGCCAAGGCCGGACGCAAAATTCGCCCCCACGACCACTACAAGCCAGTGGGGAAGCATTCGGCAACTAAGCCAAAGCGGCGTGCCAACGCAGCGGGTAACTTCGCCGGCGGTGCCTTCAAGGCAGGGTGGAGTATGCTTTGCATTCTTTGCCAGGCAATTCTGGGTGATCTTAACGATCGCGGCGTTGGCCCCACGTGGGATGGGCTTGCTGATAAGCCTTTGGAGGAGGCTGGTGTCGACAGCGGATCGGGCTGGTATCAAGCGGGCTACTGGGGCACGACTATTGGTTCGTCTTTCATCGGAGGGGGTGCTGCAGCAGGCGCAAAGGCCGCAGGGGCAGGCATAAAGGCTGCAGGGGCAGGTATAAAAGCCGCAGGGCGAGGCATAAAGGCCGCAGCAGGCAGATTGTTCGGTCGGGGATGCCCGGGCAATAGCTTCACGCCTGACACCGAGGTCGTGATGGCGGACGGTGCTGGCAAGCCGATCGAAGAGGTCGAAGTCGGAGACGAGGTGATCGCCACCGATCCGGAGACCGGCGAGACGGCGGTCAAGCCTGTGATGGCATTGATCACAGGTGAGGGTGACAAACATTTAGTCCAAATCACGGTTGACACAGACGGTGATCAGGGTGACAAATCCGGCCTAGTCATCGCTACCGATGGACACCCTTTCTGGGTAGCCGAACTGGGTCAGTGGGTCGACGCCAAACATCTCGACCCCGGCATGTGGCTCCGCACGTCCGCTGGCACCTACGTTCAGGTTGAATCGATCAAGAAATGGACCGCTCACCACCAGCGTGTCCACAACCTCACGATCGCCGACCTCCACACGTATTACGTGCTAACTGGGGCCGCGCCGGTCCTGGTCCACAACTGCAATGGTGCCGAAATAGCCCTCAAATACAAGAACGGTTGGACAGCTGAACAAATGGCAGCTGCTGATGCGAAAGTTGCCGCGCTGAACCATCAGGCCAATAATGGAGGACTCTTCGTGACGGACGCCGCTTCGGCACGCGGCTCGACCAGTGCAGCTGACCTGTGGCGGGGGGCGGGTAAAAATATCCCCGAGAACGCGGACATTGACCATCTCGTCGATCTGCAACTGGGTGGGGCGGACAATGTTAGTAATCTGTGGCCGCTAGACTTCTCTGTGAACAGAAGCCTTGGCCCGCAGATTGATCGTCAAATCAAGAGGCTGGGACTAAGGATCGGTGATCAGGTCTGTAAGGTAACAATCGCCCCTAGGTGTTAGAAACGTAGATTTGGTAGGGTGATTTGTAATGACGGAACGCGAAATATCACGTTTGGTGCGGACTAATGCGGGAATGTGTGCGCTTTGGCGGCCCGAATCATTCGAATTCGAAGAATTTGAGGAGTGGGAAGATTGGGCTACGGACAATCGTAATCTCGTTGATTCGATGATTTCTGGGGATTTCGTCCCGATAAATGTCGGCGGTGATGGTGTGTTTCAGGTTTCCGTTCGCTGGGGCGAGAACGTTCGACTCGCGGAAGATGAGCACCGATGCCTTCTTGTCTCATCTGATCCTTACCTGCTCTTGTCCGAGGGCTGGTTTGTGGTAGGCGGGCTGGAAGATGTGGGAGACGTTGCTTTTAGCTCGGCCAACAGGGTCTATTTGCCTCGGGGCCGGTATGCGGTCAGAGTCCATCTGATCGACTGGAAGATCGATCCAGCTTCAGTGGATGCCGGAGGACAGCCTACGCAGGCAGCCCTGCCCGACTTCGTAATCCTGATCGCATCAGAATCGGGTGGGCCTTACCGAACTAAAGTGCAGACCTTTGAGAGAAGGTAGCAACAACATTCGGCGAGCAGCGCGGAGCCGTGTTCGTCAGGGCTGGGAGGGTGTCTGGCGGCGATTTAATGGTTTCAGTGGCGCTCCGGCCAGGTATGAAGTGCTTCGATTGGCGTTTTCTCAGCGTGATCTACTCGGACAGTAGGGCTTTCCTGGGCAGAAACGATCACACGCGGGCAGACACGCGGACGAACAGAGGGCGCCGGAAACAGGCGTGGAGCCTTCGGTAGAAGAGGTCTCACCACAAGATCGTCCGTCTACCAGAAGGCTCCACGTGATCACCTATCCTGCCATGCTCGGGGAACCAAGAAGTGCACCAGGGCGCTGACCTGCTGGTTTCAAGCCGTCTTCGTCGTCGCCTGGTTCCGGCAGCGCCCCAACCTAGCCCTGCACGGCAAGGCGTTCGGCCTCTCCCAGGCCACCGCCTACCGATACTTGCACGAGGCCATCGACGTCCTGGCGGATCAGGCACCCGACCTGCACTCCGCCCTTCACCGTGCCGCCGGCGAAGGACTGCCGCACCTCATCCTGGACGGAAAAGTCTTCGACGCCACCGATGCTGCATCAAGACCATGAAAGGCGCACAGATCGACGCCTGGTATGCCGGGAAGACCTCCGATTTCGGCGGCAACGTTCAGGCGCTGTTCGCCCCAGACGGGTTCCCGCTGTGGACCTCCGATGTGGAACCCGGCGGCGTCCCGGACATCGACGCCGCCCGCACACACGTCCTACCCCTACGCCCAAACCATGCCGATCCTCGCGATCCCGGCTACCAATGCTCGCTAGGTGTCTGAGCGAGCCGACCCTATCCGCCTGGCGCGCCGCGCGACTGCAGGCCCGCGCACAAGCCGGCATCAACGTCGCCGACCCACCCACCATCTTGCGCCACATCTTCGACGCGATCATCTTCCTTGAGAGGATCGAGTCATGGCAGCCAAGTCCCCCTATCCCGCAGAGCTGCGTAAGCGCACGGTGCGGATCGTCGCCGAGGTCCGCCCGGACCACCCGACCGAGTGGGCCGCGATCAACGCGATCAACGCGGTCGCCGCGAAGCTCGGCATCGGCACCGCCGCTGACCTGTCCGACAGAAACCACTCCAACCTGGCGAGACGCGTAACCGACAATCAATCATGAACTACGCTTTTCGGACGCCCTCTCAGATTCTTTCTTCCGGCCGGATAAGGGCTTCGACGTGGACAGTGCTGACGGGCTTGGTCCAGTGCCAGACTTCTCCGGCCGCGTTGAGCTTGCCGGTGAGCTTGCCGATTAGGTGGTGCTCTTCGGCTGGGCTGAGTCGTTTCCCTGCGATGAGCTGGGTGTACCGCACGGTGTCGACGATGGCCGACTTCACGCGCTCGTGTGCCAGGTAGATGTCGAGGTCACGTTCCCAGCCCTGCGTATATCGTGGCGGCATGGCGCTCACCCAGCCGTCGAGCACGGCCTGGCGCTCGTCGTCGTAGTAGCTCATCTTGTGGAAGTGGACGGCGAGCTCGTAGACGGGGTCGCCCCACAGGGCGAGTTCCCAATCGAGGAAAACCACATGTCCGTCGCGAAGGATCATGTTCTTGCGGTGGACGTCTGCGTGGACCAGCACGAACGGCCGTGGCGTGAGTTCCGACCAACGCGCGAGCACCGGGGCCAACGGGTCGTCAGGGATGCCAAGCGCGGCGAACAACGAGCGATAGGGCTGGCGAAAGGTGTCGTAGACCCGTTCCGTCACGTCGGACAGCTGTCTCGCGAACGCGGGTGTGTCGGCATCGGCCGGCCACGACGGTGGCAACCCCGGCAGCCGCTCCAGCGGGACCTCGGCGAGCTGGGCGAACAGCTTGACCACGTCACGCAATACGGCAGGTGGGACGCGGCTACCACGTGGGGCGATGTCGTCGAGGACGTCTCCGGCGATGAACTCGTGCACCTGGAAAGGCGGTTCGGGCGAGACGTGCAGCAGCTTCGGAACATGGGCGACATGCGGAGCGATGGCGGCCAGGACATCCTGCTCGGGCCAGATTCGAAGATCCATGCTGTCCGCTCCGGCGATCGGGATGCGAACGATGACCGGCCCGGTTGCGGTCTCAACCCTGATGTTGTCGTTGTAGAAGCCGCTGGCCCCGTTCCTGGCCTGGACAGCGGTGTTATAGAGGTCATTCATCACGTGAGCAGCCCCCGCAAGTGATGCTTCATCCGGGTCTCCAGCATGTCCAGAGAGTCCATTGCCTCGATGGAGGCTCGGGCTTCCTGGGCTGCCAGGCTGACCGCCTCATCCTGGTGTCCGAGTATGTCGAGCAGGTATTCGGCCACGATGAGCAAGGTCGGGTAGACCTCGACGGCCACCAGTTCCTCTACGGCCCAGCGGAGTGAGCTGACCGCCGCGTCGGCTTGATCCAGTCGAGTGTGGAGGCTGGCCCGGATCAGTTCGGCTCTGGCCCGTCCGGATCTGTAGCCTGCCGTTTCCAAAGCCCGGCATGCATGGTCGAGCGACGTATGCGCGTGATCGAAGCGTCCGAGCGCCAGTTGCGCCTGGCCGAGGGCGGTGAAGGCTTTGCCGGCCTCGTGCAGGGCGCCCAGGTCGGTGTTGGCCTCGATCGCTTCCTGCGCCACCGTGATGGCGGAGAACGGGTCGGTCCAGGCGAGTAGTTCGGCCCGGTTGGTCTTGATCAGGGCTGCGCCGACGACCGTTCCCGCCTGCCGATAGCGCAGCTCCGCGTCACGGAGGTGCCGTTCTGCCCGCTCGAAGTCATAACTGAAGCGCGATGCCAGGTGCAGCAGTCGTGCCAGGTCTCCTCGGAGAACATGGGCGTCGGTAGGGCTGTCCGCGATCACCTCGTCGGCCAGGTGGAACGCCCTGCGGAACCTGCCCTGGGCCATGTGGAGGTCCGCGCTCCACAGACCTGCGGGATAGCGCTCGGGGCCGTCGCGACCTTCCCAAACGGTCGCGTAGATGTTCAACGCCTCGGAGGTGGCTCCGCCGATGCGACGACCGTGACCTGCCGCTACGGCAAGACGTGCGCCGGCACGCGTGGTCAGTGACCACGATCTGTCCGGCGTCAACTCGTTGATCTTCTCCGCGTCTCCCAGCAGCACCGCCGCCTCGGCGGCCAGGCACCGCGCGGTCTGATCCAGAAGATCGTCGGGGTCGCCCTGATCGAGGAACTCCTTGAGATCGCTGACCAGGCCGGACACCCCTTGGGAACCGCCTAAGTCGGCGATCTGGTCGGCGTAGTCGAGTAGCCGGTCGCTGGACAGGACCCCTGCGCCGAGGCCGTGGTAGGCCGCCTCCCGCAGCGCCGTCGGGGCATCGCTCTCATGAGCGCGCTCGCTCCACAGGTCATGCAGGACCCGGTGGGTCTCCCGGGTGACCGTCGGCGACAGCCGTACCCGCAGGACACTGGCCATGAGCTGGTGCAACTGGTGACGGTCCTCCGGCGCCGGATAGACGAAGGAGTACGACGTCAGCCTCTCCCAGGCGATCTGACCGGCAGGAAGATGGAAGGCCTGGGCCAGCCGGTTGAACAGCTCGAAGTCGAAGGTGCGCGCGATGCCCAGCAGCTCCAGATAGCGGCGCTCGTCCGGGTCGACGTGTTGCAGGAAGCGCTGCATGATCTCGTCCTGAGAGACCACCTGCCTTTTGCTCTCGCTGTCGACCGCGAGATGCAGATAGAAGGGCACGCCGATGCTCGCCTGTGCGATGACCTCTCGCATGTGGGGATCGGTGACGCCGCCGTCAGTCAGCAGTTCCATCCGGGCTTCCATCGGAAGCCCTTCCAAAGGGAGCTCACGGATGATGTCTCCCCAGTCGGAGGCGTACTGCTGCCAGGGCAGCGGCTCCCGGCTGGCCACGACGACGAGGCCGCGGTCGAGCTGGGCCACCAGATCCCGCAGCCACACATCGGAGGCCGCCTGGCCGAGCGCGTCGTAGGCGTCGATCACGATGAGGTACGGCCTGCCCTTGCGGCCGGCGCGCAAATCTTCAGCGAACAGGTAGGTGACCGCGTCGACCAGATCCGCGCCGGGAAGCTGGTCGAGCTGGCTCAGCGTCTCGTCGGTCCGCAGGTGACGCCGTCGCTTGCGCGCGTCAGCTCCTCGGTCCAGCAGCTTGACCAGGCCTACCGCGGTGGCGAACACCGGGACCCCGGCGGCGGTGTCGAGCACCTCCGTGAGGACCTCGCTGGACTCGACGAAGGGAAGCTCTCGCCTGGTCAGCCCGAGGTGCGGGTGCAGCCGCTGCCACAGCACCGCGTACGCGATGTCGTATCGGTCGAACCGTACGCCCTGGCGGCCGAGTTGCATGCGGAGCACGGCCAGAGCGTCCTCCTGCTGGCGGTGTGCCGGGACCTGGAGGTCCAGCGTGGCCACCATGCAGGTGTCCTGCGCGCGCTGCTCGAACTCCCGCAGCAGGCGCGACTTTCCGATCCCGCCCACACCGGTGACGTTCAGGACCCGCGGGCCGTGGCCGACCTTGCCGAGCTCCTCATCGAAGATCGCCCGCTGGTCCTCGCGGTTGACGAAACGGCGATGCAGCGCCGCGACCCGACGGAATCGGGGTTCGAGGGCCATCCGACCTCTTCCTGTGAGCACGACCATCCCGGGCACACTCTCGCCCGGTACGCCGAGAATGTGGTGGCACATGCGGCGCCGCCGCTCAATTCCGGGCAGCGGAAGACGCCGATGACTATCAAAGATCGGCTCATCGCCCGAGGTCAACGAGATCGTGAATTAGGACATCCGAAAGTGGCTCGACCGGGATGCATCACGCGAATAATTCCTGGCTTAATTGCCTTCGGGATGGATGGTCGAGGCTATAGACCGAGGCGAATCTTGTGGAGTTCCTTGTGCAGGTCCTGCCAAGGGAAGGTGGCTGCGCCGGGCGCGCCGGAGTTGGGCGCGGGGAGCCGATCGGGGTCGAAGATGATCGACACGCCGCAGCGGCGCAGTACGGCAATGCTCGTGGAGAAGGCGGGGTGGCGTGCGAGCGCTTGGTTGGGCCAGGGGACAGCCACGATCGGCAGTCCGAGTCCGATGGCCTCGTTCAGCAGCCCGAGTGCCAGGGTGTCGCTGATGCCCTGGGCCCACTTGTTGATGGTGTTGAAGGTCGCCGGTACGACGGCGATGGCGTCGGGCGGAGGCAATACGTCGGGTTCCTCGGGGCGCTTGTAGTCGCTGCGTACCGGGAAGCCGGTGGCCTCTTGGAGACGCTCGGCGTCGATGAACTTCGTGCCCGAAGGCGTCGTGACCACGCAGACCGTCCATTGATCCGCCTGGGCGTGCTCCACGAGGGTGGGCAGGTCCCCTGCGGGACGACCACCACATGCGATCACGTACAGCACGGGCTTCGCCATATGTCGCCGATCTCCGTCCTCTGACGCTTACCGAGAGCTACGATCCGTTGACTATCGGGTGAATCTGACGTGTTCTGAGGCGAACACTACGTCCCAGGTGTGAGGTCGTGCCATGGCGACTGAGCCGATAGAAGACCGCGGGCTGGACCGGCGCGTCGGGCAGCGCGTTCGAGCGCTGCGGCTACGCAAGGGGCTCGGGCTCCGAGCGTGCGCCGAACTGTGCGGGCGAACCGAAGAGTGGCTCCGGCAGGTGGAGAGAGGCGAGCAACGGCTGGACAAGCTCTCCACCTTGGTCAGCCTGGCGGGTGTACTCGGAGTGCGGGACCTCGGGCTCATCGTCGAAGAACGTCTCCAGGGGATGACGTGCGTGGTCAGCGACGGCAACCGGCTCCGGCATGAGGCCGTTCCCGCCATTCGCAAGGTGATCTCCACGCCTATCTATCCGATTGAGACGATCAGCGAGACACCCGCCAAGATCGAGGGCATACGGCATCGCCTGACCATGGCCTGGTCGATGTGGCACGTGTCCGCGCGGCCGTACACGGCGCTGGGCGGGGTAGCACCCGGGCTACTCACCGACGCGCTGGCCCTGCACCGAACGGCGGAACCCACGGAACGCCGGAAGACGTGGGCCATTCTGGCCGAGGCGTTTCAGCTGGCCCAGCGTTTTCTCTACTGCGTCGGTGAGCCGGAGCTCGCGGCGCGAGCGGCGGATCGGGCGTTGCTGGCGGCCGACGAGACGGACAATCGCGTGTTGATGGCGCTCTCCGCGTGGACGTCCACCATGGCGGCCCTGGGCCGTAGCGAGATCGAAGAAGCACGAGACGTAGCGGAAAGCGCCGCGCACCATCTGGAACCGGAACTTCCCTCGTCGAAGGCCGCCTTGTCAGTGTGGGGCTCCCTGCAGCTGTTCACGGCGATGGCCCATGCGAAGAGCCGGCGACCCGCGGACGCGTGGCGGCATTGGGATCGGGCCAATGACGCGGCGACCGCGCTCGGGCCCGCCCACCACAACCCCTTGACGATGTTCGGCCAGGCGAACGTGGGCATCTACGCCGTCGCCATCGAGGTGGAGACGGGGCGTTCGGGGGCGGCGGTCGACCGGGCCAAGGCCATAGAGATTTCTACGATTCCCTCCTCCAACCGGCGGGCACAGCACCTGCTCGACCTTGCCCGCGGCCAGTTGCGGCACAGGGACTCCGATGGAGCCCTGGCATCACTTCGGCTGTCCGAGACGTATTCGGTGGAAACGCTCATGTTCAGCCCGCCGGCCAAGCAGACGATCGTTGAGATGATCGAGGCGAGCCGTCGGCCTTCCCCCACGTTGCTGGATCTGGCCGTGCGAGCCCGCGTGATCGCGTAGCCGGCACCCCCAACCGCTGCTTGGGTTCGCGCTCCGCGGGTGGACCTACGGTCACCGCATGAACCGAGATCTTCCCGATCCGAGAGCCATAGATCGAGCCCTGAAGACCCTCGCGTCGGAACTGGAGGCCCGGCGGTTCGCCGTACGGGTTCGCATCCCTGAGGGGCGTCCGCCGCACCTTCTCGTCATCAATCCCGAGGCCCCCGTCCTCTCGGAGAACGTGCTGGTCGCTCCGGACCAGGCCGGGGAGCTGAACTACTGGTTTCCCTGGCCGGCACGGATCGCCTCGGTCACGGATGTGTCCGATGCCGCAGACCATGTCGAGAACGTCCTCGCCGAGGTGGGGCGGGGGACGGGCGAGGTGGCCCGCCCGGGGCCGATAGGCGGTCGTGCCGTCAGTGAGTCGCCATGATTCTTCACGAGACGGAGACACCCGAGCCGGTACGCATCCGTGACGGCGTACGCGTCGCCCCGGGAGAGACGGATCTTCCACCGCCATTCCACGGCGTCCATGTCGCTCCCTTGCAGAGGGAACGTGACGAGATCCACTGGCTCCAGCCGACTCCGCGCTGCACTCGTGTCCGCGTTCACGAGCACACCTGCGAGTGCAAGGCGACGATCTACGAGCTGTGCCAGGCCGGCGGCCTGACGTTCATCCGCCGCACCGTCCGAGGACCTGATGGTCCGGTCGTCCACGAGGGCCCCTGGCTCATTGCCGCGAAAGCCGAACGGCTCTGGCAGCACCTGCTGCTGGGCCAGGCCCGATAGCTCCCCTTTCACCCCCATCACCACGCGAAGGAGTACGAGCAATGTCCCCGAACACCCAAGCGCGCACCGGGTTCGGCGTGGAGCTGCCGGTCGCATTCGACCCGCGCTGGAACCGCATCCCCGGCATCACCGTGAACGGCACCGCCATCGAGATCGAGCCGGAGAAATACTTCTTCCGCTTCGAGACCTCCACCTGGCTGCTGTGTGACTGGCGGATCGTCAGCAGCGAACTCCTGCCCTCCGAGGAGACCTTCGAGACGGCCGTCGAGCAGCTCGCGCTGGACTTCGTGAAGACGTACGGATTCTCGACCTCCGACGCCGGACTCGTGCTGTCCACCGCCTGGGACGTCTACGACTACCTCTTCCGCGACGAGCACCTGCCCGCCCTCGGCCTGCCCCACGTCACCACCGACCACCTGCGGATGCTCCGCGAGGCCGCGACCTTCATGGCCCTGAACAAGGTCGAACTTGACGGGCACATCTCCAACGTCGGCCCGTGCTGGTTCCTCTCTGCCGTCACGAGCGTCGTCTTCGACCTGTCTGAGGAAGAGGCCAACATGCTGGACAGGGTCGGCACCTGGTTCAAGGGGGACCTCCGCATCGAGTCCATCAAGGCCCACGCCGCCCTCGGCGTCCTCGGCGGGCGGCTCGTCCACGGCCGCCATCTCCTTCCCGGCCAGTCCGGCGGAGCTTGCGTGCCGTACGGCGCCTCGATGGAGACCTTCGGCGCCGAGCTGACCGGCGTCCGCCAGGAATGGCTCGCCAGGGCCTTCGACCGCGGGGTCACCTGACCGGAACTACGAGCCCGTGCGTGCGCGCAAATCCGAGACGCAGCCCAGGCGACTTCATGTAGCTCGGGTCGCATCAGAGCCTCCACCGAACCCGGGGGATTCAGTCGATATTCGGATGCGTTCGTAGGTTGTGAACCGGACAATGCACCGGTGGGTGACCTCGACTTCTTCGTCGATCTGATGATCACGGGTACGGTGCTGGGCGTTGACCACACCAGCGAACTCGCAGACGTTGAGGAGGCACTCGGGCACGGCCACACATTCGAGGCGCCGTCGGGGATGCTCTCCGACTTCGGTCTGGTCGAGTTCGGCTGGTGGCGGGACCGCCCACAGGACGAGTGGGCGGTCACCTACTTCGGAGCCCAGGCCCACCGGCTGCCATGGCTTACCAGTGGCAACCAGGTCGAGACCGCCCTCGTGGACGGCTACGGCTGTTTCCGGCCCCGGCTTGACCTCGGTGAACTGCACGATGCCGTACAGGCGCGTGGGTTCACGCTCCAGGAGCGCCCCTCCTACAACGAGGGCTGCGTCGAGTACTGGGAGCCCTCATCGAGGATGGGACTCGTCGCGGTGTCGGACCCTGACGAGTGTGACGAACTGCCGGGGACCGTACTCACGATGCTCGGACCAGGAGGCCCGCATGAGTGGCTGTCCTTTCAGGGACGTGAGCAGGCGTTCAAGAGCTACGCCGTCCACGTGCTGACTCTGTCCGAACCGGAACTGGCCGCCTGGCTGGACAAGCGCGAACCTGATGCGGAGCCCTCGCGAACCGACTGGTGGACCTGTCTTCGAAGCGTGGTCGCTCGGCGTATTGGAGGGACCACTGCGGAGAACGCGCGGTGGCGGCGCCTCGGCATCCTTCTCGATCGTCATGCGGCCGAGCGGGGTGTCGACGCTGCGGACGAGGCGGCCGTCAACCTGATCACTGCGCTCGCTGAGGCTCGGAACGTGAGCGTGGCGGATGGGCTGCCGACGATGGATGAGGCGATAGAGCATTGGCTGGCGGCCACAACGACTCTGGCGAATGCCGCACGCCTGTGCACTGATCGGCCTCTCGACCCGACCGGCATTCGGCTTTCCCGCCGCCTGCGCAACCAGATTCACGTCGTCCAGCCCTGCGTGCCTGCCATCACCTCCACCGTCCTGGCTGACGAACTCCGGGGCTGGGTCGAACTCAAAAGCTCGCTGCTCCGGCTGCCTGTCTAGGACAGCGGGATATGACGGCAACGCCAGTCACGTGAGCCTCTCACCCGGGAAAGGCTCTCCAGCGGCATGCCATGGGCGGACAGCATGTTCTTCCTCCCGCGAACCGGTCTTCCATCGGATTGATCGCCTTAGTGGTCGGCTCCGGAAGTCCTTCGGGGGTTGACTCCGGAGCCGATGGTGTGCCTGGCGTTTGGTCATGAGCTGAGGGGCATCAACGGGGCGAAGGTGTGGTGCTGCCACACGAGCCGTGAGGTCTCCTCCGGGTAGGGGGCGACCTTCGGCTGCGCGTCGTAGACCTGCGCCAGGCGCTGTTCCGAGTCGTACGCGGGCCACCCGGGGTCGCCGTCGACGGCGAACTGCGTCCATGCGGCACGCATCTGTGCCGACAACGCTTCCGCCTCGGGGGACGGGCCGTCGCCGATCAGAGCGGCGGGCTGCCCGCGGTCCAGGTTGCCGAAGACAAGCGGTACGTCGAGGCCATGACAGGCGCCGAGGATGCCGCCCATGCCCGGGGCGGGCCAGGTCAGCTCGTAGACGTGCGCCCGGCCGCCGGCGTCGTGGTGCGCCTGGGCGAGGTGGAGGCTCGGCATGCGGAACAGCCAGTCCGAGTTGACCACTTCGTGCAGCTCGTTGGGGCCCGCGCCGGGAAAGCCCTCGCGGTAGCAGCGCGCGCCGTCCGGGCCCGGGGCGAGGATCCGCAGGGCCTGTTCCGCCTGCTCTCGCGTCACCTGCCCGAGCAGGCCGTCGAGCAGGCTCAGCAGGCGATGCTCGTCGCGCGTGTGCCCGACGAGGAGATCGATGCCCCTGCCCGCGCCACCGGCCAGCGCCTCCCAGGGCGTTACCGGCAGGGAGTGCCCCTCGACCACGGGCGCGAACGTGATCGACCGGTACGCGACCGGGCCCCAACGCTCCACCAACTCGGGCAGGCGCGCGGTGACCGCGTACCCGGCAGCGGCCAGCACAAGCGGGTCCACCGAGGACAGCTCGGCGGCCGTGGGCTGCAGGCCCACCTCGGACGCACACACGGAGGCGATGTCGGCGGCGAGTTCCGGCGTGAAGAACGTGCCCGGCACGCTCTGTGCGACGGCTCTGCGAAAGAGCCCGGTCGCACTGGGCATCGCCAGCAGCGCGGCGACGGAACCGGCGCCCGCCGACTCGCCGAAGACGGTGACGCGGCCGGGGTCGCCGCCGAAGGCCAGGATGTTGTCGCGCACCCACTCCAGAGCCGCGACCTGATCGAGCAGCCCCCGGTTGGCGGGCGCCCCCTCGATCTGCGCAAAACCCTCCATCCCGACGCGGTAGTTGAAGGTCACCACGACGACGTCGCCTTCCCCGGCGAGACGGGAGCCGTCGTACTCGGGGAGGCCGGACGTGCCGATCATGTAGGCGCCGCCGTGGATCCACACCATCACGGCACGCCCCGCACCCGGGTCCGGCTCGGGCGTCCAGACGTTGACCGTCAGCCAGTCGTCGCCCTGCGTGTCCTGTGCCGCACCCATGGCCTGCGGGGGTGGCGGGCCGAAGTCCAGGGCGGGCCGCACGCCCTCCCAGCCCTGCACGGGCCGCGGCGCGGCGAAACGGAGCGCACCTACGGGCGGTTCGGCGAACGGGATGCCGCGGAAGACGGCCACACCGTTCTCCTGGCTGCCGCGCAGCGTTCCGGCGGTGGTGTGGACGAGCAGGGGGCGAGGCTCGGACGAAGTCTGGGGCATGACCGGATCATCCCCTCGGGCCGCGCCGCGTGCCATGCATTTCTATTTATGGCCCGAGCAGGCCACTAAGTGGTCGCGTCCGTAAATCCCTCGGGGGTTAAGCAGCAACGTTGAGTACGTCAGGCTGTCGCTCGCAGTGATTGTGCTGCTGGGAGTTGAACTCTTTCTGTTCGTGGCGCTCGATCCGGGCCATCAGGTCCTCGAGGTCGGCTGGGGAGGACGCTCTCGGCGGCCAGTTGCTCGTGGGGGTATTTCCTGGGGGCTGGCATCGTGTCGTGATTCTCCCTTCCGCCAGCAGATGATGCTGGCTTCGGGGCCTCCACGAAAGCCGGAGCGGTTCACACTCCGGTCTCGTCGGGTAGCTGGCAGGCCAGGGCCTTGATCTCGGCGCGTTGAACCGGGATGAACGTCGACGGCCGGCCGGAGCGGGGCCGATCAGCCAGGCTTTTGAGCCCGTCGCCGCTGTTGTAGCGGCCTCGCCAGAGTCGGACCGTGTCCACGGTTACCCCGCGCCGCCGGGCGATTTCAGCATTGGAGTAGCGGTGGCCGGCGTCCAGGACGATCCGTACGCGGATGACCTGCTGGCAGGGGGCGGTGTGGGAGTAGGCGATCTGTTTGAGCCACCGCCGTTCGGAGGCGGTCAGGGTGATCGGGCGGGCGCGGCAGACGGGCAACCGGGGGGCTTTCTACGGTGGATCGTCACGATGACCCGTCGACTTTGCCCGGTAACCCGCCGATTATGGGCGAACGACACGCCGAGCGGGCAAGGAACTGGACACGCTGGCACGATAGCGGTCATGCCCGCCATCCCCGCCTCCACCGAGACCTCCCTGGCCCAGCGACTCGCGCTGCACGCCAAGCAGCGCTGGCCGCAACTGACCGGGATACATGTGTGCTACCACGGCCAGTTCGGCTACGTCGAGGGTGAACTCGCTGACAGAGAGCGGCTTCCGCTGATGCGGCTGCGCTACGGCGGCTTGGCCCACCACTGGGGGCTGGCCATCCACGCCCCCAGCACCGGCGGCTATGAAGCCGCGATCTGGTTCACCGGTAGTCCACAGGAAGCCTTGGACCTGGTCTGCGACCTCTACGTCGCCAGCACCGACTCCTGATCATCGATGTACGACCAGGGCCGAGCCGTCAACCCCCGAGGGAATTCCGGCGGGGACCACTTATGGAACCGCCACGTACGTGCATCGCACAACCGGGTTTTCCGCCCCCGAGAGAACGCGTCCGGGCGTCCTTGATCATTAGTATGGGCGGGTGCGTACGGTGGACGATCTGCGGCGGCGGTGGCTGGATGAGCTGCCGAAGGTGATGACGAGGCCGGGCATGTGGGCCGCGCTTGCGGCCGTGAGATGGAGACCGTCGCCCGGACGCTCCTGGGGAATCTCTGTTTCCTCGACGAACGTGATCAGGAGTACGAGGACGTCAGGGAAGAACTGCGTAGGTATGGCCAGGTAGGCGTGCAGGGGCCCTTCGACGCTCGCTTCGGAACGGAGCACAGTTGCGTGGATGAGGTCGCGTCCGTCTTCGCCGAGCGTTTTCACCGGCTCGGCTACCTCACCGTCGACCGGACGCTTGAGGCGCCGGAGTGGGGCGAGCTGATCGGCCAGGTGCGGGATCGGTTCGATGGACGGGACGTGCGGCGCGGTGAGGTGGAGGCGGCCTACGGTAGGCCGAGCCTGGTCATCGGAAAGCGGGTGCTGTGCTACGCCTCGGCGGGCTCGGACGGGTGGGTGTTCTTCGACTGCTTCGCCGAGAGCCAGGCCGCGTACGTGCCCGGAGTCGGGCGTTACGAGTACTCGGCCGATGAGGATCCGCTGGTGCGCGACGTCAGGATCCCCGCCGGTGACTTCGAGAGCGGGCTCATCCTGACCTTGTACGGGAAGGTGCTCAGGTGGGGGCCGGGTTGGTGGATTCACCACCCCCAAGCCGGTGCCTCACCGACAACCTAGTGTTAGTGACCGCATAGGTTCGCCGGGTCGGTGGTCGCCTCGTCAGCCGGGGAGCGAACGTGCAGGTGCCTTCTGCGTGGCGGTGTCGCCCTAAAGAACAGGGATTGCTTCGGGGTGCATGGCTCAGGTTGGCTGGACCGCGTGGCTGAACTGCGTACCGATCGCCTTACCCTCCGTCGATGGCGCGACTCTGACCTTGAACCGTGGGCGGCGATGAATGCCGATCCTGAGGTTCGGCAGCACTTGGGCGACCTGCTGACCCGCGAGCAGAGCGATGCTTCCGTGGCTCTGTTCCAGGCCGAGTTCGATCAGCGAGGCTACGGGTGGTGGGCGGTTGAGGTGCAGGCCACGCGCGAGTTCATCGGCTTCGCGGGCTTGGACCAGGTGGATGACGGCATGCCGTTCACAGGAGTGGAGATCGGCTGGCGGCTCGCCCGCTCGGCCTGGGGGCACGGCTACGCGACCGAGGCCGCGCTGACAGTCCTGGCCCACGGCTTCGACACCCTTGAACTTCCCGAGATCCTCGCTGTCACAACAGCCACCAATCTCCGTTCCCAGGCGGTGATGCGCCGGATCGGCATGACCCGGGACCCGGCCGACGACTTCGACGACCCCACCGAGCCCGAGGGGCCACTGCGTCCGAACGTGCTGTACCGCATCGCCCGTAGTACGAGGATCTGACGTTCTCCGCCAAGGCGGCGTCTGGGTTCCATGGCGAGCCGGTCTCACCGCGCGTCAACCTGGCCGACTTCCCGGAGCACGGCTCGTGTCTCGTCCGATGGACGATGACCTGGCCGAGGTAGTGGCGGGGGCCATGGCCGGGGCGATGGAGAGGTCGAGGCGAGATTCGGATACGGCGTCGCGGGTGCTCAGCCACCTGAGCCATAGTCGGGCGCCTTCGCGTTCCCGGAGGGTTTGCCGGGAGTAGGTGGCCGGGTCGCGGCGCATCTCCAACAGATCGACTTCTTGCCACAGTGCAGGCCGCTGGCTGGGATCGGCGGCGTGGAAGAGGGCTTCGCCAAGTGCCCAGGAGGCGCGGACTCTTGATGAGGTCAGCCATCCATAGGATTGCACCAGATCTTGGGGCAGCCGCTCGGTTCGCATGGCGCGGGTGACGTCGCGCCGGTCGTGTTCGGCGATGACGGTGAGCGCGTCGAAGACGCGCAGTACGGATCGGAGGGCCGGCACCATGTCCCTCGTGGTTGGTGCGATCACTTCGGGCGTCTTCATCGGCATGGCGTTGCGTCGAGCGGGAGTCCACATCGAATCGGCGTAGAGCAGCCGCCCGAGGCGTACGACCACCTGGTCCAGGTGTTGCTGGCGCGTTGACCCGTTGGCGGTCTTGGAGGGAAGGTGTCCCTCCCAGGCTTGCCGTACGCCCTTCCACATGGCGTGCATGCCGTCGATGCCGTTGGTGGCGCGCTGCAGTGCCTTCCCCAGGCTGTGCTTACGATCCGGGTTCAGCTCGTAGGCGCGGCGAGTGAGCTCGGTGAGAAGCCTCGTCCCGATGTGGGTGATGACCGAGGCGGCGAGAGCCGTACGCTGCCACTCCCGCGGGCCAGGCTCGCTGCCGGCGTCGAGGTGGCAGAGGGCGCGCAGCGCATCGGTGTCGGCGGTGATGCCCGCCCGCAGCTCGTCGGGCGTCTCTGGCTGGTGCGGGAGCGGCTGGACGATGGCCGGGCGATTGAGCGGAATCTCTCGCAAAGCCGCTGAGCCGTCCAGCGTGGATGCCGCGATGAGAACGGGTGCGCGGAGCAGCCCTGATGCGAAGCGGACGTCGGCGGCGTGGGCGAGAGCCGTACGGTCCAGGATGGCCGACAGCGCCAGTGCATGACCGGCCACGTCGCGCACGAGCCGGTCTCGGACCTGCTGACTGGCGATGACGGTGGTCCAGTCGGAGCGTGCACCGGTCCCGTCCGCGCTGAAGTGCGTGGCAAGCACGTCTCCGGCGGCGCCCCAGGCGGTTGCAGCGGCCGATAGATGCATCGGGAGCGGGTGCGAGGAGGCCGCGTGGTTCGGCTCCCACCGGGCGAGCAGGTGAGAGGCTTCGCGGATCGGACGCGCGACCTCATCGGACCGGGCGAAGTCGCGGGCGCAGCGCGTCAGCGTCGCGGTGAGCGACTGGGCGGCGTTGAAGACGCCTGTGGAGACGGTCACGTCGACCTCGCTACGTGCATGCAGATCGGCGATTTCCATGTGGGTATGGGCGCCGTCGATGAGGTCGCCGAAGGTGACGGTCATGCCGCCGTCAGGTCCCGGATCCGGCCTGCGTTCGCCGCGGCGTTGAGCAGGGCGAGCTTCGCGGCTGGCTCGGGGTACCGCTTGACGACGTCAAGCAGCAGTTCGCACGTCAGAGCAGCGAGTCTGTTGACCCCGTCGAGGTCGGCGTGATGGCTGCCGTCGTCCTCGATCTCCAACTGCTCGGTCCACGTGGCGATGAGGCTGGGTACGTCTCGTTCATCGATCTGCGCGGTGAGTTCGGCAAGCCCCTCGATGGCTTCTTGCCCCGCATACGCGTAGCAGGCGTGCAGCTCGGGTGGGCAGCTGTCCTCCTTCGCTTTCAGGGTTGCGGCGATGATGGCGAACGTGTCCGCCGCCGCGGCGGTGACCGACGAGCGGTCCGCGTAACGCAGGGTGCCGAGGCCGTCGTAGTAGTGGTTGAGCACGTCTCTCTCCTTCCGCTGCTGATGATGCTGGCGGCGTTCACCGCCTGTACCTGTCGCAGAACGCGGTTCTGTGGACGATCAGCCGATTGTGGACAAGCCGTCACTGGACGGGACCTCCGCAGGCACCGACCACCATCCCGGAGGGGCGGGTTCGACGGTGGCCAGGTGCGGTTCGAGGTGCTCGTCCTCACTGCACTGGTAGAAGGGGCCGCGTGCGCCGAGCAGGATCGGGAGCTGGTGGTCGAGGTGGTCGCGATACCAGACGCCCATCCCGGTGCCGGGTTCCAGTCGCAGCGTCTCCCAGGCGTGCCAGAGCGCGGTGAGGCGCGAGATCGCTTCGGCGTGCTTCCACCATTGGGCACACCATCTGAATTCGCCGCCGAGCGTCCGCCGGTACATCGGCACGAACCGCTCGGTCACCCACTCCTCCACCGAGCCGTACATCGGTTCGTTCATCTGCCCGCACCTTCCATGATCAACTGTTCGAGCGAGTCCCGGCAGGCCTGGATGCGCGCCGCGTCGCGGCTTCGATACCAGGGCAAAAGCGAGATCAGGGCCGGACGGCCGCCGGTGGCCAGCAGCAGCGCCGTACCTGGCGTCAAGGCGCGGATCGCGGCCGGTTCGAGGATGTCCTGCCGCCGCAGCGAGACCTGCTCGGAGGCGCGCCCGTCGCCGTACGAGACCGAACGCACCGGTACGTCGTGCTGGCCGACGAGAGTGGCGAGGTCGCGAGCGAGGCGAGGGGAGTCCACTCCGGCTCCGATGACCTTGCAGGTAGCGGCGCCCCACAGGGCGGCCATGCCCGCTTCGCCCCACACCGTGACGCCCTGCTCGTACGACTGGAGGATGGTCACCGGCACGATGCCCCGGGAGCCGAGGTGGCTGTACAGCTCGGGCAGGTCGGCGATGCGGCAGATGTTGGCCGCCTCGTCCAGCGAGACCACCATCGGTGGGTCGAGTCGCCCGCCCATCCGCTCGGCCCGCCGCTCCGCCGCGCGCATCGCCGCGTCGGTCAGCGCGGCGATCAGTGGAGCCGCCGCCGACCGGGACTTCGACAGCAAGTACAAGGTGTCGCTTCCGCAGGCCAGGCCGGACAGGTCGAGGCTCGGGAGCGACGACGGTGTCACCCAGGAGATGATCGCTTCGTCGCGCAGGGCCTTGGTCGCCGTGCGCGCGGTCTGGTAGATGCCGTCCCGCGTCTCCACCGCTCCGTTCTGCGCACCGCGCAGCGACGACGCGAGCAGCGCGAACCCAGCCGCGTCCAGCAACTCGACCGGGGTCGGTACGGCCGGCGCGTCCAGCCACCTGGCGACGTCGCGGAGCGTACGCCCGGAGGTGGCGGCGGCGAGGAACAGCGTGCAGAGCAGGTCCTGAGCCGCCGGTCCCCACAGGTCGCGCTTCTGGCCGTCGTCGACGGTGAGCACGAAGTGCCCGGCCAGCCGGTGCGCGTCCTCCACATTGCGGAGATCGCGGAGCGGATCCCACCACCAGGCCTGCTCCTGGTAGGTGATGCGCTGCGGGTCGAACAGCCACGTCGTCCCACGCTCGGCGCGCAGTACGGCGGTCGCCGCCCACAGGTCCGCCTTGTTGGACGTCGCGATGACCGGGCCCGGAGCCGACAGCACGTACGGGATGCTCAGGCAGGTCGTCTTTCCCGACCGCGGCGCCATGAAGGCGACGATCGTGTCCTCCCACGAGGCGTACAGCGTGGGGCCGCCCCGCATCAGGTCGCCGAGCGCGAGACCGATGTCTCCCGGAGCCGGCGCGCCCGTCAGCGTACGGCGCAGCTCACGCGCCTTGAGGGCCGCGGCCTCTGGTCGCAACGAAGCCAGACCCGGATTGTCGGCCAGTGCGGCGACCGGGTCGCCGGGATCGGGAAGGCACCGAACGATCAGCCACCAGCCGCCCACGACCGCGGCCACCGCCAGCGAGACCAGCAGTACGGAGACGACCACCACGGCGGCGGTCGGGGTTCCGGGCCATGCGGCAGCCGTGCGGCCGGCGACCACGTCGGAGACAAACGCGAAACCGAAGTCGCTCACCCGGCCGCCGAACAGACGACTCCCGATCCAGGCCGCCATCCAGATCAGCCAGAAAAAACCGATGACGCCCCAACAGGCGAGCAGAAGCGCCCAGCCACCGGTCGCCCCATGCAAGCCGGCGCGCGGTCCGATCGCGCGGGTCACCGGATCGCCTGGTCGGTGTCGTAGAGCTCGCGCTCGATGCCCACGAGCGACAGCTCGACCGGGATGCCGAGCCGGTCGCCGGTCTTGATGAGGTACTTGCCACGTCCTGGGTGTCGGGCTCCGGCCTGCCAGGAGTCCGGCGCGGACCACGAGGCCACCAACTCCTGCTCGGGCCGGGTCAGCCGGGTGATCTCGCTGACCCGAGCCAGCTCGCGCGGTGGCAGTCCGGCCAGAACGGTGATGGCGCTCCGATCGATGAAGCCGCGCGCCTTGGCCCGATCCTCCTCGGTACGGAGCGCGTCGAGGTCGGCCAGCGAATGAGTGATCATGATGGACGCCATGCCCTTGGCGCGGTTGAGCCGGGTCAGGCTGTCGGCGTACTCGACCAGGCCGGGTGCTCCGCGCAGAGCTCGCCACAGCTCGTCCATTACTCCGAGGTAGGAGCGTCGTGGCCCGCCCGCCGCTCCGTCGACCATGGCGAAGCCGTACGCCCAGGTGCACAGCATCGCGGCGGTGAGCAGTTTGTCGCCGGCTGCGCCGACGCGGGAGATATCAACGGAGACGGCGGGCGCGTCGAGGTCGATCGGGCACGTGGTCGGCCCGTCGAAGACGCCCGCGAGCGAGCCGGTGCACAGCAGTTCCAGGGTGAAGACCAGGTCGCTGACGCGGTCGCGATATCGCTCCGGCTGCTCCGCGCGTGCGGCCGAGCGGATAGCCTCTGGTCCTTCTTCCAGTACGGCGAGCACGTCGGGGATCGTCGGTTCGGCCAGGCGCTCGTCGAGCAGGTCGATCGCGCGGCCGAGGATGACCTCCTCGGCGTTGCTGACCGGGGCCTCCCGTACCAGCGTGCAGAGGGCCATGAGCAGGGAGAGCCGCCGACCGCGGACCTCCCAGCGGGTCCGCTCGGCCTCGGCTCCGCGCAGGTTGCGCACGGCGGCGCTGAGCGGGCCGGTGTCCAGTGGGTTGATCCGGTCGAGCCCGCGCCCGACCCGGATGACCTGCCCGCCGACATGCTCGACGAGCATCGTGTAGTCCGGCTTGGTGTCGCCGAGGATGAGCGCGGTCGAGCCGAAGGCGATCGAGCCGGTGATCAGCCGCTTGACGAACGTGGACTTGCCGGTGCCGGGCTGGCCGAGCACGAAGACGCCCGGGTTGGTGACCAGACCTGCGCGCAGCCAGGTCAGGGGATCGAGGCAGACGACCTCGCCGAAGAGCTGGTGGCGGCCGATCGGGGTGCCGACGGCGGGCGAGCCCGAACCGGCGACGAACGGGAACAGTCCGCAGACCTGCGTCGTGGTCGCCTGGAACTCCGCTCCTGCCTCGACGTGCACCGCGCGCCCGCCGTACGGCTCCCGCCAGCCACGCGACGACGTCATGATGACCTCCTCGCCAGCTCGGCGGGGCACACGCCGCAGGGCAGCGTGGTCGCGAACCCGGCGGACTGCCCGGCCCACAGGCGGCGCAGGCGGATACGCGATCCCTCGGCGGCCGCTTCGGTCGCCGAGACCGCGCGGGGCAGGTCGCCGAGGTTGGTGACCGTGGTCGTGACGTAGAGGGTGACCAGCGTGACCCCGGCTCCGGTGGCCTCCTCGGCGGCGGCCTGCCGGGCCCGTGCCTGGTCGAAGGCGTCACGGGCGGTCTCGTCCCGGCCGGTCCTGCGGCGGTAGTGCTCGCGGAACGCGGCGGCGTTGACCTCGTCCTCCAGGACACGGGTGGCCTCGGCGGCTGGTAGCGGCCGGTACTGCACACTCACCCGCTTGGGGAACGGACCGGGGGCGACCAGGCGGCTGAGCACGTCGGCGGGGACGTTCTGCCGGGGCGGCTCATGCCAGGCCCAGCTCACGCTGACACCGCTGTCGTGCCGGTAGTGGTCCATGTGCTCTTCGGCTCCGATCGGACCGGCGTCCGCCCAGGTCAGGTCTTCAGCCCGTACGGCGTCGGCACGGGCGGCGGGGTCGAAGGCGCAGCGGATGACCCTGGCCAGTTCGGTGGCGGTCGCTCGTCCGGTTACTGTCACGCCGCAGGCGCCGAGCGCGGAGGCCAGGCCGTCCAGGGTGCGGCTCAGCTCGCCGATCGCGGAGGTGAGGTCGTTGACGGAGGTGGGGGAGCGGGTCGGGTCGAAGGTCACGCTGACGTAGGTGTTCACGTCGGCGGCGGTTCTCGGCGCGGTCTCGACGAGCTGCTCGATGAGGCGGACTGCGGCGGCGGGAGCGCCGGGGGAGAGGGCCTGGCCGACGGTGTCGGACAGTGTGGACCCTGACTCGGGCGCGGTGTAGATGGTGACGGTCACCCACCGGACCGCGGGCAGGTGGCCGAGCGAGGCGAGCCAGCCGCCCCAGTTGGCGACCCAGGTGTCCGCATCGCTCCGCTCCGCCAGCCAGGTGGACGCCGGGACGACCTTCAGCGTCGCGGTGAACAGGCCGGTGCGGCGGTCCCAGACGACGCCGTAGTGCTGGCCGAACCCGTCGTCGGCCGACAGGAGCTGCGTGGTGGCCAGCACTCCTGGGAGCCGGAACGCGCGCGGGTGCGCGACGATCGCACCTGACTGGTACGTCGTGTGGCCGCGCGCTTTGCCGTACGACCAGCGGATCTGGCGGAGGATGAGGTGCCCGACCGGCGTGCCACCCACACGAAGCAGGACGAGCGCTCCGGCGAGGATCGCGGGCGGCCCGGCGTAGAGGGTTATCCGAGGATCGATCGAGACGGTCAGGATCAGGGTCGCGACTGCTCCCAGCAGGATGAGCGTACCCGTCGTGCCCAGGCCGAGCAGGCCGAGGCCGCGCCGCCTGCGCCAGCCGCCGTACGTGCGGACCTCCGTCATGATGTCCGGTCCTCTCGCATCGTGGCCGCGGCCTTGCGCGCGCCGGTGGCCAGGCCGTTCACCACGGTGACGGCGGCGGCACCCGCAGGTCCGGCCGCGCTTCCCGCCGCTGCTGCGCTCCCGCCTGCCTTGGCGCTGGTCGCGGCGGTGGTTCCGGTTGTCGTGCTCGGGCTCGCCGTAGCGCCGGCCGCCGGTGTCGCGCCACTGCCGCTCGCCGTACTCCGGGAGTCGCCTGGAGGCGGAGTGGGCGCGGCACCGCGCGTCGCTTTCTCGCCGCCGAGCTGGCTCGCCAGGAAGCTCGCGTGCGCGTTCGCGTCCGCCGCCTGCGCCGGGGCCGCCGTGCGGAACGCGCCGACGGCCACCGCTCCGGCGACGCTCGCGCCGAGGATGCCGCCGCCGCTGCCCGCTGCTGCGAGGGAGCCGGTCGTCCAGGTGAAGAACTTCATCAGCACCGGCATCGCGATCAGTGACATGAGCATCATCGCGAACCCCATGAGGGTGGTTCGCGGGTCCTTGCCGTCGCCGATCATCGTGAACGTGGTCGCGTACACGGCGGCAGCGGCGGGCTTGTAGAAGATGAGTGCCAGCATCCAGCCGGTGACCTTACGGAACCAGGGCTTGGTCAGCGTGGTCATCGAACCGGATGCGGCGAGGGGCAGCAGTCCGGCGAGGATGATGAGCGCCGCTTCCCGGAACAGCATGAGTACGGCCTGCAGTGCGGCGACAAGGATCGCGATGATGCCGAGTACGACCACGACCCCGGGAGCTGCCGCGCTCAGGCCGAGCACGGTGGTGAGGCGCTTGCCGAAGTCGCCCTGGGCGGCGGAGTCGAGCACCCAGCTCGACCACGAGTCGCCGGCACTTACGAGCATCGAGGCGGTGAGCACGCCGACCGTCGAGGTCGCCGTGAGGACGACCAGACCGGAGCCAGCGTCGACGAGCGGGCTCGCCTTGCGGGTCAGCGCCATCTTCGCGCCGGCGCTGATCAGGCCGAGTACGGCCACCGCCGCGGTGATCGGGAGCGTCCACTGGCGGATGCGGTCCACGGCGGATTCCGTGGCGAGATCAGGTGAGGGGATCTTCACCCACCATGAGACGGTGTTGCCGACCACCCACGCGACGGCGTCCTGGATGGACTTGGCGATTTCACCGAGTACGCCGTTGGCGGCTCCGGCGGCGAGTTGCCCCGCCACCTGTTCGCCGAC
Source organism: Microtetraspora glauca (assembly GCF_040656155.1). Classification (NCBI taxonomy): domain Bacteria; kingdom Bacillati; phylum Actinomycetota; class Actinomycetes; order Streptosporangiales; family Streptosporangiaceae; genus Microtetraspora; species Microtetraspora glauca. The sequence goes on from NZ_JBFALK010000011.1 coordinate 85,467, forward strand.
GACGCAGACGGGAGAGATCAGGGAGGAGCACGGCATGATCGGTCACTCCTCGAACATGGTGTAGCCGTCGAGCTGCTTGAGCTCGGATGCCGCGTTGCCCCAGTCGCCACCGAGTGGGGCGATCACGCGCCAGTCGCCGTCGCGCCAGATGAGCTGGACGCGGGTCGAGGCGCGTACGGTCGTCCCAGCGGCCGAGGGCCCGGCGCTGACGATGTCCACCGTTGCCGCGTCCGGGGTGTAGCTCTCCCAGCGGTACGCCTCCTCGGTCACGTAGGCCTGCCCGAGCGGACTCCCCGCCGGGAGGCCGGCTTCGCGGCGGCTTTCCTCGTACTGCTGGCGCGTCTTGTCGAGGAGCTGAGCGGCGTCGGAGCCGGTGACCTGTCGTGTGATGGTGGACTCGAAGACGTCTGGTCCCCATTGGGCGTTCGCGCGTACCGCGATGTGCAGCGCGGCGAGCAGCGCTCCCTGCCGGGTGCGGGCGAAGCCCTCGGCATGGTCGTTCTTCAGCGTGTGGGGTCCATCCGCGCTGGACAACGGGAGCCGTACGCCGTGGAAGTCCTGCCAGGTGAGCGGGGCCGTCGGCGCCGGAGTCGAGGCAGTGTGAGAACACCCGGCGAGCAATACGGCTGCCGCAGCCAGGGTCGCGGCCCTCATCCGAGGAACATTCCGACGATGCCGGATGCGGTGGCGGCCAGGCTGAGCCCGCCGAGCACCCAGGGGATGCCGGAGGCCCCGTCGGCCGCGAATGAGGAGCGGTTCTTGCGGCCGATGGCCATCTGCGCGCCGCAGATGAGCAGACCGGCGACGCCGGAGACGATGACGCCCCACTTGCCCCAGCCGAGGATCGTGTTGATCGGCTTTTCCAGGCCGGGCGGCGCGATCGGTTCCGGGTTCGGGACGGGCACGGCCTGGGCCATGTCGAGCACCGTGTGGATCAGCATCACTCGCCCCCGAGACATCTTTGACGTTGAGTAGCGTGATCGACACGTTACGTGGGCAAGATGTGGAGCGCAAGCAATGTCAAACAGCTTCATCAAGCGTCAGATATTCACATGGCGTGCTGTCGTAGCTTCGCTGGGGGAGACTTGTCGGGGAACCGCCGACCAGGAGGAGTGACCATGACCGAGCCGCTCGGCCGTGACCCGGATGTGCTGACCACCAAGGAACTCGCCGCCAAGCTCGGCCTGTCGGCTCAGACGGTCCGGCGGATGGCGAACGCCGGTCAGATCCCCGCGCTCCGGACCGGAAAGGACTACCGGTACTCCTGGAGTGCGGTCCTCGACGTGCTGCGACAGCCCCATCCGGTAGTTGGGGGCGACGAAGATGATCAGCAGGGCAGGCCGGGTGCCGGGCGGGTCGCCGCACGGCAGGCACGGGAGCGCGCCGAGGAGCTGTGATTCCGGGCGGTCCCGTTGATTGCGCGGCTTGCGGCCGGTGGCCTGTGCCTCGCGATTGGGCTGCCGCTGGGGTTGGTCCTGTTGGTGACGGCGGTGGGCGGCTCCGAGGGATGCGGAACGGGTTCGTCGGGCGACATCCCGCCTGATTATCTGCGGCTCTATCGGCGCGCCGGCGAGGCGTACGGGATCCCGTGGCAGGTGCTGGCCGCGATTGGGAAGGCGGAGAGTGACCACGGTCGGGCAGTTGCTGCTTCTGGTGTGAACGCGGCAGGGGCGATGGGGCCGATGCAGTTCCTTGGCTCGACCTGGTCGGCGTACCGGGTGGACGGCAACGGCGACGGGCGGGCGGACGTTTACGATCCGGCCGACGCGATCCCGGGGGCGGCGCGGTACCTCAAGGCGAACGGCGCTCCGGAGCGGATGTATGGGGCGATCTGGCGGTACAACCACGCGGACTGGTACGTGCGGCGCGTGCTGGGCTTCGCCCGCCGATATTCGGCTGACGTGGGGGAGGAGTTCTGCTCGCTTCCTTATGCGCCGAGCGCGGTCGCGGGCCGGGTCATCGCTTACGCGCGGACGCAGCTCGGCAAGCCGTACGCCTGGGGTGCGGAGGGGCCTGGAGCGTTCGACTGCTCGGGGCTGACGATGCGCGCCTATCAGTACGCCGGGATCGCGATCCCACGGGTTGCCGCTGATCAATGGCGGCAGGGGCCTTCGGTGTCTCGTGGTCAGGAGCAGCCGGGAGACCTGGTGTTCATGCGCCCGGAGTCGGATGGCCCGGGGCACGTGGGCGTGGTCGTCGCACCCGGCCAGATGATCCACGCACCGCAGACCGGCGACGTGGTGCGTTACGCGTCGTATGCGGATCGGTCCGATGTCGTCGGGTTCGCCCGCCCGGCACTTCTTTCGGAGGAGAAGAGATGAAGGGTTTCACCCTGGCGGAGCTGCACGAGCTGCCGGCCACCGTCGATCTGCTCACCGCCGCTCGGGCGCTGGGGCTGGGCCGGACCAAGGCGTACGAGCTGGCCAAGAAAGGCGAGTTCCCGTGCCGGGTCATCCGTGTCGGCGTCGCCTATCTGGTCCCCACGGCTGAGCTCCTCAAGCTCCTCGGCGTCGACCCTCCTACCTCGCACAAGAGCTGAACGAGTGGAGCTCGCCAGCGGGAGGGGGTGTCAGATGGCCGGATTGGAAGCTCGGGCACGGCGGCACAACGACGTTCGGTCTCGTACGGCGAAACCGCGCCCCGCAGGGCCTATTCGATGCGGAAGCGAACGCCGCCACGCGCTTCTGCCGAGAACGTTGTGGGGCAGACTCGATTCGTCAAAAACGAGTATTTGATCACCTTCTGTCGGCAGGCTCGTCTCTACCCCCTGTCTACGGGCTATGTCGGATCCGAACGTCGGGCTGGTGAAGATCATGTCATTCGCCAAGGAACAGGCTGCAGTATTGGCGCTTACCAAGGCCACCCCTGGGCCTTGGCATCACACTTCTCGCATCATCCAGGCCAGCCGCAGCGCTCTGCGCCTGATGGAGGGGGACTTCAGCGGCCTGGACGAGGACGGGCTCACTCACGCCGCTGCTGTCGTCTCCCGGATCCAGCCCGGTGACCTCGCACGGGCTGAAGCGCTCATCACTGAGATGCGAGCACAAGACGTGCACTTGGTCACTGTCCTGGAGCAGGAGTATCCGTGCAACCTCGAGTTCACTTACAACTTCCCGCCCTTCCTCTGGACGCGCGGGCAGTTCATGAGTGACGATCGCCGATCGATTGCCGTTGCCGGCGAAGGCAAGCAAGTCCTTGATCGGGCCCGTCATGCGGCCCGTGCCGTGGCCGAGGCGGGCTTCACCGTCGTGGCCGGCATCTCGTCAGAGATTGAATCCGCTATCCATAGATCGGTTCTCGCCGTCGGCGGCCGTAGTATCGCGACCTTGACTCACGGCATCACAGCACCGATGGATTCGCCACCGAACGCAACTGTGGCAAAGGAGATAGCCCGCGCAGGCGTATTGGTCTCGCGGTTCTGGCCCACGGCCGAGCCGACCGCCGCGGCCATCTCGCTATCGCGCATCGTGACCACCGGATTGGCTGCAGCCGTCTTCATCCTGAACGGGGAGGAGGGGAGTGGAGCGGCTATGCAAGCCGAGATCGCGCTCAATCATGGCAAGCATGTGTTCGTGCCCCATTCGCTTCACCAGGAACAGCTATGGGTTCGCCGTCTGGCGTACCGGGGAGGGATCACTGTCGTTAAGGGTATTGACGATCTGTTGATCGAGGCTGTCAATCTAGTAGATGTGACTCGTCAACCAACCAGATTCTGACTATGGGTGACCCCCGAGTGATAACGGATCGGTTCACCCATCTGTATCGGAATGTTCCGGCAGCGCGCCCCGGAGTCTGCCGGATCTGCCACTCGGGGCCAAGTGACTGCTATACCACTGGCGAGCCCTATCCTATTTGTTTGAGCTGCCGTCGAACCACGGCGGGGCTTTACCGCCACACCGATTATGTGGTCCCCATCTCCTTGTGCGTCAAGGAAGAAGATCAGCTATACGACATTGTGTCCCGATACCGAGATCCATCTCCTCAGAGCAGTGTGGATCGAACGATATTCTTGGCTGCCACAGTCGCTCGCTTCTATCAGGTTCACCGCTCCTGTCTGGCCAGGCTGGCAGGTGGCGGCTTCACGCTGGTGGCTACGGTCCCCAGCATGCGATTGGAACGGCAGGCCCAGGAATCAGCCCCCATGGCGCGGGTTGTCGAAATGGTCACCGCCCTACAAGAGCTTCACAAGACCATCCTGATGCCTGTCTATGGACGCGCACCGTTTCTTGCCGCTAGAGAGTCCGACGACCGCGCATTCCAGACCACCTGTCGTATCGATGGTGAGAGGGTGCTATTGCTGGACGACCTTTTCGTCTCCGGCGCACACGTCCAAAGCGCTGCTTCGGCGCTGTATCGGGCAGGGGCTGCAGCCGTGGTCGCGCTCGTTATAGTACGGTTAGTCGATCCAGGATCTAATGGAAACGCCAGGCGAATTTGGGAGCAAGCCGCGGTGGAGCCGTTCAGCTTCGAACGTTGCTGTGCCTGCGATCTGGCAGCGGGACCGTTCGCACAGCCTGCGTAAACCGGCTCGTAGACGGTTTCCACCTCAGGAGATGTCATTGCCGTTCATGGCCTGCCACGTCGACGGAACGCTCGGTCGCGGAGATCGGCAACGTGCTGCCGGGTGGGCTGGGAAGGTAGCGGGCTCGGGCTTTGCTCGGCCCAGTCTGCTCGTGCTCGATTCGTTCCGGTAGCGAGCCGTCGGCAATCTCCAGCGCCCAGGTGTGTACGGCGTCAAGGTGGGACGGTTCCAGACCGGTCATGGGGTCGGGCTGGATGAGGAGCGTTGGGGTGCCGAACTGGGTACGGTGAGCGGCCCAGGCGTGGTCGGTGGGAGTGAAGTCGTCGTCGATCCAGGCGGCTGGAGCGGAGCCATCGGGTGACGGGGTCGCGTTTCCAGAGGTAGCCGTTGGGGTGGCTGGTGGTGATGGCCGGCCGTCCGAGCTCGACATGGGGTAATGGGGGAAGTCCGAGTTTGGGGCCGATGAGGGTGCTCGCGTCGCCGTGCCAGCTCGTGCACCAGACCGGAGTGACAGGGACTTCCTGGAACAGGTTCGTGAGCATGGGGCCGTGGGCCGGGTTGAGCCAGATCGGGACCGGCTTGGCGGCGTCGTACCCGGTCGGGATGACGAGGTGTCGGACGTGGGTGGCGGGGCCGTTGCCGCGCTGTCGGGGGAAGGGGATGAGGACGCCGTCGATGTCGATCAGCAGGTAGGCGATGGTCATGGGGGAACTCCTGGCGGACGTTTCCGTGCGGCGATGAGCAGGGTTGCCGGGCCTTCGAATGGATTGGTGAGGTGGTGCTGGGTTTCCAGGTCGAGTCCGGCTTCGGCCAACAGGAGCGGCCAGGCGGACGCGGGCGGTTCCCAGCGCTGGATGGGCGCCCGGTCGCCGAAAGGGAGGGTGAGCTGGTTCGAGCGAGCCCGGCGGTCGGGTGCGGGACGCTGAAGGCGAGCAGCCCACCCGGCCGGAGCGCTGCGGCGATCGCCGGGAGCAGACGCTCAGGTGGTGCGAACCCCACCGCGCCGAAGACGGAGTAGCAGACGTCGCACCCCACCTCGCCGAGGAAGTCGATGGCGTCGGCCACGTGAAGCTGATGCCGACCAGATGACCGTAGCGATTGCGGGCCCGTTCGATCTGCGCGTTGGGCGATGTCGACGCCCGTCACGATGGCGCCAAGCGTGACGAGGTGAGCGGTGTGGTGGCCGGGGCCGCAGCCGAGATCGATCACCGTGCGGCCGGTGAGATCACCGAGGATCTCCGCTCCCGGCCCGACACCGGGATGCTGGCCCCAGTGCATCTCCAGCGGCGGTGGAAACGGTCCGTGGGGTTCGGTGGCCTGGCGCTGGCGGGCGTGTTGCTGCCAGGCGGCCCGGTTCATGGTGTCGAGCAAACGTACGGCGTCTGCGAGGTGGCGGCGGACGGCCTTGAGGTAGGCCGGGTCGGTGGCAGGGTCGGCGATCCAGTGCACGGCCTGGTCCATGAACCATTCGGTGATCCAGACGCGGTGCCAGCCCAGGGCCCAAGCTTCGGCGCTCAGCCCGCCGCGTCGCGCCTGAGCGTCCCGATGGCCGCCGGCCGCTATGTAGGAGTCGATCAAGCCGCCGACCCGTGCGGGATCGGCCGCTTCGAGAGTGCCGGGCCAGGAGGCCAGGTCGAGCAGGCCGGGGCCGTTGAACGCGCGGGCGAAGTCGAGCAGCCGCCATCCGGGCTCCCCGGTGTGCAGCGATGTTGCCACCCCTCGTAGGGGCGATGAGGACCACCGTCACCGCCGTCATAAAGCCGTCCGAGCACTAGTTGCGACCCCTCGTAGGGGCCGATGAGGACCGGGAGCGTGCCGCGTGAGCCGGACCGCCGTCCTGTTGCGACCCCTCGTAGGGGCGATGAGGACACAGGTATGGCGGCCTGCCTGGCGTCGCCTGGTGGGAGTTGCGACCCCTCGTAGGGGCGATGAGGACCGGGAGCGTGCCGCGTGAGCCGGACCGCCGTCCTGTTGCGACCCCTCGTAGGGGCGATGAGGACTTCCGCCCTGATCAGCCGCGCTATGAACAATCGCGTTGCGACCCCTCGTAGGGGCGATGAGGACGGTGGACCCGGCCGATGCACTCGAACGGGGCGCGGGTTGCGACCCCTCGTAGGGACGATGAGGACACCGGACCTTCACCGCCTACGCCAAGGACATCTACGACAGTTGCGACCCCTCGTAGGGGCGATGAGGACACTGCGGACGCCGGGCAGCTCGGAGACCAGAGCGGCAGGTTGCGACCCCTCGTAGGGGCGATGAGGACACAAGGGGGAGACGGACCCCCTCGGCCGGCAGCCCGGGTTGCGACCCCTCGTAGGGGCGATGAGGACTAGCGCTAGCCACACAACAGGGCACACACCCCAAGTTGCGACCCCTCGTAGGGGCGATGAGGACGCTCCACGCCGTACGCGGCCCACCAGCCGACCGAGCGTTGCGACCCCTCGTAGGGGCGATGAGGACCGCGTACCGGATCGGTGACATGTGGGTTTATCCGGGTTGCGACCCCTCGTAGGGGCGATGAGGACAAGGTGCAGTTGTGGGGTGGCGAGCCGTTCAGCCTGTTGCGACCCCTCGTAGGGGCGATGAGGACGCGCGGGCGCGGGTGCGCCTGCTCGCCGGTCCCCAGTTGCGACCCCTCGTAGGGGCGATGAGGACTGTACTCACGCACGAAGCTACGGAAGCGGGGCAGGCGTTGCGACCCCTCGTAGGGGCGATGAGGACTGGTGGGTATCGTAAGCCAAGTGCTCCCGCTCCCGGTTGCGACCCCTCGTAGGGGCGATGAGGACAAAGCTCAAGCTGACACTCAAGAATGGCGCCCTGAAGTTGCGACCCCTCGTAGGGGCGATGAGGACTTGTCCTCTCGAACGCTTGCAGGTGTGTCACACCGTTGCGACCCCTCGTAGGGGCGATGAGGACATCGTCTCGTCTGGCTGCAATTTGCAGCAGAACAGTTGCGACCCCTCGTAGGGGCGATGAGGACATCGGCAATCGCGCTCGCCGTGCCGTTGAGCTGCGGTTGCGACCCCTCGTAGGGGCGATGAGGACCCCACGGTAAAGGCGCAGGTCAATGGCCTGGTTACCGTGCGGTTCGAGCGGTGGTTTGCAGTGAACCTCCGGTTGCGCAGGAAACCCGCGAGGTCTGCTGCAAATTCCATGATCGACAATGTCGTGCTGGTCAGAGAATATCGCTGGGAGCGGGCTGGGCGATGCCCCATTCCTGGCGTTCCGGAGTCGTTCCTGGCGGGAACGTGAAGACGAGCACGCTGTCGTATCCGGCGTCGATCACATCCTCGACCGCGTGGCGGAACCGCCGTAGCTGTGCCGGGCTCAGCGCGCCCTCGAACACGCTTCGCTGCACATGGTGGAGATACTGGCGGCACAGTCGCAGGATGGCGGCGTTGCGCTTCGCCAGGGTGTCGTAGACGACCACGACGTACACGTGACCTCACCACCAGATTTTGAACGGCTTGTACGGCGTGCCTTCCAAGCACGTACGAGTGAGCTGGAGGGCTTCGAGATACAGCAGCTCGTCGTATGCCACGTTCCGGCCGAGAGAGCGGTGTTGAATGGTCACCGCCAATTCGTCACGGACGGTCTGCACTACCAGCTTGCGACCCGATTCACTCAGCATCGCTTGGTTGACATCGACATCGAAATGGACCGGTTTGAGTTGGCCGCGCCCGGCGAGCCGGAGCAGCAGCCGTTCGGCGAAGAGAGGCTTGAACACCTCGGAGAGGTCGAGCACAAGGGAGTGCCGCTGGCGTTCCATGGTGCTGTGCAGGAAGGCCACCCCGGAGTGCAGCGGAGTGAGCCGGATCGCCGACAGCAGCCGAGCGTAGACGATGCCGTTGACGTAGCTGATGAACGCGTTCCCGGCGTTGAGCGGTGGGCGGCGGCTGCGGCCGTCGAGCCGGAGCCAGTCGGGAAGCCGGGTGTCCAGCACCGCCCACGCCGCGCGCCGGAAGGTGCCTTCGGCACCCATGAGTTCCTCGCGGGTCGACGATGCGGCGACGGAGGTTTCCAATACCGCCATCGGACGGGTGAGCAGCTTGCGATCGATCACCCGGCGCACATTCGCCGCCGCACTCACCACGATCGTCCGGGCGACGTCCAGGGAGGCCACGGGGTCGCCGGCCAGCTTGGCCTGGGCGATGACGGTCTGGCCGGAGGTGCTGCTCTCGGAGGTCAGCAGCGAGCCGGCGTAGTCGCCGTAATGGCTGAGGAAGTGAACGTTGACGCGGTACTGGTTGAGCAGGCTGATCACGGCGGTGTTGATGTCGACCGGCTCGCACGCGACGATGTCGCGGACATCGGTGATCGGGATATGCACGGGCGAGCCGTCGACCCGCTCGATTCGCAGGGACTGGTCCTTGCGCCGGATCCGGCAGGGAGTGGTGAGCCAGTACGTACGGGAGGCAGTGGGCATCTACTCGTTCCAGCAGTAGTCGATGTAGGAGCATCCCCGGCAGGCCGAGCGGGCGAGAAGCGGTGGTGAGGAGACCGCGGAGACCACGGCCAGCACCTCCACGATGTCGGCCTCGGCCTGTTTCGCCGTCTCTGCGGTGTAGGGCAGGCGCCGCGTCCGGCGGGTCTTCGGGTAGTGCAGGACCCCGCCTTGGGCGGCGATGCCGACGGCATGCAGCCGATAGCAGTAGTGCATGGCCTGTGCCTCGTCGGCCTGGCTGGGCTTCGATGACGACTTGACCTCGTGTACCCAGGCAGCTCCGTCGAGGTGATCCAGCTTGGCGGCGCCGAGATCGACCGGAGAACTACGGGTGTAGGAGGTCTCGTGGACGGCCTCACCCATCTGCACCGCGGAGTTGAGATGCTCGGGGCGAACCCCGCGTGCGTAGAGCCAGAGCTGGCGACGGCAGTGGTAGAGGTATTTGATGTGCACCCCGCCCACGTCTTCGGCTCCGATCACAGCACCTCACCCGCCTGGTAGACCTGGGCCACCCGCCCGTGGACCTCGCCCAGCCCCAGCCGCTCGTCGTACTCCGCGTCGATGATCCGTACGCCGAGCCGCTTCTCCCAGGTGGTGAGGGGAGCGGCCCAGTGCGGCATCGGGATCAGGTACCGCTCGGCGAGCAGGCGTCCCGCTGCCTTGTGGCCGGTCGCCAGATCCGCCTCGTACGCGTCGCGATCCCGGTCCAGGACCGCCTCCGTGCCGTCGAACAACTCGTCGAACCGCTCGGCGAGCTCGTCCCGGCTGACGAAGGGGTGGGCGAAGCCCAGGAACGCCTCCGTGAATTCCGTCTGGTGCCGCAGCACCTCGTCATGCCATTCCTGGCCCCACACGGTGTCGTACACCTCGTCGAGCCAGAGGCGGGCATCCGCCTCGTCGACCGCGCACCCGTCATGACGGGTGAGGATGTGCCAGCCGGTCTCGACGGGAGTCCTGGGATAGACGCCGTCGGCGAACTCCTCGCCTCCCTTGCGCCGCGGAGCGAAGGCGGCCGCGTGCACGATGACATCAGCGGGTGGTCGCGCGGCGATCCGGTTGACTCGGCCGAATCGCTGTAACAGAGCCTCCAACGGCGCCGCCGACGTGAGCAGGCAGTCGAAGTCCACATCCAGGCTCACTTCGACGACCTGGGTGGCCACCACCAGTCCCGGCAGGCGGTCCCGGCCGACGCCGAATCGCTCGGCGATGGCCTGCTCCAGAGCTGATCGGTCCATTCGGCGGAACCGCGAGTGCAGCAGGAAGGCGGCGTCGGCTTCCGGTTCGAGTTCGGCGAACAGACGCTGGGCGTCCGCGACGTTGTTGGCGACGACGAGCACCGAATCGCCGGCCGCCAGTCTGCTCCGGATCTCCTCGACCGACTCCGGATCGGTCAGGTGCCGCTCCCGAAGGCCGAGCCGATGCCGAAGCGGCGCGCCAACGGCGGAGGCTTCGATCAGGCGGACGTCCTGATCGAGCAGATCGCGGAACAGCCGGGCCAGCACGCCGGGAAGCGTGGCCGACAGTACGGTGAGGCGCCCACCGAGCCGTTCCCACAACCGGGCGCTCGCGAGGATGTACCCGAGCCGCCGAGGATCGTAGGCGTGCAGCTCGTCCAGGACGAACACCGAGTTCGCGGCGTCGATCAGTGTTCCGGAATGAGCCGGTCCCGCCAGCACGCCACGCAGGATCTGGTACGGGGTGCCGACCCGCACGGTCTCCCGGAACAGCCGGGTCGCCGCTGCCCGCGACACGGCCTTCTTCGCCGCCTCGGCGTGCTCGTCCTCGCCGTCTTCCGGGCAGATGGCCCTCGCCAGGTGGTACGACGCGGCCCGTGAGTGCATGACCCCCACCAGCGTGTCGTCCTCCAGGAGCCCGCCGAGTCGTGCGGCCATGGCGTTGATGGACGCGAGATAAGGCAGGGTGAAGAAGACTCTCGGGACGCCGCCCGTACGACGGGTGATCTCGGCCGCCTGCGTCGCCGCCCAGAGGAGTCCGGCCTCCGTCTTTCCCGAGCCGGTCGGGGCGCGGAGCAGGAGGTGGCCACCTGTCTCCGCCGCCTCGGCCTGGTGCGGGCGGAGGCTCTGCCCCTTCTCGGTGAACGCCTTTTCCAACAGCGCTCGGAACCGGATGCCGATGGGCTGGCGGGTGTGGAGAGTGCCGTGCGCGGAGGAGACATGGTCCGCCAGCGTGACGGCACCCTGCAGAAGAACCGCCGCGAGACCTTCGTCGGGGTGCGCCGGAAGCTCCCACCTGTCCAGCAGCAGGTCGAACATCCGCCGGGCCTCGCCGACCACGTCGAGTTCCTCCGGCGAGAGGGAGGCCGCCGGGAGCCCGGCCCGTTTCGCCGTACGGGCCAGCCAGCCGATGAGTTCGACCGCGACGGAGTCAGGGAGGGGTCGCAGGCGGTCGCGCCACTCCGCGTCGGGAGCGCCGCCGTACAGCTTGATCACTGGACCGCGTCCGCCTTCAAGCGACCGATGGTGAGTGGCCACCCCGGTAGCGACCCAGGTCAGTAGCCGCTCATCCTCGATGAGACAGGGAAGGAAGCCCAGGGAGACGACCTCGTGCCGCTCGCCCCACGACTGGGTGGTTCCCCTGAGCATGGCCTGGAAGCCGTCCGGGATCTTCCCGGCGTCGTGGCAGAGCGCGGCCAAGGACACCGCGGTCCAGAACTGGCCCTGGGTTACCTGCTCCACAACGGCGATGTCTCCCACCCGCCGCCGAAGTGCGAGGGCGCCCTCCAGGGTTGCGGCCAGATGATCGATGAGTCTTTCCACCGGGTTGCTTTTGGCCAGCATGTCCCGCAGCTCCATGTCACCCGCTTCCCATGAGTTGCTCGGGATGGACCGGGGGCAGCAGAGCCACTGCCCTGCCGTCCTCGTCCGCCCAGGTGGAGGCGACCATCACGTCACTTCGGCCGGCCGCGTCGAAGTGATAAGCGTCCCAGCGGGTCCGATGCCGGTTCAGCGAGACCGCGGTCGGCAGCCGCAGCAGCGTTCCGGCGGGCAGGGGAGTGGTCCCCTCTGGAAGTACGGCGTCGCGCTGGCGGCCGGGGCCGTGGCGAAGGACGACGCGGCGGGTCATGAGTCCGACCAGGTCCTGGCTCCTGCCCAGACGCAACGGCCAGACCGGCCTGCGGAGCCTGCGCTCCCACACGTCGAGGTCTTCTATGAACCAGGCTGTGAGGGTGACGTCGGCCAGGAACTCCCGTTCGCGAGGTGTCGGATCGGCCTTCTTACCCGTGGCGTCCAGCGGATGGTACGTCTCCAGGTCGACTCCCTTGCCGCGCGCGTGGAAGGCCATGGCGAACCGTGTCTCCACATCGACGGCGTGCCAGCCCCCGGCCGCCGCCGCGAGCATGCCGCCCACGGTCGCGGGCGGTGGGCAGGGCAGCGCCACCTGCACTCCCGCGTACAGCGGGTTGCGGAAGGAGACGATCGGCGCGGTGACCGTCACTCGCAACGCCTCGGTCGTGGTCATGCCTTCGGATCCTCGAACCAGGTGTCCCGCTCACCCCGCTCGATCTGCTCCGCCAAGCCACCGAGCAGCACACGAGGGTGGTCGATGACCAGATTTCCGGCGGTGATCAGATCGGCGAGATCCGCGCGGGTCCGATCCCGCTGTTCGCCGAGGAAGCCCGGCGCCCAACCGAGCAGCACCGGCCCGTCCAGCTCGTCGGACCAGGCCTCGATCTCGGCGCGCAGGACACCCGCGTCGAACAGCGCGCGCTCGCCCCGGACACTGAGAACTCGGGTGAAAGGATTGATCCCGCCTTTCACCGGCGCGAGGAGGATGATCGCTGGGGCGCGGTCACCGTAGTGCATCGACTGCTTGGCCCCGCCACGTATGGCGGTCAGCGTGCGCAGCAGCAGAGCGGCCCGGCGGCGTCGCTCCTCGATCGTCAGCCGCAGCGCGGAGCAGCCGCGGAAGGTGACCGGCTCGGCTCCGTTGTCCGCCGCCTCCTTGGCGGCAGGCTCGGGCAGGGCGATCTTCAACCCGGCGCCGTCGATCTCGAACACGCCTATTCGAGCCAGGTCGAGCAGCACGTCACCGGCCAGTTCGGCACTGTAGAACTCGTGGCCGTGCAGCACCGGGTTCTCCCCGGCCGCGAAGCCGCGGCTCATCGTCCCGAAGTCCCGCTCAGGGCGGCGCGGGGCGACCGACACGAACGTTCCCGTGGCGAGGACCGTGTCCCGCTGGCACGTCTTGGTCTTGTCGCCCTTGACCGCGACCATGTAGCCGAACAGGTCGTCGTCGAGGTACAGGTCAGGGCGGCCCTGCGTGTACGCCTGCTGCTTCTGGCCACTGCCCGACCGCACTACTGGTGAGACCGGTTCCGAGGCGGGCAGCGAGTCCCGCAGCCAGCGGCGGAACGCCTGCGCCGATACGTACGGATGGGTGTCACGCCCGACGCGCAGTTGCTTCACCGTGGCGACGTTGTCCTCGCCGAGGCCGTTGTTCGGCGCGCCGGCCACAATATCCAGGACGACCTTACCGACCAGGTAGCTCATCTCACTCATCGCCCTTCATGTAGTCGATGTCCTCGGGGTGCTCTTTCTCCTCGTCCGCCATCGCGGCGGCGACCTCGGCCCGATCCGCGGGCGTGAATCCCAGCTCGTGCAGCCGCTGGACCACCGAGACGATGAGCAGTTGCCGGTGGAACCACGCCTGCTCCACCTCGGGGTCGAAGAGCAGCCGGAACTGGTTCTCGGTGATCAGCGGGCCGCCGATCCCACTGTCCTGGTCCAGCAGGGCATCGACATTGCGGCGCATCAGCCAATGCCGCATCCGCCTGGGTTCCTTCAACGTCGCGTTGAACGCCCGGAGCTGCCCCGCGGAGTTCTCCGCGTTCAACCAGGCCGCCACCTGGGCTCCGGCGGCCTTGATCTCGTCGATCTCGTTCTGGTTCATTCGCATCACCTCGATCACGAAGGAGAAGCACAGCTCGGCCAGCTCGGCGGTGTCCGTACGGATCACGCCACGGCCGAGATGCGCGGTCAGATATCGGCTGCACGCCTGGGCGATCTGCTCCGGCGCGCGGAAGGCGTTACGCGCCAGGCCGAGGGCGCCTGGCCGGTCCCCCGTCGCGTGGGCGCGGAGCAGCGCCGGGAAGCCGCGTTTGCGCGGAGGCCGTGACGACCGCCGCAACCATTCGGCGATCGGCCGATCCAGTGACTGGATCTCCAGCGTCTGGCCGCGGTTGTTGTTGCTGAAAACCAGCAGCTCCACTCCGGCGGTCAGCCGATCCTCGTAGTGGCGCAACGCCTGGAGAGCCATCACCTCGTTCGAGAGCACCTTGCGGGAGTCGGCCCTGCCCAGGGCGATCAACTGCCGGTTGCGCTCGACTCGACGGGACAGCGTTCGCGCCATGAATCGCTCGTCCCAGCTGTGGAGAGCGGTGGACGGCCCACCCGTCAGGCGGCAGCCGTACGGCAGGGCGTAGAAACTGCACAGGCACGGCCAGCACAGCGCCATCCCGGCGTGCCCGCGTGGCGTGTTGTTGCGGTAGAGATCGCTTTCCGCCAGGGGGACGTCGACCTTGCCGTAGTACCCCACCGCGTCCCGCCCGCACAGCACGCATGCCGCCTCCGGCCAGGCCGATGGATCCGGACGCTCACGCCATCGCCGTACGGCATCACGGATTGTGGGGTCGTCCTTCTTCGCGTTGCTGAGATGGTTCATCTTCGAGTTCGGGAAGAAGGACATGCTCGTCTTGAGCCAGAACCCCTGGTCGCTCTTCGTGTCACGCACGAGGGCAGCGGCAACCGCGTCCCGGGTCACCGTTTCCACCGCTGTGGCGAAGCCGTCTGATGTGAGGCCCTCGACAGATGACGCCTTGGCCAGGGCCGCCAGGGCGTACGCGCCGATCCGCTGAAGGGGATGCGCGGTCAGCCTGAGCCGCGCCTGATCGCCTGCGTCCACATCCCGTGGATCGGGTTCGTTCATGCGGCGATCCAGCCGAAGCCGGCGGCGTTGGCCTGTCCGAGGCCCCAGCTCCAGATCGCCTGGAGCGTTTCCGGTGGCCCGCTCAGCTCTACCTCGACGGGCGCTCCGGGCTTCGCCCCGTGGCCCACGGAGAACGACCTCTTGGAGCCGATCCAGGTGATCGCCGTCAGATATATCTCCGGGTCGAGACCGAGTGTCTCGGCCTTCCGGCGGAGGTTGCGCTGGAAGAACACCGGAAACTCGGGATCGGTCGGCATCAGCCATGCCTGCCGGGTGCTCCGCGTCCCGTCGGTGTCGCGTCCGGTGCCCTTCATGACCACGGGAGTGGTTGTACGGAACCGGCCCCGGCCTGACCGGAACTCCGGAGGCTCGGCGATGGCCACGTTCAGGACGCGGAAGGCCGCGCCGCCCCAGTCGAGCAGCTCCCGCTGCTTGACGCCCTGAGCGAGCGCCGTCACCACCTCGAAGAGCGGGCTGCCGAGCTCCACGAAGCCTCGCCCTCCCGCGGCGTACGCCCCCCTGCGTCGCGTGGCTTTCGGGAACACCGGGGCGCCATGCCCCAGCGGCACCATGCCGTACGGCCCGGCCCCCTGGTGATGCAATTGCCGTCCGATGTCGGGTGCCGTGTGGGCCAGCAAGTCGTACGCCAGGGACCGTCCCGGTGCCAGCACCTTCGTCCACGCGAGCTCGGTCGCCGCTGTGGTGACCTCGATCCGCAACCTCACTGCTCTGCCTCCCGCCTGCTCGCTATTCACCCTGTACAGATGGACGACGACTTCGGAGCGAAGGCTGACACCTGTTAACGCAGGTCAGGACATTGGGGAGTCGAGGAGCTGTCGAGTGGTGGTCTTGAGCGAGGGCCTCGGGCTAACCTGTGTTCGAGACGTTGCCAGTCTGGTTTGTGATCATGTTTTTGCAGCAGACCTCCCGGGTTTTCCGCACGACCGGAGGTTCACTGCAAAACGCCGATGATTCTGGCCATTCTCATGCTCGTTGACCTGCGGCTTTACCGTGGGGGGGGGCCTCATCGCCCCTACGAGGGGTCGCAACTTCGCCAGCTCGGGCCGGTCGGCCGGTACCGAGCGGGGGGTCCTCATCGCCCCTACGAGGGGTCGCAACCTTGAGTATCATCACGCGGGCGGAGTGGGGCGCGTGGGTCCTCATCGCCCCTACGAGGGGTCGCAACTCAAGGTGTGGAACGCCGCGGCTGACGCGCTCGGCGGTCCTCATCGCCCCTACGAGGGGTCGCAACTCCATGTCCGGCCAGGAGATGTCGATCGTCGTGTCCGGTCCTCATCGCCCCTACGAGGGGTCGCAACCACTCAACAGTGCGGAAATACATGCCTTCAGGCGTCCTCATCGCCCCTACGAGGGGTCGCAACTTTCCGGGTCTGAGCAGGGTGCAGGGCACGAACTTCCGTCCTCATCGCCCCTACGAGGGGTCGCAACTGGTCACGGTGATTTCTCCGATTCGAGAGGTGGGGGTCCTCATCGCCCCTACGAGGGGTCGCAACGTCAGACGTGGCTGGGCCTCACCGGCATTGCGACGGTCCTCATCGCCCCTACGAGGGGTCGCAACAGCGTGAGCCACGTCCCGGCCCTGCTGGCGCTCTGGTCCTCATCGCCCCTACGAGGGGTCGCAACTACAGCCACAGCCGGACCCGCTGCCGGTCCCGGTCGTCCTCATCGCCCCTACGAGGGGTCGCAACCCCGCGCGCTTCGGTCCCTTCGGCTCCCGCTCGGTCGTCCTCATCGCCCCTACGAGGGGTCGCAACCGGCCCATCGTCAAGTCGCTGATGTACCGGCAGGAGTCCTCATCGCCCCTACGAGGGGTCGCAACCGCGCGAAGCGGATCGCCCCACCTACATCTCGGGTCCTCATCGCCCCTACGAGGGGTCGCAACATCCATCGGGAGCGGTAGTAGCGGGTGTCGGCTTGTCCTCATCGCCCCTACGAGGGGTCGCAACTCGAGCTTCTTGGACTTCTGGAACGCCTTCACCTGCAGTCCTCATCGCCCCTACGAGGGGTCGCAACCGCCTCCGCCGGACTTCATCCGGAACCAGCCCGCAGTCCTCATCGCCCCTACGAGGGGTCGCAACATCCGCCGGTTCGGGATGGGCGTCCCGAATGTCGAGGTCCTCATCGCCCCTACGAGGGGTCGCAACGCGAGGACATGTTGGAGCGGAACAGTTGAAGGAAGGGTCCTCATCGCCCCTACGAGGGGTCGCAAGGTGAGCGCCGGGGCGGCCAGGAGCGTGGCGAGCTCGTGTCCTCATCGCCCCTACGAGGGGTCGCAACATGCGGCAGCACACTTTCCCCTGCCGCTGCTCGCGT